>DATDNH010000471.1:0-61247 GCA_036518395.1 Candidatus Angelobacter sp. | reverse complement strand
GAATCGGCACGGATCGCCTTGGAGCCCCAAACAGCCAGCGCGGCTGTCACCAACAACGCACACGAGAGCATGGAAACTCTTTTCATGGTGTTCTCCTTTTGGTACTTCAAAGTTTTTCAAATCATAAAAATTGCGGAGCTCAGCCGTCTGTGATGGCTGTCACGAGGTGGAGGGGATGTAACTTGGGCGATGAAAAGCTGGTGGAGTTCCGGCTTCAAGTGGAACCGGTGTGATGACGGTCACGGATTAGGTCCATTGAAAGAAGTACAGTTCTGTAATGAGGTGGTGTGCACATGAGCAGCAAACACATTCTGTTTCGCTCCGAAGCGCGCGAGAAGGTGCTTCGTGGGGCGGCGCTGATCGCCGATGCCGTCCGTGTTACCGTGGGTCCAAAATCAAAGTGTGTTCTGATTGAAAAGAAATGGGGACGGCCCATTGTTTGCAATGACGGCGTCACTATCGCCAAAGAATTTGAACTGGGCGATGCGGAAGAAAATCTGGGCGCTCAAATGATTCGCCAGGCCGCAGAACGTACCGGAGAAGCCGTTGGAGACGGAACCAGCACGGCAACCATTCTTGCCCATGCGCTGTATGCCGACGGCATCCGCAACGTGGCAGCCGGAGCAGGCGCTATCGACATCAAGCGCGGCCTTGATCGCGGCCTGCAAGTCGCCATCAAAGCATTGAAAGAGCTTTCCCGGCCGGTCAAATCCTCGCTGGAAAGGGCACAGATAGCTACCATCTCCGCTCATAATGAGGCGGCGATCGGCCAGATGGTGGCTGATGCTATTGAAAAAGTTGGATCGGACGGCATCGTATCTGTTGAAGAAGCCAAGACCACGGAAACCACGATTGAACTGGTGGAAGGGATGCAGTTCGACCGCGGCTATGTTTCGCCTTATTTCATTACTGATCCACAGAAGATGGAAGCCGTTTTGGAACAGCCGCTGGTATTGCTCTATGAACAAAAGATCGGAGTCATCAACGATCTCCTGCCGCTGCTGGAGCAGGTAGTCAAGACGGGCAGCCCGTTGCTGCTGATCGCCGAGGATATCGACGGCGAAGCGCTGGCTACGATCGTCGTGAACAAGCTGCGCGGCACATTGCGGGTTGCGGCAGTCAAGGCCCCCGGATTCGGCGACCGCCGCAAGGAAATGCTGGAGGATATCGCCATTCTTTTGGGCGGACGGGTCATATCGCAGGAGCTTGGTGTCAAGCTGGAGAGTGTCACCCTGGACCAGCTTGGAAAATGCAACCGCGCCGTGATCAACAAAGAGACAACAACCTTGATCGGCGGACAAGGCGCCAAAGAAGCAATTGAAGGCCGCAAGCAGGAATTGCGGAAGCGCATTGAAGAGACCAAGTCGGATTACGACCGCGAGAAATTCCAGGAGCGTCTGGCGAAAATCTCCGGCGGAGTCGCCGTGGTTCGCGTGGGCGCTGCTTCTGAAGCTGAATTGAAGAACCGAAAGGAAGCTTTCGACGATGCCATCAGCGCAACTAAAGCGGCTATAGAAGAGGGCATCGTGCCTGGAGGAGGGCTTGCCTTGCTCAAGCTCATTCCGGTGATTGAAGCTGAAGAGCTGCGAAGCCGGGGCGATGAGCTTACCGGGCTGCGCATTCTCAAGCGGGCGCTTGAGAGCCCCACGCGTCAGATTGCTGAGAACTCCGGCGTGGATGCCGGTGTGGTGATTGATAAAATGCGCGCCGGTTCGGGCAATCTTGGATTCGACGCTGCCAAAGGCGAGTACGTGGATCTGGTACAGGCAGGCATCATTGATCCCACCAAAGTCGTGAGAGTCGCCCTGGAAAATGCCGTTTCTGTGGCCGGGGTCCTTTTGCTGACTGAAGCCACTCTTACCGAGACTCCGGAAAAAAAGAAAGACGAATCTCACAGCAGGAGCAGCGACGACGAATATTAGATGGATCCAGGCCGCTGGATCTTTTGCCGCTGCATCGCTCCCATTTGCCACTCGCAATCGTCTATTCGATGGGACCGCTGATCTGGCGGTGCTGCGCCGGTAAAAGCCGGCGTTGCGTTGCTCATTCGCACGGCTTGTTGTGATCCATCATATTTCGGTAGCACGCGTACCAATCACTCGCCAGAATTTCCTGCCCACGTTTGAGAGTTACCGAGACCGTTGCCGGATATTTTTTGCTGAATGAACTCAGTTTGGCATTGGGAATGCCGAAACAGATTTCGTCGTGAATGTGGTTTTCGACCAAGTCTTTTTCCAGCGCACCTGGAAGAACCTCGGTAGAGCCAGGATTCTCCCTGTTCCACTTGGCTCGCTCGTTCTGCGTCATCGGATGCCCCTTGTCTCCGTAGCCCTCGGGCCAGAGATTCTCCACGCAATCCGGGCAACCTCCGTTTTGCAGGGAAATCAGGTGGTCGAGTTCGTAGTGGTTAGCGGCGTCGGTAAACCCGTAAGACTGCATTGTCTGCCGCTTGATCTTGTTGGTAACGGACGTAGGGGGCCGGACCGATGCTGTGGACCATCCTTTCTTGCAGATATTTTTTGCGATATTGTCCTGGGAGACTCGCGGATCTTCCTTCCCGGGGGTTAACCCGGGCTTGGGGTAGATTTGGGCATCGCCCACCGTGGAGCCGGTTTTCTCTTTGGGCTGGCTGTCCGGCGGAGCGTTCGGCTGGTTTTTCTTCGCTTCTGTTTCGGTGACGTTTCTTTTCAAAACCCATCCCACCTGGCCGTCATCTGTCTTTACCTTCACGTAGCCAGAGCGCGGATATTTTGAAAGCACCGTAACTGCGGTGTCGGTGGGCAAAGATCCGAGCTTCTTGCTGCTCGAAGACGGCCCAGACCGCAGAGTGCTGTTGCGTGAAAGGATTGCCTCTTGCGCAAGTACAGCAATGGGGAGCAAACATACTAATAGAGTGATGATGAGTACCTTCTTCATTGTGCCTCCTCAGACGAATAACATATTAAAATCATGAGCATCGAGCCTAGGTATCTAAAAGTTCCGAACTTAGTTTTTTCGTTTCGCTCCTTGCGGAGACTAAGATCGTAATAAAACCTGGATTGAATGTCAGGCTGTGAAACACTGAGGTCGAATCGTCAAGTGACGAGAACACCAGTTTGGTGCCTGCGTGTCGACGACTGATCCCATATCGGGATTCACAATAGGATCTATTATCTTATGTAGTCCGTGACAGGCGTCACGTGTGAGTGTGACGGCATACAGGAGTTTCAGGTTTCAACACCCGAGGCGAAAGAACCCAACCGTCGTCCGGCGACGATTCATTAACTGCCTGGTGCCGCAGCTTAGGAGTGCAGTGCTTAATTGAGAAAGGGTTGTCGCCACGAACTACCACGGAGTTTAGAGTGGAATATTCATATTGATTTTCCGCCCCTATTGTTTCTCTCCCGGTTCCCCTCCCGCCGTGACGCAGGTCACCGAGTCGCGCGAGGGAGTGATGAGCGTCACAGCTCTGGGTTAGCAAGGCGAAGTATAAATACTTTATGAAGAACAAATTGCCAGGCTCTGCAAGCGAGCAAAATTCCCGTCGCGACTATGTGGGGAAATCAGGGGTGTATCCCATGTCCGGTCCGCATCCTCGCGGCGACGCGCCCATTCGCGGGCAAATGGAGTTTGGCCAGGGCGAGCGCGGCGCGGCCGGATACGAAGATCACGGAAGCTCGGAGCTTTCACTGGACTCCGGCGTTGTCCTTGGAGGCTTTGACCAGAAGTGGGCAGGCGCAGCAGAGGCGGGGATGATCGTCCCTCCTGTCACTGAAGTACCGGTTGCTGAATGGCCAGTCTTCTGTTCCTGGTTTACTGAGAATTTCCGTGGTCTTCTGATAAGCATAGACAACCTCGACGAGACAGGTGAAAGAATCGAAGCGCGCGACCGGCCTTTCGAAGAATTAACCGCCCATATTCTGGAGAATTCAGTAGCTGCTCTCACTGTTGTGGCTGAGGGGAAGCCAAAGAAAATTCGTCTTAATGTTGTGGGACCGCAGCGGCTCAAGCTGCACCGCAACCCCGCGGGCTGGCCGGTCCGGCTTGAAATTGAGCACGCCAACGGGCGCGTGCTGGTTCTTTTTACCGGCACGATTGAGACCGGCCCCGGTTTCAGCAGCAATGCCTGGGGCGAGTAGTCAGGCACGAGGTTATCGCGATTCAAATTCATAAACTTGCCACCATGCTCGCCTTTCATCTAATTCCCATCATTAAGTCAAGACCAGGCTTACGTGACTTGGGTCACAGCTATAGACCTCCGCATGTCTTATGCTGACCGCGCTGAAATATGGGGGAGGACGTCAATGTTTGGAACCGTTGTTGAACGAGTACCCGACAAAAAGATTATTCCGCGCGAAGATCTGCTGGCGCTGGCTCAATTCGAGAACCATGGAGGACGGGCAATTTCCTTTTATTTCAGCAGTACCGCCTTTTCCGACAGGGCCCACCTCGAACAATTCATCGCTCTCAAGAAACTCGGGCAATCTGTGGTCAGATCACATTTCGGCAAGAATCCGCCACCTGCTACGGTAGCTTCAGATCTGCTTGCCGTGTTTGAACGCGCGAGCCAAATGCAGCGAAGCTCACTGGGATTTAAAGCCATTTTCGCGTGCGGTGAACAGGATCTATGGCAGGAATTTGAACTTCCGCTGAGAATGGATGTGCGGTTTCTTCAACTTGGAAGACGGTTCTATTTGAAGCCATTGCTGAGGGCAATAGAATCTTGCTGCCCATATTGTGTCGTGCTGCTCGAGCATGGCAAAGCGCGCGGTTTCCTTGTTCGCGGGACCTTAATTCAGGAAATCGAGGGATACTTTTCAAAACAAGGCGCTCGCCTGCATGTGGACGATTCCCGGGTCGGCTGGTCCCATCATGTTGAGGGCGAAGCGCGGCAACACGCGCAAGCGTACCTGCGCGGGATTTCGCGGGAGATCCAGGATTTCCTCACGCTTCTGCGCTGCGGGGACCTGCTCATTGGCTGCCGCGAGGATCTGTGGGGTGAAATTCGTTCCTACCTCTCCAAGGATGTGACAGGGGCAGTGCGAGGGCATTTCCACCTGCCCACATTTGACGCTTCTCCAGAGCATGTCTTGCAGACAGCGCAGCCGGTGTTCAGTCTGTACCGGGAGGAACAGCATGCCGGCTGGTTGAACGTGGTTCGCGAGCGTTCCCGCGGCAGCGCCGAAGGGATTGCAGCAGTGGTGCAGGAGCTCGAAGAAGGCCGGGTCCATACGTTGCTTCTTGACTCCTCTGTGAACACTCAGATGCTCGAGTGCCTAAGCTGCGGACACGCAACTGCGACCACTATGCACATCTGCCCGCATTGCAGCACCACGGATTTTGCAGCGGTCGACGCGCATGAAGTTCTCATCCGCAAAGCCCTGCTGACAGGCTCCGACGTTCTGACCATCGATGGCTTGGAAGCGTCAGCTACAGGCGGCGTCGCTGCCCTGTTGCGTTACTGAGGATCGCGGCAGAGCGCCACCAACGGTTTGCCTTGCTGGTTTACAAGAATATGAAAGTTAATCGTGAGAGTACAGGGAACCATCCCAGCGATAGATGACGATCGTCTTGCCATCAGACCAGGTTTTTTTCAGGTCGTAGTGGCCCCTCGTGATTGTTTTGAGAACTTTCACACTTTGGACGGTCCCGATTTCGTCCAGCGCCACGACGAAGCTCCGATCCGGCTTTGCTACAAAAAGATACAGAGCGCACCCGGCGGACCCACAGAAACCCTGATTCCTGTTCTCGACCAGGACTCCGGCTGTTCCTGATGGCGTGAGCAGCAATTCGCGCCACCGCAGGTGGGAAAGAAAATTCCGGTGGCAACTCTTTTCAAACTTGCCGGATACCTGTCTGCAGGATTGCGCTTCATCTTCCGAGAGTGCATTGAGAATTCCGGCGGGCAAGCGCTGGACTCGCACATCTGCTGACCACAGCAGCGGCCAAGCGCACGTTATCAGCAAAGCCGCCGCCAGTCTGTGGAATCCCACGAGCAAACTCCCTCTCAGTTTTGCGAGCAAACCAATCATTTTCACCGCTGGTACCGCTTGCCGCCCCCTCAATCTTGAGATTGTGAAACCCTCGGCAACAGCTCTCCGGGCAAAAGTGTTCTGGCACACAATTTGTACGGCACACGGTTCTTTGTGTAAGTGATATAAATCACAGCATTTATCAGCACTGTTGCAGTACCGTGAAGCCTGACCTTTGGTCTCCTGAAAGGGGAACGCGGTGTTGGGATTCAATGGAGTGGGGAATGGATCCAGCCGGGTGGATCTATTATTGCTGCACGCTCCCAGTGTCTACGATTTTCGTGAGAAATCCATCTTTTACGGGCCTATCAGCGACCTGATTCCGTCCTCAACTGTCTTTGAGATGTATCCGCTGGGGTTTCTGACGATCGCCAGCTACCTGCGCGAGCGGGGAATGCGCGTGCGCGTCGTCAATCTGGCGTTGCGCATGATGAATGAGCGGCATTTTTCTGTGCCTCAATTTCTGGGTTCGCAACGCCCCCGGGCGGTGGGTATTGACCTTCACTGGCTGCCACATGCGCACGGGGCGCTTGAAGTAGCCAGAATTGTCAAACAGATCCATCCCAACACCCCGGTCATCATGGGAGGGCTCTCTTCTACGTACTTCCATGAAGAACTGATCCGCTATCCGCAGGTTGACTATGTTCTGCGCGGTGACAGCACGGAGCCACCGTTGCATCAGCTCCTTCTGGCATTGGGAAACGAAGAGGCGCTCGCAAAAGTCCCGAATCTTACCTGGAAGCAGAATGGCACACCAAGGGTCAATGCAATGACCTTTCTGCCAGCATCCCTGGATTATGTGGACCTGCGCCCCGATCTGATGATCGAAATGGTAGTGCGCCATGGTGATTTGAAAAGTGTGCTGCCATTCAATGGGTGGTGGCGCAACCCGATCACAGCCGTGTTTACGGTAAAAGGATGTTCCTATCAATGCGCGACCTGCGGCAGCTCGCTGACCACGTGCAATCACCTTACAAAAAGAAGCTGGCCGGTATTCCGCAGCCCGGAAAGCCTTGTAGCCAACATCACGGCGCTGGCCCGGATGACCCGTGGTCCAATATTTCTGGTCGGCGACCTTCTCCAGGCAGGAAGATCGCATGCCGAATCCGTTCTGCAATGTCTCCAGAAAGCAAATATCGATAACGAGATAGTCTTCGAATTTTTCAACATACCGCCTAAAGACTTCCTGCACCGCATTGATGCGTGTGTGCGCCGCTGGAGCATGGAGATCAGTCCGGAAAGCCATGAACACCGCGTGCGCCGCGCCCAGGAGGGCGAACCCTCATATAACAACGCGCAGTTCGAGGAGATCCTTCTGGAAGCACTTCACCTGCGCTGTAACCGTGTGGATGTGTTCTTTATGATTGGCTTGCCGAGGCAGACCTACCAGTCAGTGATGCAGACGATTGATTACTGCAAGCATCTGTTTGAAATCAGCGATCGCAGGCTTTCCTGCTTCATATCCCCCATGGGTCCTTTTCTCGATCCCGCAAGCCGGGCCTTTGAAGAGCCGGAGAAATTCGGCTATCGATTATTTGCCCGCTCGCTGGAAGAACATCGGCAACTGCTCATTCAACCAACCTGGGAGAGCATTCTCAATTATGAAACGCAGTGGATGACCCGCGCAGAACTGGTGGACGCAACGTACGATGCCGGCGAGCAACTGAATAAGCTTAAGCTTGAGTACGGGCGCATCTCGCCGCAGCGCGCACAGGCAGTCGCGGACCGCATCAAGGCTGCAAGAGAGCTACGCCAGCGGTTGGCGATCGCGCAGAATGGAAATGGCCACCGAACGCCTTCCGGTCTGGAAGGCGAGATCGTAAAATTCAGCGAGTCAACTGTTTGTGACAAAAAAGAACTGTTCTGGCCCGCGCATTTCCTGAACTTCAAGATCAGCGAGATATGGCGCGTGATGAGAAGATTTGTGACGCCATCGACTCGTCACACTTCGTACTTGCCGAAATAAATCGAGGTTATTTCTCCGTACCGCGCAACGCTTCGAATGAGGCGATGATGTCCAACAGCTCGGAGGTGATTGTGCTGTGGCGAAGTTGTCTTGACTCCATGATCAGCGACCGCAAGCGGTCTTCTATGTTGCGTTCGGCCACCTGCATGGAGGCGAGCCGGCTGGCATTCTCGCTGGCCAGCGATTCGGCAAATGCGCGAAACAACGACACGAATAAATATTCACGGATCAGCGCCTGAAAAAGCTGCGTCTTCTCCATCGTGAACATCGGGATCACCCTGGGTGGCCATGGCTTGGCCTTGAGCCCGTTGATCCATTCGATATCGACCGGCAGCAAACGCACTCCCACAACTCGATACCATGCGCCGGAACAGGGCCTGGCGTAAAACAGCACGACCATTTCTATACCCCGCTGCGAGTGCCATTTTTCAATGAGTTGCAGTAACTGCTCGACGGCGGGAGTAATACCGGAAATCGAATTCGGAACTCTTATTGAAGCTTGAACCTGCCGGCCCAGGTCTTCAAGCTGTGCCGCTGCCCGGGCTCCGACCGCCACAGTAGACTGGCTCTCACGCCGCACTGCGAGTTTCTGCAAAGCCCGCGTTGCATGCGAAACGACCTGGTCATTCAACAGCCCGCACATTCCCTGATCAGAACCGAAAATAATGGCGCCAAGTTTTCTCCCCAGCGCATGCTTTGGCGGCAGAGCGTGGGCTTCAATCTGCTGCAATGCCACCTGAAGGCCCATTTCGACAGTTCGGTTGTACTCCGCTACCGCTTGCGCCGATCGCTCGTAGGCCCGAATGTTTACGCCCGCAAGCGCCTTCATGGTCTTCACGACCGACTGAAGTTCCTGCGTGATCGCGATGGAACGTTTTAATGACTCCGCGGTTTCCATGGTTCAATTATGTGGGCGAGAAACTGAGGACGGTTTCTGCAAGTTTCACCAATGTCTCCCGGTCCTCCGGGCTGAGCTGTTTACCCTGTTCGATGGATTCGGTTAACAACGGTAATTTTTCCGGAAGGGCTTCACGCAACCGGCTGGATGTCTCCGCGGTCCGTTCCGACGCAAGATTGTCAAACAATCCGGATGTCGCCGCCACCAGCACGGCGATCTGTTCGGTTGGGGAAAGCGGATCATACTGTGTCTGCTTCAGCGCCTCGCGAACCGCGCGCCCTCGCGCCAAAATCTGCTTTGTCCGCTCGTCTAATCGGGATCCAAAGCGCGAAAAGATCTCGAGTTCCTCAAATTGCGAGTAGAACAGCCGCAAATCTCCAACCACGGCGCGATAAGCAGGTAATTGCGCCTTGCCGCCGACGCGCGAGACAGACTTCCCCACGTCCACCGCCGGCAAAATCCCTTTTTGAAACAAATCCGGGCTCAAATAAATCTGCCCGTCGGTAATGGAAATCAAGTTTGTCGGGATGTAGGCCGAGATATTCTGCTCTTCGGTCTCCACGATCGGCAAAGCCGTGAGCGATCCTCCGCCCAATTCTTCACGCAGGTGTGTGGCCCTTTCCAGCAGTCGCGAATGGATGTAAAAGATGTCGCCGGGAAAACTTTCGCGGCCCGGAGGGCGGCGCAAGAGTAGTGAAAGCTCGCGATAGGCGCGCGCGTGACAGCTCAAATCGTCGAAAACAATGAGTGCATCCCGTCCCTGGCGCATAAAATACTCGCCCATGGCGGTTGCGGCATAAGGAGCCACGAACTGCAACCCGGGTGTGGTATTTCCGGCGGCCACCATAACGATGCAATAGTCCAGGGCGCCGCGGCGCCGGAGATCAGCGATCACATTGGCTACGGATGAGCTGCGCTGGCCAATGGCGCAGTAGATGCAAACAACATCTTTCCCTTTTTGGTTCAGAATGCAGTCTACAGCCATCCCGGTCTTGCCTGTTTGCCGGTCGCCCAGAATCAGCTCCCGCTGTCCGCGGCCGACCGGAATCAGCGCGTCTACAACTTTTGTGCCGGTAGCAAGCGGCACGGAGACCGGCGCGCGGTCCATAATGGCGGGCGCGTCACACTCAATCGCAGCCCGCTGATGGGCTTTCAGCGGGCCAGCATCGTCCAATGGCCGTCCGACAGGATCCACAATGCGCCCCAGCAAGGCCTCGCCAACGGGGACATCGAGCACGCGATTCGTGCGCCGCACCTCAGAACCGGACTGGATGTTGGAACAGTCATCCAGCAGGGCCACGCCTACTTCGTCGCGATCAAGGTTGAAAGCCAAGCCAAGCAGATCGCCCTCAAAACGCACCAGTTCTTCCGCCTTCACGTTAGGCAGCCCCTGCACGCGCGCAATCCCCTGGCCGATGTAGATGACCACGCCAAATTCGTCGAGCATCAATTCGGGAGTGTGCCGCTGCGCAGCACTTTGCACTGCCTGCAGGGTCTCGGCCAGTGTCTCGTATAAGGGATGGTCATTCATTTCAATTCTTCACCTCGCTGCAGCGCGGTAAGAGAAAGTGGGGCGGCGCTCAAGTTCGTCCTTCAACTTTTCTTCCAAAGCATCGATGTAACTTTCCGGGCTCCATCCGATCTTCAATCCATTACTGCGCAGCTCGACTCCCCAACCTATTGCGGGGTCAGGCGTGAACGCGAAGCGGCATGGTGTGCGCAGCTTCTCTGCAACGATTGTTCGAATTTCCTGCTGCGTGTCTTGCGGCAATGCGACGGAACTGCGCACTTCCCCCTCGGCCATTTTTCGCAGAGTGGCGGGATCAAGTGAGCGTAGCTTTTCCAGAAATACCCGGATCGCGCTTTGTTGCAATTCACTCGATGCCAGGTCCGCCAAGGCCTGGCGCACAATCGTCAGAATTTCATTGGCAGAACGTTCCCTGAGTTGTTTGAAGAAAGCTGCCCGTTCGCGTTCCAGGTCTTCCTGCCACTCCTCTTCCAGTTTGCGCACCGACTCGCGGGCCTTCTGCACCAGCCGGAGATGTTGCTCGTCGGCCTCTTTTCGCGCCTGCGAGATCATTGCATCGCACTTACGCTCCTGCTCGAGGGCCAGGGCGCGTACTTGTTCCATCTGTTGCTGGGCAGCACGTTCTTTCTCCGCCGCCTTTGCGAGTTCTCCCGCAATCCGCGCTTCGCGTTGATCAATGGCGCGCACCAGTCTTCCCCAGAGAAAGTGCTTCAATAGCGCTACCAGCACCAGGAAGTTGACAATCTGGGCAAGCACCGTGAACCAATTGATCAACATGCTGCGTTGCTCCTCACTTTGCGACCACGTGGTTCCAGAATGGGTTGGCGTAGATGAGAATGATGGAAATTACAAAACAATAAATAGCGATCGATTCGATCATGGCCAGACCAATAAACAAGGTGCGGCTGATGGTTCCGGCCTCGTCCGGTTGCTGGGCCATGGAACTGAGCGCCTGCTGAATGGCCCTGGCTTCGCCCAGGGCGGGACCAATCGAGCCGATGCCCATACACACAGCGGCTGCAGCAATTGAGCTGATGCCAATCACCGTCATACTATCCATGTAGAGCTCCTTCCACATCGTGCTGCGACTGCACGGCCGCAGCGATATAAACCATCGCCAGAACGGCGAAAATATAAGCCTGAATCAATCCGATCAGCAGACCCAGGGCCTGCATCAGCAAGGGGAAAAACAGCGGCGCGACGGCCAGCAGAATGGCCACAATCAGCGAGCCGCTCATGATGTTGCCGAATAAGCGGACCGCCAGCGCCAGATTGCGCGAAGTCTCACTCAGCAGGTGAAAGGGCAGCATGATGAATGACGGGCGCAGGTAACCGTGAAAATATTCAACAAATCCCTGGCGCAGGATTCCGAATACCGGCACCGCTACACCCACGCAGATCGCCAGCGCTGACGTTGTAGACAAGGAACCGGTGGGCGCATGCCAACCCGGAACAACTTCCAGCAGGTTCGATGTGGCAATGAACAGGAACAGCGTTCCCACAAAGGGAAGATAGATATCACTGCCCTGGGGGCAAACTTCGCGAATCTGGCGACGAATTTGCTCGACGATCACTTCCAGCGCGTTCTGCCAGCGCGAACGGCGCAGCTCCGATTTCTCTACATGCCGCGTCACCAGCCACGATACGCCGGTGAGCAAGAGCATGACGATCCACGTATAAACAATGGTGGCGTTCAGATGCACGAAATGCCACTGCCAGTAGATCGTGTGGTCTGGCGTTATGTGCATTTGTGCCTCGTTTCCCCGGCCGGGAGGAATGCTGAAACTGCGAACCGCCCCATTAAAAATCCCGCAAGAGCAATCAGCGGAGACTGCCACCCGCCTTTAGTGAGGATCAGAAAAGCCGCAATCACCACCAGTGTTCGCGCCGCGAAACTTGCGAGCGTCAGCAGGACGGGGTGGCGCGTTTTCGCAAGCGAACGTACCGTCAGCCAGAGCCCGCCATAAAAAATCACACTCAGCCCAACGCCGGTGAGCAAGATAACCGAAATGAGGAATGCATTCACGGCTGATGTCTCCTTATGTACAGCCATGCATTGGTGCAGCCCAGCACCAGCCCAGCGGTCATGAGTACAAGCGTCCAGGAGAAGCGGCTGGGCCAACGGCCATCCATCCACGCACCCGCCGCAACGCCCACCAGCGTGGGCAACACCACTGACCAGCCAATCACGCCCAGGAGCGCGATGGAGCGCAGAACTGCATTTTTGTGCTCGCGTCCGCGGATCATCCGCTCCTGCTTTGACTCCACCTGGCGGAGCATACGTTCCGCCGAAGGCGGCAATTTTTGCTGCGGATTCCGCTCCGGTTCAGGCATTTTTTGCCAACTCCATCAGCCCACGCACCAGGTCGGCCTCCAGCTTCAGCTCGTGAGCAAGAGCCTTTTTTTCGCGTTCCTCAATAGCTACGAACTGCCGGGCGACATCTGCTCTTAACTGCTCCAGGCTTGTGCCCCGCACTCCTGAGCGCGTGGAGATCGAAACTTCAGCGCCACACTTCACCAGGATTCCGTGATCAATCGCCAGATACTCTTCCGGTTTCCCCACGGGTTCAAACAGCAGAACGCCGGGTACGAGTGCGGTTACGAAGTCCACGTGATGCGGCAGTAATCCGAACCAGCCGTTTTCAGCTTCGGCCTTGATTCGCATCACTTCCTCCTGCAAGAGGATTTCCGCCGGCAACCAGACTGTGAGTCTCATGACTTCTGGCCCTCTTTTCCGGTACTCACGTCACTAATGGGTCCCAGCATGTAAAGCGCCTGCTCAGGAAAACCTGCAAATTCGTCGTTCAGGATGCGCTCGCATCCATTGAGCGCATCTTCCAGCAGCACCATCCTGCCCGGCTGACCGGAAAACTGTTCCGTAACAAAGAACGGTTGGGTAAGGAACCGTTCCAGCCGGCGCGCGCGATAGACAGTGTGCCTATCGTCCTGGGAAAGTTCCTCGAGGCCGAGCATGGCCACGATATCTTTCAGCTCTTCGTAGCCGGCCAGCGTCTTCCGGACTTCCTGCGCAATGCGGTAGTGGCGTTCGCCGACAATCTGCGGCGCCATCATCTTCGATCCTGATTGCAACGGATTGATGGCCGGATAGAGGCCTTCGCTGGCTCGTTTGCGTGACAGCGCGATGGAAGCTGAAAGATGGCTGAAGGTGTGGACGGCGGAAGGATCGCCAAAATCATCTGCGGGCACATACACTGCCTGCACGGACGTGATGGCTCCGGTAGTGGTGCTGCAAATGCGCTCTTCCAGATCGGCGAGATCGGTGCCGAGCGTGGGCTGGTATCCCAGCCGTGACGGGAATTGGCCCATCAGGCCCGAGACTTCCGAGCCTGCCTGAATGAAGCGAAAGATGTTGTCGATGAGCAGCAGGACGTCCTGGCGGCCGTCATCGCGAAAATATTCAGCCATCGTAAGCGCGGAGTGGCCAACGCGGAATCGCGATCCCGGCGGCTCATTCATCTGCCCGAATACCAGCACGGTTTTGTCGAGCACTCCGGCGGCCTGAATTTCCCGATACAGTTCTTCTCCTTCGCGGCAGCGCTCGCCGATTCCGCAAACCACGCTTACTCCGCTCTGGCGCCCGATCACGTTGTGGATCAATTCCATGAGCAATACGGTTTTACCCACCCCAGCGCCGCCGAAGAGTCCAGTCTTGCCGCCGCGCTCCAGCGGCGCGAGCACGTCGATGGCTTTGATTCCGGTGAGGAAAATTTCTGAAGTCTTGCCGCGCCGCGTCAGTGGTACCGGCAATGTATGGGTGGAGCGCCAATCGCCGCCCTGGATCGCTTCTTTGCGGTCGATGGTGTTGCCGAAAACGTTGAACATGCGCCCCAGGACCCGCTCTCCCACTGGGACCTTCAGCGTGTTCTGCGTGTCGATCACGGGTGAGCCTCGAGATAACCCGCGCGTGGAGGTCAAGGCAATGCCACGGGCTGTATGGGCATCCAGATGCGAGACGACCTCCACGATGACCTCTTCCTGATCACCGGCTTTAAGCACGTGATAGATGGATGGGATCCGGTGAGGAAAGCAGACGTCCACAACACTGCCGCGAACGGCTTCGACTGTGCCCACGTTGGCGACAATAGTGGCCATTGGCGAGGTCTGACTCAAATCACGCCTCAGGTTCCGCGCACACTGAAACCCATGTCGTCGGGGGGAGTACGCGAATCTCAAAGCACACGGAACCTATTGTTTATTTAGCAGTTTACGGGAATTTGGTAAGTGACCTGTGTCACAGCAGTTGGAGCCCGTGTGACAACTTCAGCGAATGAATGCCAAGGGGTGTGACCGGCATCACTGCCTCTTGCTTGTTTGCGACCGGAAAATTAAATGTTGGAGGAGGCCTATGACTAACAAAGTTCTTGTCGCAATCGATAGTACCGGACTCTCTCCTCTGGTTGTCGATTCGTTATGTGCGCAAACACGCCCCGGGGAGACTGAAGTCCTGCTGCTGCAAGTGGTGGAACCATTTTCATATTCTGTTCCACCGGAAATGGCTGCCGGCTATGCTCCGGACATGGCTGCCCGGCAACAAGTGGACCTGGATGCGGCCAACGAAAACCTCAATCGGGCGGCTGCAAGCTTGTCTAAAGCGGGGTTCAAGGTTGAGTCCCGCGTGGTTGAAAGCGAGATCAAGCAGGGCATTCTCACTGTTGCTTCCGAGTGGGGCGCTCACCTGATCGTGGTAACTTCGCACGCGCGCAAAGGCATCGCCAAGTTTCTGCACCGCAGCGTTGCAGAGGGCATCGTTCATCGCGCGTCTTGTTCCGTGCTGGTGGTTAAAGAAGCTGCCGCACAGGCGGCCGCCTGAACCCAGTAGCAAAGGGGCCTGGACGCTACACCTGCACCTGGTGCCTTGACCGCATGATTTATGGAGGAAATTAGTGTGCACGAAATCGACTTACTGGACTGAGTGGACGCTGTGGTTCCTATTATCTAAACTGCCTTAATTAATCGTTTTGTTGAAAGTTATTTACACCTGATCCAGATGCAAACCATGTTCCCGCAGTTTGCGGTACAGGTTTCGCTCACTGATTCCCAGAATTCTGGCAGCATTTCCGCGGTGGCCTTTACTGGCCTGGAGGGCTGAGCGGATGTGCTTCCGCTCGGCCTCCTGTAGCGTCTGCAACGAAGGCTCCGCAGTCGATGGGTTCACTGCTGCCAGCGGCTTGGAATTACGCAACGCGATGGGCAAATGCTCCGGACGAACGCATGGGCCTTCACAGAGCACCAGCGCTGCTTCCATTACGTGCAGAAGCTCACGCACATTTCCCGGCCAATGATGGCGCCGGAGGATTTCCAAAGCTTCCGCACTAATCTGCTTGCTGGAGCCGAAGCGCTCGTTGAGTGCTGTGACGAAGTGCTGCGCAAGCAGGTCTACGTCTGTAGTCCGCGCCCGGAGCGGGGGGACATCCACAGTGATCGTGCTCAGACGATAAAACAAGTCTTCACGGAAATGGCCCTGCCTTACCATGGCCGGCATATCGCGGTTAGTTGCCGTGAGGACGCGGACGTCCACATGAATCTCTTTGGTGCCGCCCACATGGCGGAAAGTGGATGTATCAAGCACGCGCAGCAACCTGGTCTGGACCGCCGGGCTGATCTCGCCGATCTCGTCCAGAAAAATTGTTCCTCCATGGGCGACCTCGAATAACCCTGGCTTGGCGCGCTCGGCTCCGGTAAATGCTCCACGCTCATGTCCGAAGAGTTCGCTCTGGAGCAGGCTTTCCTGCAATGCGGCGCATTCCACCACGACAAAGGGCCGTGAAGACCTCGGGCTGCGAGCATGAATCAGCTTGGCGACCCGGTCTTTGCCTGCGCCTGTTTCGCCGGTGATCAGCACGGTTGCATCGCTCGGAGCTACCCGGTTGATGACGCTGAGCAGACGGCGGAATTCCGGGCTATCACCGATAAAGGAACTTCCCAGATCAGGTGGAGTCAGCCCACGCTCAAGCAGGGTTGCGCGCTGGCGCAGCGCCCGCCGTTCCAGCGCCCTTTGCAGACGAATATCGAGTTCGTCCAGCGGGCAGGGCTTCACCACATAATCAAACGCGCCAATTCGAATTGATTCGATTGCGGTATCGATCGAACCATGGCCGGTCAGCATGATCACCTCGGTAGCGGCCGCGATGGTATGAATGGCTGTCAGCACCTCGAGCCCACCCATCCCGGGCAGGCGCAAATCGAGCAGAACGATTTCAGGTTCGTCTGCCTTCACCTGCCGCACCGCTTCTTCGCCCGAGCCCACGGCAGCGACTTCGTAGCCGAGGCGATTCAGTTCGCCCGACATCACCTGGCGGAACGTCGCATCATCGTCAACCAGCAGAATGGAAGGAGGCTTCATCGTGCGACCTCCTGCTCCACGCCATGATGAATTGCCGGCAAGAGTACTTCAAATGTCGAGCCTTGTCCGGGAGTGCTCTCTACCAGAATGTCGCCACCCCAGCTTCGGACCATGTTCAAGGAGAGGAACAATCCAAGTCCAGTGCCACCCTTGCGCATGCTGAAAAATGGTTCAAAGATTTTTTGTCTGGATTCTGGAGGAATGCCACAGCCCTGGTCGCTGACACGAATACGCACGTCTGCGCCTTCCTTTGCGCTGACCACAACTTTGCTGCCGGGCCTGGATGCCTGAATGGCGTTCAGCATTAGATTGATCAACAGGTTCTGGAACTCCGCGTCATCAGCGCGGACGTGCAGGCTGGTGGTGGATGGCTGCACTTCAATCTTCACCGAGTGGGCGCGAGCCGTGGGCTCCACAAGCAACTGTGCCGCCGCAATGGCCTGTTGCAAGTCTACGATGGTGCTATCGTGGCGCTGTCCTCGGGACATGCGCAGGAAGTGCTGGGTAATACCGCGGCAGCGCAGTATCTGCTCCCGTGCAATCGATGCATTCTGGCGAACCCTGGCCTGGTTTATCTGGCCATCCTGTTGTGCGGGGCTTTCTCGCAGGATACCTTCCACGCAGGTCAGCACCGTGGCTAATGGCGTGTTCAGTTCGTGGGAAAATCCCGAAGCGAGTATGCCCACGGAAGCCAGGCGATGCGACTCGGCGAGATTTGCCTCCGCTGCCCGCCGCTCGGAAATATCGCGCCACACTTCGACCACTTGAGCCAACCGACCTGAAGAATCCAGGATCGGCGAAGCATGGATTTCCTCCCATGCAACAGTCTGGTCTTCCTTACGGCGTTCGCAAATTCGAACCTGGCGCGCTCCTGTACGCAAACAATCAATGGTGGGACAATCAGATACATTGCAGGGTCCGGGTTTCATTTCATAGCAGCAACAGCCCAGTACATGATCGCGGGAACTGTGGGTGCGCGCCAGGAAGGCATCATTGGCGGCAATAATCTTTCGCTCAGGATCAAGGACCACGATGCCATCATCAATGCTGTTGATTACCGTCTCCAGTCTTTCGCGTTGCGTGCGTACCTCGCCCACAAGTCCTGATACGGAGTCGGCCATAGTGTTGAATTCGCGACCCAGCCAGGACACGATGTCCGAACCCTCAACCGGGACGCGCCGCTCAAGGTCACCCTGTGCGACCAGGCGGGCCGTAGTCTCCAGTCGCTGTAAGCGGCGCACCACGGACACTCGGATCACCACAGCGATAGCGCCCACGATGAAAAAGGTCAGCACACCCGTGCCTGCCACCATCCAACGCAGGTCCCGCGTCATATCAGCACGAACCTCGCCTGCGTTGTAATCCAGAATCAGAATCCCGTTGATCTTCTGGGCAGCATCATGGCAGGCGTGGCATTGCTCATGATTACGTATGGGCACCACCGTCCTTAGGATTGTTCCGCCGGCAGTGTCTATCACTCGACTCGATACCCGGCGCTCAGGGGGATCGCGATGGCAGGCCTGGCACGTAGGCGAGCCGATCTGGAAATTGTCTGTGTGGAGGAGGGGTGTACTCGAGTAGCGTTCCACGCCGTTGCGATCCAGCAGGACGAGTCGTTCAACGCGCGCCTGTTTGCCGAATCTCTCAATCATCTGCCCTATTAAGGTCCGGTCATTCTCGATCATCTGGTGCTCCAGGGCAGTGCGAATCAGTTCGCCCTGGGCGAGCGCATTGGTGCGCGCCATTTCGAGAACACTCTTGAAGTGATGGAGTGAATAGAGGTAGGCAGCGACTGCACAGGCGACTACAACGGCCGCCGTGACACCAAGGGCAAGCCCTACCGTCGTGCTGGCAAAACGCAGCTTCATGGTATGGCCACCCGCAGTTTGGGTGGATGATGACACAAGCCTCGCCTCCAGTCAAACGGCTGACGTATTGTCAGGTGCGGACTGACATAATGGCAGTCACACTCCGGGTGTGATCCCACATGCGTTGAGAACAAGGAACTTATTTCTTCATTCTGACGGAACACAACGTGCAAGGCAGCAACTGCGAAGGAAGGTTCCTGTCATGGAAATGTTTTTGATGGTGTTGTGTGTGAGCGTACTCGGGTTAGGCGTGGCGGTCATGGCGTTTGGAGCGGCAACCCGTTCGGAAACGCCGACGCAAACAGTCCAGCCGGTTGTTTCAGCCAAAGTGGCCCCGGCCCGCTTCTTTTCCGACCATGTAGTACCGGCGATCCCGATGCCTACGCCGCAGATTCCGATCGAGGTTTTGTTGCACCAGATCGAGAGCCATGTCCGCCTGGAACAGGCGGCCGCGGAATCATTCGTCAATTTTCCCACCCATGACGTTCTGCATAGCAAGACAACTTCGCCATTTGTGAACTAAAGGAAGTGCTTTATGGTGCACGAACTGTTAAACGGCCTCTCGCCTGATGAAGTGAACCAGGCGCTCGCGCTGGGCGCCCGGGTGAAAGTGCACAGCGGAGCGTCACTTTTCCGGTTGGGCGATCCGGCCGATCGCCTCTTTCTGATTGAGCGCGGTCAAATCAGGCTTACTCTCCCGATGCAGGTTCGGGGCCGGCAGGAAGACGTTCTGATCGAAGAAAAATCGCCCGGCGAGACCGTAGGCTGGTCAGCACTCATCCCGCCGTATCGGTTCACGCTCACCGCGACGGCGTCGATGGAAACAGAAGTGATCGGGCTGCCACGGGAGGCGCTTCTCAAACATTTCGAATCCTCGCCGCTGGCTGGCCGCAAGATCGCGTTGAATCTGGCCGTGGTTGTAGGCCATCGCCTGCAACTGCTTCAGGCCATGTGGCTGCGCGAAATGCAGCGCACGGTCGCGATGCATTCGGCGCTGGCAGGGAGCTCGCGATGAGATTACACGTGCCCGCTCGTGTGATGTCCAGAGTATTGGTGGCTTTGTGAACAGCGGGCAGGGAATTGTAAAGGTTTGATTCATTTATTTATAGGAGCTTATTCAATGAAACGAAACATGATTTGGGCCCTATTGTGCATTCTTGGTATTGCCGTATTGATCAATTTGAGCGTTGTGTCTTCATCGGCACAAAGCTCGGCAGAAACGATGTTCAAGACCAAATGTGCGGTTTGCCACGGAGCGGATGGAAAAGGCGAATCGGCCATGGGCAAAAAACTCGGCGCTCACAATCTGGGGTCGCCCCAGGTGCAGGGCCAAACCGATGCTCAACTGACGGCTATCTTGACTAAGGGACAAAACAAGATGCCGGCTTATGGCGACAAACTAACAGCCGACGAGATCAGTGGCCTGATCAAATACATTCGATCTTTGAAATAAAGCTGCTTCCCCAAAGCGATTATTGAATGGGTCTCATGACCCGTTTTAGCACTGGATCACAGCCAGAGGAGCAAATTATGTCAATGGGAAGCAGCACGATGATCGCGCCAGAGCCCACTAACACACCCCTTCGCCGCCGGAAGTTTATCGAGATGCTGTTGAGCAGCGGGTTTCTGGCCACGGCAATCGCCTTCCTTTATCCGGTTCTGCGGTACCTGGTCCCTCCCAAGTCGCTGGATTTGGGTGGAGATTCAGTGATCGCGGCGAAAACCGGAGAGCTCAAGCCGAACAGCGGGAAAATTTTCCGGTTTGGGAATCGACCGGGTTTGTTGATTCACACTGCCAGCGGAGAATACCGCGCCATGTCCGCCACGTGCACGCATCTTGCGTGCACAGTCCAGTATCGCGATGACTTACGCGAGGTCTGGTGCGCCTGCCACAACGGCAAATATAACCTCGATGGCCGGAACATCTCGGGGCCTCCGCCTCGCCCGCTGGAAGCATTCGACGTCCAGGTGCGGGGCGATGAGATTTTCGTAAGGCGACGCCGGGAGGGCTGAGATGAGTCTCGTAACCAAGGTTGGCAGTTGGCTCAACGAGCGCCTGGCCTGGGACCCGCTGGCAGCTTTCTTACGCAAAAAGACTGTTCCTCGCCACCGGCTCTCCTATTGGTACTTCCTCGGCGGGATTACTCTCTTCCTGTTCATTATTCAGGTGGTGACTGGGATACTGCTCCTTCTTTACTACAGGCCGGGAACAAATGAAGCATTTGAGAGCGTGCAGTACATCATGACGCAGGTGCAGTTTGGATGGCTGGTGCGCTCGATTCACTCCTGGTCGGCCAACCTGATGATCTTTACCGCCGTTGCCCATATGTTCAGCGTCTTGTTCCTCAAGGCATATCGCAAACCGCGGGAGCTGACGTGGATGAGCGGCGTAGTCCTGCTGTTTCTGGTCCTGGGTTTCGGGTTCAGCGGTTACTTGCTGCCCTGGAACACTTTGGCCTTCTTCGCTACCAAGGTTGGAACCGAAATCACAGGACAAGTTCCGATTATTGGCAAGCCAATGATGATCTTCCTTCGCGGCGGTGAAGAGGTGACCGGCGCTACATTGTCACGGTTCTTTGGATTCCATGTGGCCGTTTTGCCCGGACTGGCTACTTTGCTGATTCTTGTGCACCTGTTGCTGGTGCAGCGCCTGGGCATCAGCGTACCTCCCAAAGTGGAAGCGGAGTGGATCAGGAATCCTTCGGCAAAACACGAACTGAAATTTTTCCCCAACTTTGCGCTGCGTGAATTGATGGCGTGGTATGTCGCGCTGGCAGTTCTGGGCGCTCTGGCGGCAATCTTTCCCTGGAATCTTGGAGTCAAGGCAGATCCCTTTGCCCCGGCCCCGGCGGGAATCAAGCCGGAATGGTATTTCCTCTTCATGTTTCAAACCCTGAAACTCATCCCCTCGAAGGTGGGGTTCATCGATGGGGAGGTTCTGGGAGTACTCGCGTTCGGCCTGGCTGGTCTCATATGGCTGCTGCTGCCTCTTCTTGAACGTAGTCAACCATCACGGCCCAGACAATGGATCAGTGGATTTGCGTTTCTTGCCCTGGTTTACGTGACATCAATGAGCATTTATGGCCATCTTGCGAAATAAGTTCCGACTATCCGGCATAGTCCGCGCAACCGCGTTCAGTTTCCTTGTGCTGCTTGCGTCTGTTAGTTATGGAGAAGCCACAAACTCCTGTGTGGATTGCCACGGAGCCCTGCCTGAGCCGCTGGGCGTGAATCTGGAAAAGTTTAAGCAGGACATCCATGCGGAAAAGGGACTGAGTTGCGCCAGTTGCCACGGCGGCGATGCCAGCAGCGATGATCCGGATAAGTCCATGAGCCGCAAGGCGGGATGGAAAGGCAAAATTGAGCGCAAACAAATTCCACAGTTGTGTGGAAGTTGCCATTCTGATCCAGCGTACATGCGCCAGTTCAATCCCAGCCTGCGAACTGATCAATTAGCTCAATATCACACCAGCGTGCACGGCAAGCGTCTGGCGGCAGGCGATAGCAAAGTTGCAGTGTGCACGGATTGCCATAGCGTTCATGGTCTGAGAGCGCCGAGCGATCCAGCGTCCACGGTGCATCCTGTCAACATTGCGAGCACGTGCGCCCGTTGCCACGCCGACGCAAGTTACATGAAGGAATACTCGATCCCCACAGACCAGTTCGCAAAATACAGCGGGAGCGTTCACCATGACGCAATCGCGGTTCGTGGCGATTTGACTGCGCCCACCTGCAGCACTTGTCATGGCAACCATGGCGCAGCGCCGCCGGGAGTCGACAAGGTGCAGAATGTGTGTTCCACCTGCCATGTCTTCCAGGCCCAGATGTACGAGAAAAGCTCGCACAAAGACGCTTTTCAGGCGGCTGCTCTCCCGGGATGCGTTGTATGTCACAGCAACCACGGCATCAGCCATCCAACGGACGCGAAACTCGGATCGAGTTCTGAGGGTGTTTGCCTGGATTGTCATACTAAAGGTGACGTCTGCGACCAGGCCCGCGCAGCCATGCTCAGCAACCTGAGTCGCCTGGACCAGGCCATCAAGCAGGCAGACCAGGTCATCGGCCTGGCTGAATCTTCCGGCATGGAAGTGAGCGAAGCCCGCTTAGGACAGAACGAAGCGCGGGATGCGTTGACGAAGGCACGGGTAACAATCCACAGCTTCCGGCAGGACCTGATAGACCAGGATATTCAGGCGGGGTTGACCATCGCCACGAAGAACTTGAAGGCTGGGCAGAAAGCGATGGCCGAACGCAACTATCGTCGTCTCGGTCTGGGAATGTCCCTGATCGCGATTGGGATCGTGCTGGCTGGGCTGCGCTTGTACATCAAGAAAATCGAAAGTTAAAGCTGATAACCATTCGAGAAACACAAAAAGGGACATGTTTCGATGTCCCTTTCATGTCTTCACTGTCCTTCTGTGAATGATCCTTTACTGCGGGATGCAGGAAGGCTCTGTGATTGCGTAGTTGATATCACAAGCCTGCGGCTGCACAAAGTTCACATTGTTGTTTGCGTGATCCAATGCGTTCTTAATGGCTTCCTGCAACGTTCGTGCTGGTCCCGCGCTAGTTGTATTGGAGTTTGTGCCGAGGGTTGTATTGGCGTCATTCAAAAGTGCTGCGATGGTCGTGAATCCGACCGCATTCGCGCTTGGAGCGCCCGGCGCATACACCAGAGCATTGGGATCCACAAAGCCGTGGAAGACATTGAGAGTCATCGCGGCATACTGTGCTGAAAGCATGTAGGCCATGTTGGTTGCGGTTGCGCTTAAGATCCAGTTCCTGAAGTTCGTCTTGCCTGCGCTGACCTGGGTGTTGGTTGGCGTTGTGCAGCCAAGGACGGGATCGAAAGGCGATCCGTTGCCATTTACCAGGTTCAGATTGTTGAGCTCGCAGAGGTCAGCGCCGTTGATCAGCGCCTGGCCGTTTTTGTTGCTCCAGAAGCCCAGAGTCAGACCACCGCCTGATCCCAGACAAACATTGCCAAACTGAAAAGTAGATGGATCAGGTGGAACGTTGATCGGGAAGACGATGGTGCGAGTAGTCGGCAGCCAGGTGGGTGCAGCCTGGGGCAGGACTTCGCACAGACCGTATGTTCCCGGGTTCAGGTTCTCGAAGATGTACACACCGTTGGCGTCCGTAGTATCGGTGTAAGATTCAAAGCCCGGGACCGTGGTGCTCCATAGAGTGAACCGCCATCCCTCGATGGCCAGCTCGCCGGGATCGAAGACTCCGTTTACATTGGCGTCGTAAAACTTGAAGCCGGTAATAACCGAGCCGGGCGGCGGCGTTGGACGCACTTTGAAGTTGTCCGTTTTGGTCGAATTGTTGGTGAAGGAGCTGTCACTGGAAATCCATACTTTGTACTCTCCGCCGGAATTTGGCGTATCGTCATAGCCGGGCGTCCCATCACTGGCCTTAATAACAATGCTGGAGAGTTGCAGACATGCGGTAAATAGGCCGCTGGACACTGTGACAGGAGTTGGATTTGAGCTGCCAACGCTCGTGCCAAGCAGAACGCTGCCGCTGGGATTTGTCACCTGCACGAAGTACACGCCGTCCGGAAGGCCAGCGGCTCCCGGATGATGCTGCGGACCACCATTGAGATAAACCGCATCTTTGGAGAGATAAATGTTCCCATCCACCTGGGTACATGAGCTGTCAGTTGTGAAAATTGCTCCCGGCAGTGGAGCGGCCCCGGAGTTCGGGACAATCAGAAGCAATGTAAAGATCAGGACAAGCAAACCCATCAACTTGGGTAAACGAAGGCGCAATTTCATAATTTTCTTCTCCCTGCCTTGTAGCTGGAGGTGCACTGGGCAATACTCCAGTACGCAGCTCCTAAGATCCAGCTTCCGCCACAGAACCAAGACTGTACGGAGGTAGCTGTAGGACCCCAGTTGCGATTTACGCTAAAAGAGAATGGAGTGCCGTGCTGTGACCGCTGTCACGGCGCGGTGTGACTGGAAGCACGAACTGTTTGTGCGGTTGAATCCGGCCTTGCCGATGTCATTTTGCAACTCGCGAAGGGAAAAATATTGGCAACCAAATAAGATTTTATGAACTGCTTATGGCCTTACGAGCCGCCGAATTCCACAGCCGTAACGAGTTCCAGACCCAGCAGCGGAATTAATAACTCAGCCAGATTTCTCTTACTGTTGCCTGGGGTGGACACAGAGGCGGCCCCCTTCGGCTGGCCTGCGGCTCACACCTTAAGTGTGATCACCGTCACAGCCGGAATTCCCACAATTGCTCCACACTACTCCCGATAGGAGGAACTCATGAAAAACTTCGGGAAATTCCTCTTGGCTGTGGCGCTGCTGATCGCCTTGCCGCTAACGCTGGCGCAGAACGCGTCCAACAACGGCGTGCCGGCGTACAACGTGGCGCAGGAGCAAACGTTTAGCGGCATCATCAAGGAAGTAAAGGAATATCAATGCCCGGTCACCGGCACTGTCGGTGCGCATATTTCCGTGGCAGGAGACTTCACTACGCTCGAAGTGCACCTGGCACCGGCGAAATTCCTGAAAGACTACGAGATTGTGCTGAAGCAGGGTGACCGAGTCACAATCCGGGGAATCAGATTTGAGTTTGACGGCAAACCAGCGATGCTGGCGCGGACCGTCTCTTCCGGACAGAACACTTTTACGTTTCGTGACCCCAAGGGACGTCCGGAGTGGTAGGAGTTTTTTAGTAACCCGGGCGGAGCGCCAGGGATCGTTGCGTTCTTACAGGCAGCTTCAGTGCCGAGGGGTCCGGCATAGAGTGATCAGGGGAGCATGTCTTTTTTTTGTCAACACCCGGGACCGGCTCTGTAGTCGGTCAGTTCTGGAGATTTAACATTGCGCTGATGGTTCCATCCATCGGTGATCCAAAGCGGAACCCTGCTCTGCTGAAGATATCTTTCATGTTGTAGTTTTCTGCCAGCATTGAGCCTTCCAGGTAGCCGACGCCTTCGCGCCGCGCCACCGCGATCATGCAGTCCAGCAAATAACTCCCCAGGCCGCGGTTCTGATATTTATCGGCGACAATAAACGCTACTTCCGCGCCCAGGTCCGCGTGGTTGCGCACCATGCGCGCAATTCCCGCAATATGCCGTGCGCCCTGATCGTCCGCGTACTCAGCCACCAGGGCGAGTTCGCGATCATAATCAATAAAACATTTTGTAATCAGCCGCTCGTGGCTGACGCGCACATCCAATCTGAGCGGATGGAAATAGCGGAAATAGACGCTGCGGTCCGAAAGCTGGTGATGAAATTCCACCACCAGCGGCTCATCTTCGGGACGGATGGGACGCAGCGTGAACGGCGTGCCATCCGTTGCCTGCCATTCGCGAATGTATTGCGAAGGATACGGACGGATGGCGGGACGCGGCAGCTCCTCGTCGCGAACGCCGGCAGGATGCAGCACCACACGCGCATCGAGGGCCACCACCATTTCCGGTCCGGCCAGCAGCGGATTAATCTCAATCTCCGCGATGCGCGGATTTTCCACTACCAGCTCGCTGAAGCGCACGAGCACTTCTTCCAGCTTGCTCAGATCAACCGGCCTGCTGCCGCGCGCGCCCTTTAGCGCCTGAAAAATGCGCGTGCTTTCCATGAGCCGGCGCGCCAGGGTTGTGGTGAGCGGCGGCAACGCATGGGATGTATCGCGCAGAATCTCAACCAACTGGCCGCCCAGCCCAAACACCAGAACCGGACCGAATTGCGGATCGCTGGAACTGCCCACAATCAATTCATGTCCCTTGCCGCTGATCATTGGCTGAACAGTTACGCCCTGAAAGGCATTTTCCCCACTAAAGGCGCTCTCGATCTCGGCGTACGCGGTCCGCACCGCAGCTTCATCTTTCAGATCGAGTTTCACTCCGCCTTTGTCGGACTTATGGGAAACAGTTTCCGAGTTCAATTTCAGCACCACGGAGAAGCCAATCTCTCGCGCATGTTTGACCGCGTCTTCCGAGCTCTGTGCCACTCTGGCCTGAGTGACCGGCAAATCATAAGCAGCCAGCACCTGCTTGGACTCATACTCGGTGAGCAACGTCCGGCCCTTTGTCTGCGCGGAGACGATAATTTCTCTGACTTTCTTCGGGCCGTGCTCGACAAGCGCATCGGTGAATACCGGCGTCTCATAGAGCGCCTGGAGATTCAGGCTGTAGCGCCACATGTAGGCGAAGCTGCGTGCAGCAGCGTCGGGATATTCGAAGGTCGGGATCCGGCTTTCGTTCAATACGTTGGCTGCAAGTTGCATGCGGCTGCCGCCCATCCAGCTTGCCAGCACAGGTTTGGTGATCGTCTTAGCGGCAGCGCTCAACAACCCGGCAGCTTTTTCCGGCTCGGTCATTCCCTGGGGCGCCAGGATGGAGAGCACGGCATCGCACTGTGGATCGCGCGAAACAATCTCCAGCGCCTTGATGTAGCTTTCCGGACTCGAGTCGCCGAGCGTGTCCACCGGATTTGCGTGACTCCAGGCTTCGGGAAGAATTTTGTTGAGCGCATCGCGAGTGTCGGTGGAAAGCTGGGCCAACTCACCGCCATTGGCCAGCAGAGCGTCTGTGGCCAGAACGCCCGCGCCGCCCGCATTTGTCACCACTGCAAGCCTGGGTCCTTTCGGGCGCGGCTGCTTGCCCAGGACCTCGGCCATATCGAACAGCTCGGAAATATTGCCGACGCGCAGAATTCCGCAGCGGCGAAATGCCGCCTCAAAAACTTCATCAGAGCCTGTGATTGCTCCCGTATGCGAAGCGGCCGCCTTTCGTGCCGCTTCCGTCCTTCCCGGCTTGATGACAATGATCGGCTTGGTCAGCGCGACTTCGCGCGCGGCAGAAAGAAAGCTCCGCGCATCGCCAATCGACTCCATATAAATGAGAATGCTGGTGGTGTAAGGATCGTCGCCATAGTGGTAGATCAGGTCTCCCCAACTTACGTCCAGCATGGAGCCGACAGAAACGAAGCCGCTGAAGCCCACATTCTCCCGCCGGCTCCAGTCAAGAATTGCGGTGCACAGTGCGCCACTCTGGCTCAAAAAAGCCAAATTTCCGGGCAGAGCGTTGGATTGGGCAAAAGTCGCGTTCAGGCCGGTCCGCGGATTCATGATGCCCAGACAGTTGGGTCCGATCATGCGCAGCTTGCCGGAGGCCAGCACTTTCTTGATTTTCTTTTCGCGCTCCAGGCCTTCTGCTCCGAGCTCGGCAAACCCGGCGGAGATTACGATCGCCCCGCGCACGCCGGCATCAACGCATTCCTGCAAGACACCGGCTACGGTCTCTGCCGGAGTCACCACCACGGCTAGATCCACGGGTTCGCCAATTGCAGCAATGTTGGGATAACACCTTATTCCCAGAACATTATTGCGGCTGGGATTGATGGGAAATATGGTGGCGCCGGAGGGCTGATCCAGCAGATTGCGCAGAACTGTGCGCCCCACACTGGCCGGCTTCTCCGTTGCCCCGATAACCGCCAGGCTCTTGGGGTGAAAGATCGGAATGAGAGAAGTTGGGGGCAAGCTTTTGTAGTTTATCCCGAGCGTAGTGAGGGAACCCTACGACCAGAAGAATGCTTCAGTGCGGAGGCCCCCACGTAATTTTATTTTGTTAGCCGCTTCACTACTTTTGAAAGCAAATACCGCGCAACCATGATCGCGCATTGATCGCGCATTGCCCCGGCCCACAAGTAATTTTAGCTTTCGCCCGTCATTAAGAAAAAGAGGATGCGAGTTCCGCATCCCCTTTCGTCAATTACTCAGCATAGTTACGTCATCGCCGTCTTAAGCAGATCAGTCTCGTCGGTCACCTCTTTCCGATCGGGACCCAGAGCTCCGTTCTCGAAAAGATATTTCAGACGCTTCAGGTCTTGATCCAACACCTGGCCGGCATCAGCTCCAAAAAGTTCGGCAAAAAAGCGTCCCAGAATTCCCGCCGGCGGACGGTAGAACATGCGAATGTGAACGCGTGTGCTGGCATCGTAATGTGGATCAAAATGGGCCACGCCGAAATTCTTGATGGCTGAACCCGGCAAGCTCTTCCACTCCACCAGGGTATTTGGAATGGTCCGCGTGATCATGCCTTCCCAGCCGATCGGAATTCCCGCTGGTCCAATTACACTCCAGCGATAGAGATTTTCGCCCAGCCGCTCGATGCCGGCGACATGGGAAAAAGCCTTTGGATAGTTCTGGGGATCGGCCCAGAAATTGAATATGTCGGAGATCGGAGCATTGATCCTGATTGTCTTCTCCAGCTCAAACCCGGGAGCAGACTCGCTCAGGGCGAAGGTTGCGCGCAAATGATTCTTCATACTGCTGCGCACAACCATCCCAGCCCCGAGCACCGCCAGTACGTTGCCAAACAGATCCTTGCGCCTCAAGCCGGCCACGGCGAGCGCCGCGCCGGACGCTCCCACGATCAGCCGCCTGGAAGGGCTCCAGTTCAACCTGATTTCATCTCTGGCGGCTTTCAAGGAATTCGCCGGTCCTACAGGCAGTTGGTCCGGCGTGGCAATGTCGAGGTGGTCGACTACTTCGGTGACGCCGGGAATTCGTTCCACGGCCTCGATCAGCGGGGAAGCCTCATCCTCCAGGATGATGCCCCACAGAATTGCCACTCCGTGGTCGCATACAACATGAATTTTGCGGGGATGAGAAACAATCCGTCCCATGCGTGAGCGAATCCGCTCCTCGAGCACGCGGTCCAGTGGTTTCTCCTTATTTATGTTTGCCCACCAATGCGCGGCCAGACCGGCGAGACGATGCTCGCTATCTTGTAACGCCTTCTTGCCGCGTTGCGCGGCTCTCTCAAATAATTTCTTGCCCGATCTGGCCATGGCGGCACGCCGCTTCTGCCCAAATTCCGACTGGGCAAGATATCCGACGGCCGCGCCGCTACACAGACCCAGCAGCGTCCACTTCATCACCTCTTTGGGTTGCATAAATCCTCCTTGAGCTTTGCCTCGATCCGGCCCAAATTCTTCTCGAAAACTTTGCGCAACGACGGGATACAGCCCTTGCCATCGACCGAATATCCCGGGGCATCCGCCCTGAAACACTTTTTCCGGCTATTGAACTCCCTCTCTTCTCTTCGGGATAAACTTCTCACTAACGCACCGTCAGCACTGCGCACGGCGCTTCGCTGATGACTTTGTATGCCACGCCTCGACGGAAATGAGTGCTCGTCCTGGTAGGGCCTTCAAGTCCCAGAACAATCAAGCCTGGCAAAATGTTCCTTGCATACTCCAGAATCACGTTGGCAGCGCTGCCGGGCTCGACAAAGAACCTGGTCTTGCCGGCAAAATCATCGCCAAGAGGAACAAGTTCTTTCATTGCGTCGCGCGCGCTGTCAGCAATGATCTTCCAGTCCTGTTGTGTCTCCGCCGAAGCCTGGAGCACATGCAAGACCACGAGGTCGGCGCATTCCTCGCGCGCAAATGAGAGCGCATAGGAGACCGCTGGCTCAGGTTCCTTCTTCAAGCTGGTCGCAAATAGTATTTTCCGGATTGCGAGTTCGCCCGCTCCGTGGGGGCTCACGGCCGGTCCTACGGTCAGCACCGGGCAGGTAGCCGTCCGCACAATGGCTTCCGCCGTTGATCCCATGAACATGCGATCAACGCCTTTCCTTCCATGCGTGCCCATCACAATCAGGTCAATGCCGTGCTCGTTGATCCATTTCGGGACTGCAGCTTCAATGTCCTCCTGCGTGACCAGCACGGTATTGGGCAAGCCTGTGGCCGCGACGAGTTTCGTCAATTCCGACTTCTTGCCGGTCTCAATGTTTTCCATGATTTCCGGCACAATGTGCGCATCCAGTTCCGAGGGAATGAATGCTGTAACCGCATGTGCGGGATAAAGATGCGCTTTAAAGTGACGGGCCAAAGCTACGGCATAAGTGAATGCCGCTTGTGAAGCCGGAGTAAAGTCTGTAAGAAACAAGATATTTTTGAATGACACCGCTGTGGAAACTTCGAGGGTTTTCATGGTAGTGACCTCCTTCTTCTCTAGTCTTTGAATGGTGGCGCGGAGCCATTGGTGCAGCGTCCGATCCAGTTGCTCCTGGGTGCCGTCTGCATAAAGTTTCGCGATGGTGTCGCCAGATGAATTCAGTGGGATGTGATGACAAGGCAGCAGGAAGTTTCTTTTTTCCTCAGGAACCATTGGGAACAGGATGCATTCGCGGCATGGGCGAGCCTGCGCAAAAGTAGCGTTCAGGCACAAAGGCGAATCTCGCAGCAAAAGCGTTGGACGCCAGGCGCTTCGATAGGCGTATCCATAGCCGCCGCGCTCGAAAAATACCAACTGCTCCTTTAACGCTTTGAGGAGTTCGCTTTGTGGCATACGACCCTCCGCGCCACCCTCAAGTCTCTATCGGAGGTTCTCGTGCCGCTGTGATGACCGTCACGCTTGTAGGTTTTGAGCCAAGTAGGAGCCAGAAGTCAGGAGTCAGAATTCGTAGATGCGCCTGTTAACGAGAACAAATTCACATTTGAGCGGCTATTGGTCTACTCACTTCCGGCATGTACAGCGGTTGTATGTGCCTGATTGCGCAGCTTTCGCAACCGCAACGACAGGCCCAGCATAGTGATTGCACTGAACAGTGCGTATGCTCCGAGCCACAAGAAGAGCGTGCGGACTCGATCGGAGGGAAGGATAAGCAGATAAGCTCCGAACGCAGCCGATCCAACAGCAGCTATGGCGAGAAACCACTCATCAGGAAGATGCCGCCGCAGCCTGCCCGCAATCAGCAGCTCAAAGGCGGCAACAAAGATCGCCCAGCACGCGATTAGACGCACCAGGTGAACAAACGTGAGATCACGGAGGGTGACTGCCGCTACTCCCGCTGCACAGGCGCCCAGACCATCGACGAGGAGCAGCCACCAGCCGCGCTCTTTGATAAATCCACGAATGGCAGCAATGATCGTGATGATCCCCGTGCAAAACGCGAATAGCCCGAACAGCTCCACCACTGAAACCAGCGCCATGGCTTGCAGCAGCCCAATCACGCGGACTGCCTGCACCGAAAACACGAAAATTGCAAATCCCAGCGCAAAAATCCCGCGCAGCAACAACAGCCACCAGTTATGCACCAATACCCGTAACATGTGCCCCATCTCCAGGAAAGTTCTAACTCTACACCTGAATAGGGATTAGAGAATAGGGAACAACAGAGTTTTGATTATTGATTCTTGATTGTTGATTGGTGCACTGCTAGCGGAATAGAAGGGCACAACTTCTAACGCGGCGTCCGACGACCCGGTGGCCCGATTAACTGTGACCTTCATCACAGAACCCGGAGGCTGATCGCGAGACCATAAGAGCAGGAGGTGACGCCATGAGCGCCTCTGTTGTAGTTCCGATCCTTCCCGCTATTCAACTTAAGCGCGTTCTTTACGCGACCGATTTTTCCGAAGGGTCAAAAGCGGCATTGCCCCTGGTGTGCGCGATTGCGCGCCGCTATAACTCAGAACTCTTCGTGGCTCACATTTGCGAGCCGCTGCCGTATGTCATGGCCACGCCGGAAGCTGTCTCCGTACTGGAGCGCCGGGATCAGCGCCATGCCAGAGAGAAGTTGGCGGGCCTGCTGCGCGCGGCTGATGCGTTCGAACTCTCAACCAAAACCATTGTGCAAACCGGCGATCCGATCAAACACCTGCAGGAGATTGTGCGCGAGAAAAGCATCGATCTGGCTGTCTTGAGCACGCATGGCCGTGTCGGGCTCAAGCACCTCGTCCTGGGTTCTGTGGCCGAGGCCCTCTTCCGGCATCTGCCATGTCCAGTCCTCACCGTGGGGCCGCACCTGGCCCATCGCTTTCTGGGCAGGTTTGAGATCCGCAGGATACTGTTTCCCACTGATCTCTCGGAGGAATCCAGAGCAGTGTTTCCGTACCTGGCTTCGTTGGCACATGAATACTCTGCTGCCATTACCGCGCTGCATGTGCTTCCGCCGGAAACGGCCGGCAATCCAGATGCCAGGATGCTCGCTGAACCACTGCGCAAGGAAATGATGCGCATCTTCTCTCCGGAAATCAGTCCCCGGTGCAATGCTGAATTTCTGATCGATTCCGGCGATGCATCCGAGCGCATCCTTGCCCACGCGGAAGAGCCAGATGTAGACCTCATCGGATTTGGCATTCGCAAAGCCGGTGAGATCGCAACTCACTTTCGCAACACGGTAACGTATCGTGTCTTGCTGAACGCAAAGTGCCCGGTGCTGACTCACCGGTTTCAACATCAATGGACAGCGGAGTAGCCGCTGGAATAGGAGATTGGCATATGGCCTTCACAGAGCAAAAATCATTGCCGCTGGACCGCAGGCTGGCCGGCCGGATCCTGGCCGAAAAATTGACCGAGTATTCCGGGCGCAAAGACGTGATTGTGCTCGCGCTGCCGCGTGGCGGCGTATCCGTGGGAATTGGGATTGCGGGTCAATTGCGGACGCCGTTGGCTGTAATTCTGGTGCAGAAGCTGGTGGTGCCAAAGCAAAGCGCTGCCATCGGCGCGGTTGCAAGCGGCGGCTTGCGTTACGTCAATCGTGCGCTCACGCGCGAGCTTGGAATCACAGATGAAGACATTGAGACAGCTATGCATTCTGCTGCGAGAGAAGTACTTCTGCGTGAAGGGTTCTACAACGGGGGCCGGAACATCCCGGAAATGCACGATAAGGTCGTCGTGCTCGCCGATGACGGCATGATCAGCGGATCCACCATGTATCTCGCGTGCTGCGCTGTTCGCCACGCAGGCGCTCGCGAGGTAATTGTCGCTGTTCCCATAGTCTCGCGCGCGACCAGCGCGAAACTGGCGCAGGTTGCCGACCGCGTGCTGAGCGTTGTGGAACTCCAGCAATATGAGCCGCTGAACGGCTGGTACTACGCGCAACGGCCCACCGATCGGCAGGCCGGGACCATGGTGAACCAGTTCATCGCTCAATCAAATCTGGATCCGGCCGCTGCCGAAGATCCGCAGCAGGTACCGGTCCATGCGTGACAAATCGAATGAATACTCGAAGGAGAACCTATGGTCCAATCCAAAGTAAGGCTCACGTTTGCAAATGAACGTCAATTTGAAGTGGATACAGGCAGCGGGCACCATTTTCTAATCGACGACGCCATCGGAAAAACTGGAGCCAAGCCCATCGAACTCGTGGCTGCGGCCCTGGCCGGCTGCACGGCTTTCGACGTGATCACCATTCTGCGCAGCAAGAAACGCAAGACCATCACGGCTTATGAGGTGAGCGTGGAAGCCGATCAGCAGCCCGCGCCGCCCCAGGTGTTTACGAAAGTCCGTGTCCACCACCTCATCACCGGCAAGGATGTCGATGCGCAGTCGGTTGAAGATGCAATCCATCTCTCTGAGTCAAAGTACTGCTCAGTGGGAGCAATGCTGCGCCTGAGCGGCGCCGAACTCAGCACCACGTACAGCATTCAGTCAGCAGAAACAGAGGAAGAGAGAGAACTGGCGACAGTGAGTTAAGGTTTTTATTTTCGTTTATCCCGATCCCGCCCGTTCTGGATGGACCGGATCTGCGAAAAACTTGAAAACAACGGGGCGGGAGAGGGAGCCCTACCGCTACGAGGATTTTACAGGGCGTATGCCCGGACGAAGATCCAGCAGATCATTCCGGCAAATTACGATGATTGGGGCATTCGCCCTGAAAGAGCCTTTATTGAGGTAGCGATCCCTCGCTGCGCTCGGGCTAAACTAGAAAAACTACTTTCCAGCCTGTAATCCCGGGGCGGTCTGTGACAGCAGCTCCGTAAGCGCGGCGCGAACGGTCATGCCGGATGAGGTAGGCACGAATCGTGAGGATTTTTCTTTGCGCAAAATTCGCAGTCCTGAAAACAAAAATGCGCGCCCTTTGAAATCCAGGTTCAGGGTTGTAATGCGCCACACCCCCGGAAGAATCTGGGTCTGCACGACTTCGAATGTTCCACCTTTGTATAAGCGCCCGAGGACGCCCCAGCCGAAGTTCACGTCTTTGAACAGCTCGCCCTGAACGGCTGCGATCCGTTCGTAAGTTGGCTCGATCCACAGAAGGCCGCGCATGCCTTTGAACACCTGCGTCTCGCGATTGCTCGGAGAAAACTTCGGGTTAGGCACAAAGGAAAATCTGAGTCTGCCATCGGGCTCTGTCCCTTCGAACTCAATCACAATTGCATCCGCAAGCGTAGCGACCATAAGCTGGCGTCGCTCTGCTTCTTCTCGCTGATCAGCCACTTCGTCGCGAAGCGCTTTGGAGTCATTCAGCAGTCGTGTGAGTCGTTGCTGTTGTTTCTTCTGCTGGTCAGGAGCAAGAGGCTGGTCGTGAAAGGCGATGATGCGGTCCGCCCGGCCTTGTGTGGTTTCAATGACGGCACGCGTCTCCGAGCCCCAATCCATTTCCACACGCTCCAGAAACTGGAACTTTTGCGGATGCTGCAGTGCCTCCTTCTCGTGCTGCGAGCAGCGGCGCAACAGCGCGTTGTAGTCCGGTTGCTGCGCCAGCGCAGCGCTGAGCAGCACAATGAGTGCTGCCGGCAGAAGAAGCTTTCTCATAACTGAAAGCATAGACTCCACCTCGCTGGTCCCCATGTGACTCCGGTCACAGACTTGCCACTCCTCGACAGATAATTTGTAGTTGAAAGTAATTTGTAGTTGAAAGGAGGCGAGTATGGCAACCGCAATTGTTGCTGTTCCTGCTGTTCAGCTCCGGAACATTCTTTTCGCCACCGATTTTTCTGATTATTCCCGGCATGCACTGCCGTATGTCATCAACCTGGCGCGGAAATTTAATTCCAACATCTATCTTTGCCACGTGGTGACGCCATCGCAACTGATGATCGGCGCCCCGGAGGCGGCGCCGTTTTTATATGAGGCGCAACGTAAACGAAGCGCCGAAGAATTGACTGAAGCGGCACGGCTGCCGGAATTGAAAGGGCTGAAGGTCAAGGCCATTCTGGCCAGCGGGACGCTCGAAGACGAGCTGATCAAAGCCATCAATGAGAACCAGATCGACCTGATCGTAGTAGGCACGCATGGGCGCACCGGGGTTCGGCGGCTGGTGCTGGGTTCCGTTGCCGAAAAGATTTGCAGGATCGCGACCTGCCCGGTCCTGACCGTGGGCCCGGACACCATATTCAATAACAAGACGCCGTTTCGCAGGATCCTTGTTCCTACTGATTTTTCCGAAGAGAGCACGGAGATTCTGCCTTACGTCCTCGCCCTGGCGCGCGAGCATTCGGCAGCCATCACGTTCCTGCACGTGATTCCGATGGACGCCGCAATCAATATCAACGCGCATTTTCTGGCCGACGACGCCCGCCGCACCCTCAAAAAGGTTTTCGGGAAAGAATGTGGCGAACAAAAGCCGCAGTTCCTGATCGAATTTGGCCATCCGGCAGAGGCGATTCTCCGCGCTGCCGTGGAAACCAGGTCGGACCTGATTGCCATGGGCATACGGCATGCGTTTGCGCCCGGAATCCAACTGCGCTCGGGCGTTGCCTACCAGGTCATGGCAGCAGCCACTTGCCCGGTGCTGACCGTGCGGTGAATATGGTAGTTGTAAAAACGGGGGCGATCTACTTCGCTCTCGTATTCGCGGCCGGCTTTGTTCTGGGGACCATTCGCACGTTGTGGGTGGTCCCTGCTCTTGGGGCAAGAAATGCCGAGCTGGCGGAAGCGCCGGTCATGGTGCTGGTAAGTTTCTTTGTCGCGCGCTGGATTGTTGGTCGTTTCCTCGAGTTCTCCACTTCGGCTGCCCGCCTTGCCGTGGGGATCATTGCTCTGGCGCTGATGCTTGTCACCGAGTTTACCGTTGTTCTGTGGATTCGCGGGCTCACCATCCGTGAGTACTGGCCAGGCCGCGATCCCGTTTCGGGAACGGTCTATTTCGTCTCTCTGGGATTGTTTGCTGTAATGCCGCTTCTAGCGGGAATGCATCATGCCAGGTAGCCAGGGGCTCCGGCCCTGATACCCCAAGAAGCCAGAAGTCAGCAGCCAGGAGTCAGAAGACAGAAGACAGAAGTCAGAAAAAACCTTTGCTAAGAAGATTGAGAATTTCTTGATACGCTGCTCAGGATGACAGGCGCAGATTGCCGGTCGCTATTTCAAATTCCGCATGATTTCTTTGTTCTGCTCAATCAGGAGCTGTGATCGATCACGGAGATTTTGCGAAGCGTCAATCGTCTTCATGCAGTCCTGATGCAGGCGTTGAGAACGCTCTCGCAGCAGTCGAGCATGATTGCAAACAATGAGACGATCATCGACCCGCCTAAAGCCGTGAGTCCTGGAAACACGCGGGATGTTTAAGAGTTTGGGCATGGGAAGCCCGTTTCCGTCCTGAACTTGAATCCTCGGCAGCAGATGTCCACGTAATTCTGATGATCGCCCCGCGCTATCAGGGAGGTCAAAGAACGCCACAGTCTAAATGTACAAGGCTGCGAGCTCGGAGGACTAACGCCAACATGCGCCAGATGAGTAACAGGGCTGTTACACTTCTTCGCCAAGCTCGCGTAGGGCAATCTTCAGTTGTTCAAGTTTGCTATCGACACCGGTTTTCTGCTCTGGTTCCAGTACCGAAGTACGCCGGAACCGCAAGGCGCTGTCGTAAGCCTTGCGTGCATTCTGGAGGTTGCGCTCAAATTTCCGTGGCGAATTCGCCTGCGCCGCCTGGGCAATCCGGGCGAAAGTGAGCCCCGTGTCAATTTCGACCAGCAGAAATTGCAAACCCGCTTCCTGAATGGGTCGCGTCTTCATGAAATCATCGACCGTGTCCTGCCCGGCAGGGTTGTTTGGAATAGATGCCATAACGGAGTGCCGGGTGTCTTCGCCCTCACACCTGCCTGGATGCTGGGGTGGAGTGGTTGCCTATCGAAGACCCCCGGCTTTGACTCCCTTTGTACTGCGTTCCACTGTCGTTTTTCTGTGACGAAGGTCACACCCGATCGTATGCCTATGCGCTTAATTCGTAACTTACTCCGGCAGGTTCTGCAATCGTAATGGCTGCGTTGCGCAGATTTTGCGCGCATTGCTCCGGCAGCATGGGATTGATGTACATGTGCGAGCCCATCTCGAATCCGGCCGGTTCGGTCAATCGGGGAATGATCTGCAGGTGCCACAAGTAGAAATCTTCGTTCTCCAGTCCCCTGGTGCAGGAATGGATCACGTAATTGTAATGCACATTGCCGCAACATTCCCGCAAACGCAGCAGGCAGCGCCGCAGGGTCCCGGCCAGGTCTGCCAACTCAGCATCGGAAGCCAGCGCGAAGGACGGAGTGAAGCGTTTGGGCACGATCCACATCTCGTAAGGGACAAAGGAAGCAAACGGCACGAAAGCCGTAAAAGCCCTGTCCTCTTCGACCATGCGCATTTCCGACCATCTTTCCGCCTCGCAGATATCGGCGTACAAATTTCTGTTGTTCTCTTCCCAGTAGTGTTCCGCAACTTCATGCTTCCAGTGCACGAAGGCCGGCACTACCGGAGTGGCCAGCACCTGTGAATGGGGGTGGAGGAGCGAGGTGCCCGCACGTTCGCCATAATTTCTGAAGATCACCACGCAGCGTACATCGTCTCGCTCCAGGAGAAACCGCTGCCTTTGCTGGTAGGCGCGCAGGATTCGCGCAATGTGTTCCTCCGGCGTGTCCGCCAGTTCCAGGTTGTGCGCCGGACTTTCAATAATCACTTCGTGATGACCGCTGCCCGGCGCAGAACGAAAGAAACAATTCCGACCCACGGGCCCTGCATTGGAATGGAGCGCGGGAAATTTATTGGGAACCACGCGGACCTGCCATCCCTCGTGCCCGATTCGCAGCAGCTCAGGCGGCGTGAGCGATTCATTGCCGGGACAGAAGGGACAATGTGAACTGTAGAGCGTGTGCCTCTCCTCCGCAGACCGTTTGTCCTGTTGCGGACGCTGTGATCTTTCCGGCGCGATCACCACCCATTCTTTGGTAGCAGGATCCTGTCGTAATTCTGAGCCTTTCATTGGGCACCTCCCGGGCTTAGTGCGCAGCCATTGCTGAGAACAGGTTGCGTCCCAGATGTTATTCACTTTAGAGCAACGATTGGGCGATGGGTGTGATGGGAGTCACATAGAACCGTGATGCGAACAGGATTGCATACCGTCGATCAGGATTTCGGCTTTTGCGAATGCTCTCGCGAGAAGTGATCACCACCGGATCGCGCAGGAATAGTGGCTGGTGTGTGATCCTGGTCACAGCGCAGAACGCACGCTTAACAATGTAATAAAAGGTTAAAGGTGTATCACCATGGTATCCCAATGTGCGAACCCGGGCTGCGAAGCGCAGTTCATGTATTTCGGCGAAGGCAAGCTGGTGGCTGTGCGGCGTCCGGCGGCATCGCTGGAGCAGGCGAGGGTAGAGTTCTTCTGGCTCTGCGCTGACTGCGCCACGCATTGGAATCTTGAGGTACCTCCGCAGGGCACGCCTACGATCGTGCCGCGTGGGGTTCCCGAGGCGACGATGGCAGCACATTGACAGCTAAGGAGTTCCGTATGAGTTTTGTTCAGCCAGTAAAAATTGCCGTGGTCGGCGCCGGTAAAGCAGGCGCAAGTTTCGCTTATGCCGCGCTTCTTCGTGGCCTGGCTTCAGAGCTGGTGCTGATTGATAAGGACGTAGCCCGGGCGGAGGGCGAGGCCATGGACCTGCAGCACACCATCCCGTTCTCTCAGCCGGCTGAAATTCGCGCCGGCACTTTGCTCGACACTGCCGGCTCTGCCATTACGGTCATCTGCGCCGGGAAAAGGCTCAACCCGGGACAAACTCCTTCAGACGTCCTGGAGCCCAATGCTGCAGTGATCAAAGAGATCATTCCCCAGATCGCCGATGTAAATCCTGACGGCATTATTATCGTGGCCACCAATCCGGTGGACGTTCTGACGTACGGCGCATGGAAACTTTCTGGATTGTCCCGGAGGCAGGTGATCGGTACCGGAACCATTCTGGAAACAGCCCGCTTTCGCTATCTTCTGGGACGGCATTTTCGCATTGAGCCGCGCAGCGTGCATGCCTACATCCTGGGAGAGAACGGGCAATCAGAGGTTCCAATCTGGTCGTCCGCATCCATCGCGGGAATGCCCCTCACGGAAATCTGTAAAGCTCACGGATGCGACGCTTCAGCGCTGGATGATATTTTCGACGTCACGCGCAACTCCGGAGCTGCGGTCCTGGAGCGCAAAGGGTCGCCCAATAATGCGATTGCTACCGCTCTGGTGCGAATGGTGGAAGCCATCCTGCATGACGAAAAAGCTGTGTTCTCCGTTTCCAGCGTGCTGCTGGGCGAGTATGGCATGTCTGAAGTGGCGCTGAGCGTACCCACCGTACTGAGCAGGGAAGGAGTGGACCGGATTCTCCGGGTTCAACTGAATGATCGCGAAGTCGCGGAGTTGCTTCTGAGCGGCCGTAAGATCCACAGCGCCATCAATTTCGCCGACTTCGTCGTAAAGGGCGCGCTCAAAGCTTCATAAATTGTCACTGTGCCGATTGTTGAGTTGCTTACGTCACAAACATGCGTGACGGACGTCACATACGCCCAGCGCCGGCGCTCTTAGCATGATTCCCGTCGATGGTCGAAAGGGTTGGCAGAAAAAAAGCTTGCCAGTCCGAAGTAGGCCGGGTAATTCGTCAGGCCGGGGTAACCCGGAGGACAACCAAACCCGAAAAAATCGACGGCCTTGCGAGAAGCCGCCGAGGTTTGGGACTGCGAAAGCAGTGATTACATCAGGAGCTGCGACGGTACGCGATCCACGCCACTGACTTCCTCGCAAGGAGCTGGTGGCCGGACCACAACCAATGTCGCAGCTCTTTCTCTTAAGAAAGTCCCTGCGGCAGCCATGCTCGACCACCATTTATTTCAGAGCCGCTTAATCAAAAACTCCATTACTAGCAGGCGCTCGCAGTATCAGGTGCTGATCGGCTTGTCCATCGCTGTGATTGGACTCACGGCCTTTGCTTTTTTCTTGAACAACCGATGTTTCTCACTCTATTTCGGCACCATCAATCCGTTGATAGCAATCACCCTCATTGTTCTCCTGGCGGCCCTTTCCTTGTCTGTTCTGGTTTCACGAGGATGGTTTTCGATTTGCAAAGAAACAAACCACAAGGGGCTGTGGTTCTCTGCTGTTGTGGCAGTCCCATTTGCTCTGGTTGTTGTCCTGATCGATCTGAAGGCCCCTCTTGCGAAAGACATCAACGTCCAATTTCCAGAGTCTCTTTTGTTCTATCCCGCTATCGGCTACGTTGCAGAAATCATTTTTCATGTGCTGCCGCTGACCGCACTGTTGATCTTTCTGACTTCCTTGCCCATAAAAATCACAGTCAACCAAGTTCTATGGCCATGCGTTGTTATCGCATCCTTGCTGGAACCGGTCTATCAGGCGAGGAGTCTGGCCGGGTATCCGCTTTGGATTGCTATTTATGTTGTCTTTCATGTGTTCTTGTTTAACCTGGTCCAGCTCTACATTTTTGAGCGCTATGATTTTGTGTCCATGTACTGTTGCCGTTTGACATATTACGCGCTCTGGCACGTGATCTGGGGTTCTATAAGGTTGCGGTTACTTTTCTGACGTCGCCGCCCACACTTCGGAGATTCTCTTCAGCCGCCGAAGCACACGCCGGTAGCTTTCGCAATGCGGACAAGCTCTCCGTCGGGATCTACGCGGCGGGTAATCCTCACAGCTTCAGCAATGTCTACATCCTGAATTGCGCCCTGATTCAGCGCCACCATCCGGCCGAACTTTCCCTGCGCTACCAGTTCCGTGGCTGCCACTCCAAACCGCGTACACAGGATCCGGTCAAAGGGTGAAGGCGGTCCGCCGCGCTGAATGTGTCCCAGAACAGCCACGCGAGTTTCGCGGTGCGTAGACCGCGCCAGAACGTCGCCAACCCAGTTGGCCGCGACTCCAGTCCGGGGAAGCAGGCGTTTGTCTTCACTTGCAGCAGGCCGGCCCGGGACCTTGATGCCCTCAGCCACCACAACAATCGTGAACTTCTTGCCTTCACGTTCGCGCTGCTTCACGCGCTGGCAGACTTGCTCCAGATCAAATGGAATTTCAGGAATCAGGATCACGTCAGCGCCGGAGGCCAGCCCCGCCTGAAGCGCAATCCAGCCTGCCTCGCGGCCCATCACTTCAATCACCATAATGCGATGGTGAGATTCCGCTGAAGTATGTACTTTGTCGATGGCATCCGCGGCAGTGTGAAGCGCGGTATCGAAGCCAAAGCTGACCTCTGTGGCGTTCAGGTCGTTATCAATGGTCTTGGGAATTCCCACCAGCATGAGCCCTTTGCGGTGCAACTCGAGGGCAATTTTCATGGTCCCGTCGCCGCCTACGACGACCAGACCATCCAGGCCAAGATCGTGGGCGTTGCGCACGACTTCATCACTGAAGTCGCGTACCCTCTCTTCTCCATCTTCGACAACGCGGTAACAAAAGGGATTACCGCGGTTCGTGGTTCCCAAAATAGTCCCACCACGGGCGAGGATCCCGCTCACGTCCTGCAATTTGAGTTCGCGATGTTTGCCAGGCCAGATCAGCCCGTCGAAGCTGTCTTCAATGCCAATCACTCGCCAGCCATGCCGCAGGATTGCCGACTTTACCACTGCGCGAATGACGGCATTCAATCCCGGACAATCCCCGCCGCCGGTTGAAACACCAATCGTGCTAACAGTATTCATCGTTTCGGGTTCCAGAGAGCAAGCCTATCTCACGTTGTGGATTGGAGCCAGCCTCTTCCGGAACTCGTGCCTGAACTTTGATCGCCACTTTCAAAACGCCATCGCGCTGCGCGCCAAAGAGCTCGTACGCCTCGGTGATCCGTTCCAGCGGGAACGTATGGGTCAACAACGGAGTCAAATCCACTCGACGGTACGCTACCATCTCGATTAGCCGGCGCATGCGCTCTTTTCCTCCAGGGCAGAGCGTAGTCACAATCTTGTGATCTCCCAGTCCGGCGGCAAACGGCTCCAGCGGTATGGAGAGCTTGCCTGAATAGACGCCCAGGCTGGAGAGTGTTCCGCCCGGACGCAGCACACGCAGCGCATTTTCAAACGTAACTTGCTGGCCCAGCGCTTCGATGGCAACATCAACGCCACGGCCATCTGTCAGGCGCATGATCTCCTTGACTGGATCAACTTCATAGCTGTTCAAAATTACATCAGCGCCCATCTTTTTTGCCTGCTCCAGGCGCCCAGGGTTCGGATCTACCACGTAGATGCAACTTGCTCCCTGGAGCCGCGCGCCCACAGTGGCGCAGAGTCCAATCGGGCCTTGCGCGAAGATGGCCACTGTATCACCAATTTTGACCGGCGCATTTTCCGATGCGGAAAAGCCGGTGGAGGCGACATCAGCCAGAAGAATCACTTCTTCATCGCGCAGGTGGTCGGGAATTTTCGCCAGGTTGGCTTCCGCATTCGGCACCAGCAGGTACTCTGCCTGGGCGCCGTTGATGGTATTGCCGAACTTCCATCCGCCAATCGGCCCGCCACATTGCGAGAGGTCTCCGCTCAGACAGAAGTTGCATTGGCCGCACGGGGTGATCGCACCTACAAGCACGCGATCACCTTTTTTATAGCCGGTTACTCCCGGCCCAAGCTCGTGAATCACGCCTACAGCTTCGTGCCCGATGATCAGCCCCGGTTTTACAGGGTACTCGCCTTTCAGAATGTGCACATCGGTGCCGCAGATCGTGGTCAGAGTCACGCGCAGCACGGCTTCACCATGCTTAGGGCGTGGAATTGGAACTTCCTCGATATTAATAATGTTTGGCCCACGGAATACCAGGGCCTTCATGATATTTGGGGTCTTTAGGGCAGTCACTCCAGCTTTGCTGGGCGTTAATTCTATAGTTGCCATGGCCCACCTTCCTTCACTTATAGGTTCACGCCGTTATGTTGGTGGGTGCTGTGATGAAGGTCACATGACGCGAAGTCTATCGTGTGGAACGCGGCCTCTCGGCTGCGACACTCGCGTTTTCAAATACCAAATCACTCACAGTTGGCTATCGCGAACCCGGAATGGCAGCCTGAGTCCACGAACGATCTCCGGCCAGAACTCACGCAGAACATCGAATCCCATATCCGTTCCAATGCTGATGCCCGTGCGCGAAGCCGCCGGGCCAAACCCGCGCCGCTTGCCAGGATGGTACAGGTTCGCCAGCGCTGTTGATGACGCTGTGCCCAGCCATTCGGAGAAGTTGAACATCTTCTTGCCGGAATCGCTGTGGGCAACAAAGACATGCGACAACGCGTGGCCCAACCTCAGGCTCGTGCGTCCTTCAAATCGCCGGTAGTAGCGCGGATCCTGGCGAAAGAGCACCGGGAATAGAAAAGTATGAAAGAAATCGCTGGAGGCGGTGTCCGTCAGGGCCGCAGCATAACGCTTGCCGTAGCCGGCCATGCCCTGGCCGAAGGTGGGATCGTTGTCTTCTGCCTGGTCCAGCCCGGCATTGAAGCCTGCTCCGACGAATGTAACCGGCTCAAAGGTATTGCTTAGAAACAGGTGAAACTTCTCTCCGGAATCCAGGCTGCACAGCTTGCGACGCGGCGTGCGGCGGGGAGAGTGGACAGTTTTGATTTCCAGCTTGCGAGAAAAATAACTTACGGCCTTGCGGAATGGACCGTCATAGTCGTCAGCGGAAAATAGCGGTCCGGGCTCCACGCACTCAGGTTTGCTGTCGCTCGCGGTTGCTGCGGTCTCAGCCGGAGGTTTCTGACCCGACGCGACGGATTGTGCTACCAGCGCGCTGCCGGCCATTGCGGTCAGGAACAGGTTCCTGAAAACCAGTTTCACTGCCCGGGCACACAGAGATCTGCTACTTCTCCTGCAGGGATTCAACATGTTTGGTTACATTTTGCAACCGAATGTTGCCATAGTCACGATCTCTTTCGATCTGATGAAATATTGGCCCCCAGATAGGCATCTCCCGCGTGCCATGGGCCTTAATCAGTTCGTCCCCAGCAATGATTCTGCGCACGCGATCGACAGGGAAAATGCCGCCGTTTGTTTTGCTGATTTTAGTCAGGTCCGGTACCGGAGTGTCCAGCACCGAGGCGACTGGTCCATCGCCTTTGCCCGTGTCACCGTGGCACGTGGCGCAGTAGGAGTGATACAGGTCAGCCCCTTCGAGGGAAGGGATCAGTTGCACATTTTTCTGACTTTTCCTGTTCCTGGCTTCACCTGCCGTTACTGTCTGACCCACTACTACAAACAGGCTGATCCAGAGCAGAGTTCCGAGAGTTACCGCCATGTAGAGAATGCTTCTTGAGTTTTTCATGGTTTGCCCCCTTTCGGGAGGAGACTTTACCAACACTAAAAATTAGCGCGCGGCGACCATCGTGGCTGTGATGGTCATCACGACGTCTCGGGATCAAAATAGTGGGCGTAGAAAAAGTGCCTGAAACAAAACCCGGAGTCCTTTCGGGCTCCGGGGGTTGAGTTTGGCTGCCGGTTGAATTAGGCAACCAGGCTCTCCACAAAGTGCTCGCACACCGTGGTCTCCAGCATGACAAGCTTTGTGGTGACGGGGGTCGTCAGGAAGGGTTTCACCATCGCAAGCACCGCTGGGTAAGTCTCTTTCGCATAGTGCTCGGCATCCGCCCTGGTGTTCCACAGGCTGATGTTGATCGCTTTTACTTCCGGTGTCTCTGGGAAGAACGGCAGAATCTCAACGAAACCAGTTTCTCTCTTGAGAATGGGCACAACCTGGTTCTTCAGGACCTTGATGAACTCTGCTTTCTTTTCCAGCTTCACTCCGAATTCAAGAATACGTGCAAACATAAAGAACTCCTTTCTTGCAACAGCGCAGCTTTGAAGATCTTCATAAGCTGCACGTTGCCGTTGGATCTGAGCGCTGGGCTGGACGCGGGTCTTTGGCACGCCAGTGCCGAGCCCTGACCGACGATCCCAACCCTGGCAGGCGGGAAAGATCAGATGGGTGTAGCTCGTGGCCGCGTGCCCAACGTCCAATCACAGCATCACTCCACGAGTTGGACTTCCGCTGTGACGCAGCGCACGCAACTGTGTGATGTGTTGCTCCAGAGGTGTGACAGGCATCACCGCCTCGGCACTACCGAAAAGATGATGATGCGATCAGGAACTCCTGCTGCAAAGGAGGAGCTTATGTTTAGAGTCAAGGTCTGGTTCTGGTCATTGGGTATCTTTTCGCTGCTCACATTCTGTGTGTTTGTCGCGTGGAACCTTGGTGCCCCCAATCCCACCTACATCCGGCTGCTTGAAACTTTTCTGCCCGGATTCAAATGGATCGGTGCTGCTCGGTTTTGTGTTGGCGCCCTGGAAAGCTTTCTCTACGGGGCATACATTGGGCTGGTATTTGTGCCGATTCACAATTTTTTCTACCGCATGCATCACCCTGAAGCAGAGGTAAAGAAAGCCACAACGGCAGCTTGAGCGCGGGCCCGGAAGCCGGCCCTGTGCACCGTCGGGAGCGAGCTGAATCGGTAATTTCATCCGCTCCGGATTTGAATGGTGCCGGTGCGGCATCGAATTATCTAGAGTGCTGTCGTGACACAGGTCACAGACTCGTGGCCGACTGATCTGTATTCTGTCTTCCGTCAGAATAAAGGAAATAGATTGTGAAAGGCTCGTGGAAGATCGGCAAATTCGCAGGGATCGGCGTCTATATTCATCCCACGTTCCTGATATTGGTAGTGTGGATTCTGTTCGTCTACTGGAACCTGGGACACAATGTCGTGACTGTGGTTCGCGGGCTCATATTTACTCTCGCCATCTTTGTCTGCGTGGTGCTGCACGAATTTGGTCACGCGCTGACAGCGCGGCGTTATGGCGTCGGCACGCGAGACATCACACTGCTGCCCATTGGCGGCATATCCAGCCTGGAGAAAATGCCTGACGAGCCGAGACAGGAATTTCACGTCGCAGTAATGGGGCCTGCAGTGAGCGTGGCCATCGCTGCTGTTCTCTTCCTGATGCTCAATTTCACTGGCAGCGCGGGTCCCCTGGCTGGGATGAATTCCTGGACAACGGCATCCTTTCTGCAAAGATTGATGATCGCCAACCTGGTGCTTGCCGCTTTCAATCTGCTACCCGCTTTCCCCATGGACGGCGGACGGATCTTGCGCGCGCTGCTTGCGCGCTACATTGGAGTTACGCGCGCCACGCGCATGGCCGCGCGAGTCGGGCATGCAATTGCCTTGCTCTTTGGTGCTGTTGGACTCTTCACCAATCCTTTTTTGGTATTCATTGCTTTTTTCGTATGGATCGGCGCCAGCCAGGAGTTGGCGATGGCGGAAATGAAAACAGCCTTCGCCGGCGTTCCTGTAAGCCGCGTTACAGTCACTGACATTACGCCCATCTCCGCGTCGGAGCCGCTGGGCCGTGCCGTCGAACTCATGCTGCATGGAACGCAGCAGGACTTTCCTGTAATCGAGAACGGGCGGTTCGCGGGAATTCTCAGCAACAAAGAGTTGCTTCAGGGACTGTCTGAGCGCGGGCCGGATGCTCTGGTTTCTGAATTCATGCTGCGCAAGTGTCCCGTGATTGCGCCAGAAGAGTCTTTGCAATCTGCGTTGGAAGAATTTCAAAGGTCCGGCTGCCGCGTGTTGGCCGTCGTGGATCGAGACCGCCTGCTCGGCCTGCTTACAATGGACAATCTCACCGAATTCGTGATGCTGCAATCTGCGCTCAATCGCGAAGCAAGAACCATTCAACCTGGCAGCAGAGAGTCAACCCGCACTCAGGACGACGTCAAGCGCCGGCCCCGCCGGATTGCGTGATCGCCCGCGCTTGGACGGAGCGATTCACGCAACGCGGCGTGCTTTCCGCTTTCTCTCTGCCATGTGCTTTTCGAACCAGTAAGCGGCCGCAGTGGTCACTTCGCGCATCGCTCCTGGTTCCTCAAATAGATGCGTGGCTCCCGGAATTACATGCAATGAACAGATGCCTGGGATGCGGTTCATCGCTTTGCGGTTCAGTTCCAGCACTGCGGCGTCTTCTCCGCCAACAATCAGCAGAGTTGGGGTCGTGACCTGATTCAGAGCATCGTGTGCCAGGTTCGGGCGGCCGCCGCGCGAAACCACGGCTGCAATTTCATTCTGCAGTAAGCAGATTCTGTTTCGTTCCGAAGCGAGAAGGTGCTCCGCGGGGCGGCGCTCATCGCCGATGCCGTCCGGGTCACTTTGGGCCCAAAATCGAAGTGTGTTCTGATTGAAAAAAAATGCGGCAGGCCGATGGTCTGCAATGACAGTGTCACCATCGCCAAAGAATTCGAACTGGGGGCCGGCAATTACATCGCCAACGCTGAGATCTCAAGTTCTCTCTGTAAAGACTCCACATTGTGGCGCCGCTGCTCGATCAAGTTTGCGGCGCTCAGAGCCATTTCACGCGAAATACCATAGCCGTGGCTGGCTACGAATGCGGTAACCACCTCGGCTATCTGAAAGGAATCAAGCCCGCTTTCCTGGAGTTTATGCCGCAGCATCGTAACTTCAGTCATGGAAAATTTTCCGATCATAACCAATTCTCAGTGTCGACTAGAGTCAACCCGCGTCTCTGTCTTGGCAGCTTGCAATCAAGCTGCCAAACCTGAAGACATTGAAAATGAAGAGTGAATTTAGCATGCTGTGTACCTTGGCGAGCGTGGATTGACACAAGGTGAGCGTCATTTGACGCGGTCCGCAACTGACGGCTGGAGGTCCTTGCCGCGCCTGCCTCGAGCTGCCGTGGAAACCGAGCTGGCTAAACGCAGGAAAGAAACCAACCATTTCCAGTCTTGCTGTTGTCAAGGTTTGATCTTCGCTAAGAGCCAGCAAAAGCTAAAAGCCCAGGGCCAGGAGCCAAGGCCAAGAGCTGTTTTTTGTGGCCTGAAGTTACGTCACAAACATGTGTGACGTACGTCACATACACCAATTCAGAGCGCGTCTAGGATGTCACCATCGAAGGTCGAACGAGAGAGGGATGCACCCGCTAACCTCTCTGGCGCCGACCGAGTGACGGTCTTTCGAGGGGAAACGAAAGACAGCCGCCTTGGCAGTTTTGTGAGGGACTGCCAGGTTGGCACTGCAAAAGAGCAGTGTTCGCAATTGAGGGCTGTGGCGGTCATGAGTCCAGGCCATAGGCTTACTGGCTAAGCCTTTAGGTTCACATACCGCAGACCACAGCCCTCTAATTTTTCCCTCAAGTATCTGATCCTGCGTCCAGGTCGTTTACTCCATCCAATGCCCGTGGCACTCCTATGCTTGTCGTTCCTGGGGCATAGCGGAGGAATCTGCTGTCTTCTGTTGCCTGTGGCGTCGCAAGCAATCCCGATCCGTGACCGCAATCACAGCGACAAGACTTGAATCTCAGGCAAACTGTTTGCCAGAGGAGGGCTTTATGAGTGTTCACAATCCTCAATCCGAGCTGCCTCTTCGCGACCGAACGGAAGCCGGCCGGATGCTGGCAGATCGTCTTCGCGCCTATGCCGGACGTTCCGATGCAATTGTTCTGGCTTTGCCTCGCGGTGGAATTCCCGTGGGGGCCGAGATCGCCGCTGCCCTTGAGCTTCCACTGTTTGTATTTGTCGTGCGCAAGCTTGGTGTTCCCGGGCATGACGAACTGGCGATGGGCGCCGTGGCCACCGGCGGCAGGACCCTGATGAACCAGGCAATCATCAACTCGCTTCATATTTCGCAATATGAGATCGGTTTGGTCGTCGAGCGCGAGTTGCGTGAATTGGAGCGGCGGCAGCGCCTTTACTGCCGCGGCCGCCAGATGCCGGACCTTCGCGACAAGATCGTAATTTTGACCGACGATGGCGTGGCCACCGGATCAAGCATGCTGTTGGCTGCGCAGGCAATTCGCGCCGCCGGCGCCGCTTATCTTGTCCTGGCTGTGCCTGTGGCCCCGGTGGAAACCGTCTCGCAACTGCACAGAGTGGCCAATCAAGTAGTGTGCCTCGCCACGCCTGAGCCTTTTGTTGCTGTCGGCGCCTGCTATGAAGATTTTCGTCAGGTCGATGATCACGAGGTCTGCCAGATTTTGGACGGCCTGCTCGAGCACGAAGCCGCATGAACAAATCTATGAATGAGCGCCATGGGCAGTGGCGTCAGGTCGTTGGATGGCTGGCTGTCTCTGTGTCCGTTGCAGTTGCCACTTTTTGGGCGTTTTGGGGCAGCATCGAAAACTTTCACGAAGGATGGTTCTATTCCAGCCTCGGTCGGAACCTCGCGCTGATGGTGATTCAGTACCTTAGCCCAATGCTCATTGTGGTTTTGATCAGCATCATAGGGCTTCGCTGGCCGCGGCTGGCGCTGCCCGCATTCGTGACCTCTGCACTTCTGGTTGCATGGCGCTTCAGAGGCAGCCGGGCGGGAATTGTGCTGGTTGCGATTCCCTTAATGGGACTGGGCCTGCTGTATCATTTTGGCCGGCCTCGACCATTCCGCTGGGCCCTGCGATCTCTGATTGGCATTCCTTTGATCACAGCAGTGCTCTGTGGAGCCTATCCCGGCTGGCGCGCCATCCATCGCCTTGACGACGGAAATTACGGAATGCGCTTGATCGAAGGCAACGGCGTCACACTGGTTTGGGCGCCGGAAGGTCCTGGCTGGCCTTCCAAACACGCGACTTGGCAGCAGGCCAGACAGAATTGCGCGCTGCTCAAGGCCGACGGGCAATCTCTTGCCGACCAGCCGCAAAATGTGTGGCGGCTGCCGACCGTGGATGAGGCAGTGCGGTCAATGGTTTTTCGCGGTCAAAACGCCGGAGGCGTGTGGGACCCGGTGCGCCGCCAGCCCCGTTATACAGGGGCCCCGGACAAAGACTCTCCCCTGTGGAAGGTACATTCACAGGTCATTTACTGGTGGACTGACACGGAGGCTGATGAAGGCGAAGCATATCGTATCGCCTACAACGGAACTGTGTTCCCATTTCGATATCAGGGTTGGGGAAATTACTGGTCTTATCGCTGCGTGCGCACCCCGTCTTAGGCCGCGTTACAAACGGGTGCCGAATTTGCTGAGTACAAGCTGCTCAGTACTGCTCTTACGCTGCTTTCTTGGCCTCAGACTTGCAGGCCGCAGTAAATCCATAAGACTGCAGGAGTTCATCCGTGCGTTCGACAACCATATCAGTCCATTGATCGAGACGGCGAACCACATTTACCAGAATATCGGCTTGGATGGGAGTGAATCCACGCTCCGGAATTGGATTCTCGAATGATGCCATGGGGGAGATACCTCACTTGAACACAAAGGTATGCGTTGCACTCACGTTCTGATGTGATCCCGGTCACATGAGATGGCCATTGGCTGACAGTAACCCTCCGCATCGCTAAATTAATAGCTGTGGTGGCCCCGGCTGCAAATCTTCAGGCCGCCGCAGGTGTACCGCGCACAATTTCTACGGTACATTGCGCGTGGCGCGCCACCGATTCAGATACGCTGCCGAGCAAAAATCGGTCCAGCCGGCCTTTTCCGTGGGATCCCAGCACGATCACGTCCGGATGCCACTGGGCAGCACAGTTAAGGATCATTTCGCGCGGATCGTTTTCTTCTACCCGCGTACTGGTCTTGAACCCCGCAGCCTGCAAACGCGCTGCCGTGCGTGAGACCAGTTCTTCCGCGGCAGTACGCCATTGCCGCAGAATATCGGTGAAATCCTGAACAAAAACAGCGCCCACTCCAAAACCGTACGAAGGCGGGGTCAGTTTCACAGATTCAATTGCGTGAACGATGAGCACCTCCGTCCCTGCAGGTTGGCATTGTTTGATCACCATCTCCACCGCCGATTCGGAACATTTCGAATCGTCAATCGCCAGCAGGACTTTCATGGTCGTACCTCCCAATCTATATTTCTATTTAGCTCTTCCTGCTTGCCTGGCGGCTGTGACAAACATCACAGGACAAACCCCGCTAAGCAATATCAAAAAATCTTTCGTCATTGTGAGACATGTCTGGCTTGCCGGACATGTGGAAAGGACTTGTTACGAGCAAGTCCGAGCGATCCTGCTTAGCAGAAGAATGAGGGTGGCAGCGCGCTGTGATGCCAGTCACAGACCACAATTAACCGCTGAGTCAAACTTTTGTTTGTGGGAATGGCTGTCCCGTTTCCCGGGAGAATTCAGATTGCCCACTAGGGTCCATCGCCAGGCCAATCTGGAGGAAGGTTCATGAATGCACATTTAAGAATAAGGGATCTCTTGTTCGGTTGCTGGCACAGGAGGCTCAGCTTTCCTCGTACTGTCAGGACTGGCCGCGCCCGCCCTGTTGCAGCGCGGCAGACCGGCACCTATGTTGTCTGCCTCAACTGTGGCAAGGAGTTTCCTTACGACTGGGAAGAGATGCGGGTCCTCGATTTTGATGAGCAGCCGGCGCGCATTCGTCGCCCCGTCGAAGTAAGTACTCATAGCTGAGACGTTGGACAATTGCCATGTCTCGCGCGACGAACTACAGGCGCAAGAGCCGGCTGGCCGCGGTTGACCGGACTCTTATCATTCTGGGAATACTCCTGCTTGGCTTTTATGTCTCTGCGCGCCTTCATGGCTTTTTTTCTTCGCGCGCCGCTCTGCGGGCCGTCCAGCAGCAAAAGCCCGCGGAAACAGCGGCCATTGCAGACACCCATGACCCGGCGTTGCCTGCCGATTCTTCCGCCGCCGCACTTGACCCGTCTTCGTGGTCACACGAGCGGCTTAAGGCCTACCAAAAGAACACCATCAGGGCTGGCACTCCCCTGGCTATATTGCGGATTCCTAAATTAGAACTGGAGGTGCCGGTTCTGGAAGGTACCGACCGCATTACTCTGAACTCCGGGGTCGGCCGCATCGTGGGAACTGCATTGCCCGGCCAGAACGGAAATATCGGTATCGCCGGCCATCGAGATGGCTTCTTTCGCGGCCTGAAGGACATTCATGCCGGCGACACCCTCGAGCTCATCGCCAACCATCGTACAGACACTTACATAGTTGACAGGATCCATATCACTGAGCCTCGTGATGTGAGCGTGCTGCGGCCCGGCGTACAGCCGCAGCTCACGCTGGTGACGTGCTATCCCTTTTATTTTGTAGGCCCGGCGCCGCAGCGCTATGTCGTTCGTGCTTCTTTGAAGCAGACACAAATATCCTCAGCGCCAGCTCCGTAGGTTTAAGAAGTCGGTTTCATCGCGTCACACGTGTGAGCTTTCGAGTGATATCACACGCAAGGGTGATGGCGGACACAGCTCTTCCGCTGCTGTGCTTTTACGATCAAAACGAAAAGTTGAAAAAAGTATCTGCCTTCTCCCGGCGTTTTCAAATGCGTCGGCGCCGGGTCTGACAGATGGAGAAGGAGGAACTAACAATGAACTACAAGTTATTCCGACGTGTTTTTGTAATTGCGGCATTTCTCTTCGCTACTACAGCTCTGGTTGCAGAGCAGGCGGAACTGAAAGTCGAAGTAAAGCCGAAGGAGGCTTTTATTTTTGTAGACGGAAAGGCCTATAACCACCATGACAGAAAGCTGGAACTCACTCCCGGCGAACACATGATTGGTGTTTACAACTATGGCTTTGTGCCTCAAGTGCAGAAAGTCACTCTCAAAGAAGGTGACAATCCCGAGCTTGAAGTCACACTGCAACCGGCTGGCGATCCGGTGAAACCACCTTTTGGACGTCTCAAGATTGAGGGTGTTCACAATCGTGATGCCGTTTTTCTGAACGGCAAGACGACTGAGTTCTTCATCGGTCATGTGGATGAGGCGACCAGCCACATGTTCATGAGCCAGAAGCTCATTCTGCCCCCTGGGACTCACCAGGTAACCATTGTGGATCCCAGAGGCGACAAGGAAGTCTTCTCGGGGCCCGTCGAGATCGTTGCGAATCGCGAGACGATTCTTGACGTTGAGGACGGCAAAGTACGCTTCGAATCGTGGCATGGTGGATCGCAGATGAGCCAGGCGCCTCGCTTCCAGTCGACTGCAGCTGAAACGATTGTTACCGTGGCCCCGGTTACTGCCACAATGGCCGTGGAGCCTGCTGAGATCAATTGTGCTCAGCCGGCGCGGCTGGTCTGGAATACCACTGACGCGGTCCACACTACTATTACCGCGAACGGTGTGCCAATCGGCACGCTTCCCGTAAACGGAGAGCAAACGGTCAGTCCAAGACAGACAACGACCTATGAGTTGCAGACCGTTGGCCCGGGCGGCGTCTTCACCACGAAGCAAACTGTCCGCGTGAACCCCACGGTCCAGACTTCATTAGCCATCTTCCCGGCGGAACTTCGTTATCGCCAGGTGGACGACTTGGTAAAAGAGCAAGGTACCGCAACCCTCAAGTGGACTGCCTCCAATGCCGATTCGGTTCGCATTGATCCCATTGGCCCGGGAACTGGGACTGCGGGTGAGGAATCGATCACGGCGTTGCCCACCAGGACGGACTTCGGTGCAGTCGATGAGATGAAGACCTACAAGATCACGGCGACGAATGTCTGTGGTGGCTCGGACACCAGCACGGCGTCTCTGCATATCACCGGATCCATCGATCACGAGATCGCCGAGACAATGCCGGTAGAGGATCTGCCGGAAACTGCTTCTCCGCTGCCACTCATCGGGTTGCTGGGACTGGGTTCGCTGGTTTCCGGAATCGTCGTCCGCAAATTCCGCAAATAACATTAATAACTGCTTTTCACAGCAGCCTCACTCGCGTCCTTGCCAGGGTTGCGGGTGAGGTTTTTTTCTGGACATGGGATTCCTGATTTTGAACTGACTCGACGTCCACGTCGTCCGCTGACTCCGTTGCCACTTAAACCTGGGTTGTAATGGCGGTCACATCAACCCGTGATGCCGCTCACAGAGAAGCTGCTGGAATTCGTCTATACGTTGATTAGCAAGCTGATTGGGACCGATTATGTCTCGCCCGGTGATAGAGCAAGGCAGGGAAGAGTTGGAAAATCATTTTTCGCTCCGCTCACTGCTGCAACCCCACTGGAAGGCCCTGACGATCGGGCTGCTGGCCGTGGGGGCTGAGACGGCTGCCGGGCTGCTCGAACCCTGGCCGCTCAAAGTCGTTTTCGATAGCGTTCTCCACACCAAGAAATCGCCGGACTGGCTGTCCGGCGTAATCATCAGCTTTATCGGTCAGGACACCCTCAGGGTTCTGAAGTTTGCCGCGATCGCCGTAATTCTGATTGCCGCCATTGGCGCCATCGGAACTTATGTTGAAAAAAAGACCATCACGGAAGTAGGCCAGCGCGTCATGCATGCGCTGCGCAGGTCGTTCTACTGGCACATTCAGCGTTTGTCCATGTCCTACCACGACAACAAACGGACTGGTGAGGTCATCAGCACCGTCACCACAGACATTGATTCCATCCAGAGCGCCATTACTTCCGGCATCCTGGACTTTCTTTATTACTCGCTCACTCTGCTGGGCATGATCGCGGTCATGCTCTATCTGGACTGGCGCTTCACATTGATTGCGCTCTCCGTGCTGCCGGCGCTGATCATGGTGGTTTACACCTTCACCCGCCGCATCAAAAAGGCCTCTCGCGCGGTTCGAAAGAAAGAAGCAGAGATCGTCTCAACGCTTCAGGAAGTGCTGTCTTCTATTCGCATAGTGAAGGCATTTGCGCGCGAGGAATACGAGCAGGAAAAATTTGAAGCGGAAAGCTCCGAAAGTGTCGATTTGGCTCTGAAGGCGCGCAACATTAAAGCGCGCTTGACTCCTGCGGTGGACATTATTGTCGCTTCCGGCACCGCGCTGGTTCTTTGGTTCGGTGCGCGCCAGGTGCTTGAGGGCCTGCTCACGCCCGGAGTTCTGGTCGTCTTTTTTCTCTATTTGGGAAAAATGTATAAGCCCATGCGCGAGCTTTCGAAAATGACCGATACATATTCCAAGGCGATTGTTGGCTTTGATCGCATCAAGGATTTCCTGGCCATCGATCTTCAGGTCAAAGACGTCCCCGACGCAGTAGCGGCCCCGCCGTTTACCGGCGCAATTGAATTTGAGCACATCAACTTCGCTTATGTGCCCCAGCATCCGGTGCTCAAAGACATCAATTTGAAAGTAAAGCCAGGACAGGTTGCGGCGCTGGTAGGGCCGACCGGATGCGGCAAGAGCACTCTCATCAGCCTGATCCCCCGTTTCTATGATCCGCAATCCGGCGCCATCAAGATTGATGGTGTAGATGTGCGCCGTTATGAACGCCGAACGGTCCGCTCGCAAATGAGCTTTGTTCTGCAGGAGACGCTGCTGTTTCGCGCGACCATCTGGCAAAACATCGCTTACGGAAAACCCGAAGCTACTCGCGAAGAGATCATTCGCGCCGCGGAACTTGCCAACGCCGATGAGTTCATTCGCCAACTGTCGCAGGGCTACGACACCATGGTCGGCGAACGCGGCGTCACACTCTCCGGAGGCCAGCGACAACGCATCGCGATTGCCAGGGCCATTATCCGCAACAGCCCAATTCTCATTCTGGATGAGCCTTCCACCGGTCTGGATGCTGCTTCGGAAAAGCTCGTGCTGGAAGCCCTGGAGCGCCTGATGGAGACCAGGACCACCATCATCGTTGCCCATCGTCTGGCGACGGTGCAGAACGCAAACGTGATTTTTGTCTTGCAGGATGGCGTCATCCGCGAGCGCGGCACGCACCAGGAACTGCTCGCCGCCAATGGCCTTTATGCCGATTTTTATGCATTGCAGTCCAGGAAGGAAGAGGAAGAGATGCGGGCGCAATCCAACCTGCCGCTGGCAGGAGTCTCTTCTTCTGTTGCCGTGCTGACCTGAGGAGGAGCTATGCGCATGGCCAAACAAAATCGTGCCGTCTTTTTGCTGGTAATTCTGGCCCTGGTGGCGATCGCGCCTGCGCAAACAACTCAGCTGCCCGTCCACTTGAAGAAAGCCAAAGTCGAGAAAGCGCTTGTGGGCTCCTCGCCTGCCGTGCTCTGGCGCGAACCGGTGGACATCAAGTCCCGGAACCTGTTTTATGGCTCGGGCGGCAAAGACCACGAACCGTCAGGCTCGATGACATACCTTGGGGAAGACCAAAATGGTGTCAACGCCAAGTTCTACGTCCGTGATGGCAACGGAATCCGTTGGAATGTGAAACTTGGCAACGAGGCCAAACCGGAAACCGCAGCCAGCCGGCTCGTCTGGGCCGTGGGTTACTTCACCAACGAATACTACTTCGTTTCCGAGATGGCGGTCACTAAACTGCCCCGGCTGTCTCGCGGAGAAGAACTGATTGTCGACGGCAGGATCGGTGGCGTACGCATGAAGCGGCACAACAAACACGAAGACACCATTGGTCATTGGGATTGGGACAAAAATCCCTTCGTGGGCACGAAGGAACTGGATGGACTCAAGGTGATGATGGAACTCATATGCAACACCGACGTGAAACGGGAGCACCGATTGATCGTGGATGCAAAGGGAGTTGAGCAGCGTTACATGCTCAAAGACCTGGGGGCCAGCTTTGGCAAAGCCGGCAGGACAATCTTCCGCACCAAAGGTGATCTCAAGGACTTTCAGTCGTTGCCATTGATCAAAAATGCCGGACCGGAATTTCTCGACTTCTGGTATTTCAAGCACATTCCCCGGGAGCACGCGAAATGGATCGGCGGTTATCTTACCCAGCTCTCTGATGAGCAGATCAGTGACGCGTTTCGCGCCGCGGGATTTACGTCCGAGGAAGTACAGGGTTTCACTCAGAAAGTGCGAGAAAAAATTAACGAGCTGGTCGCGCTTTAAATGTAACTGCGGAATAGTTTCATTCCGCGCAAATCGAGCGGGTCTCGATTTGGGAAGGAGAAAAAAATGAAAACTCCAGCATATCTCTTACGCTATGCCGCAATCGTCGCCGTGACACTGGCGCTTTGCATGGCAGTGCCGTTCGCTGGCGCCGGGTCCGCAGGTCAGACGGATCGTGACATCGGGGCCTTGCGAGACTTCAATAGCCGGATTGAGCAGTACATGACAATCCATCGTCGGGCAGATACTTTGGTGCCTCATATCCAGCCCACGTCGTCGGCAAAGAAAATCATCGATCGCCGTCACGCGCTGGCGGCGGAAATTGCCAAACAGCGCGGGGCAACCAGGGAAGCCAACATCTTCACTCCAGAAATCGATGCTTACTTCGGCCGCCTGATCCACGCCGCTTACCAGCAAAATGCCAGGGGCATTGAGACCACGCTCGAGTGCACCTGCCCCGTGAATGAAGAAGAACTGAAACCGAACGATGTCTATCCTGAAGGCGCGGAATATATGGTGATGCCCTCCACCATCCTGCTGCATGTTCCTGAGCTGCCTCCGGAACTGGAGTATCGCATCGTCAATAAAGACCTGATCATTCGCGACCGCGAAGCCAATCTCATTGTGGACATTCTGCGCAATGCTGTTGTGCCGCCCGCCGGGAGGAAACTATGCGAAGACTAATCAGCTTCATCCTTACGATTGCCATTGTCGCCTTTGTCCTGGAATTGTATTGGGAGCATTCCAAAACGTCTGTCCACGCTGCCGGCATGCAACAGGCCGGGACCGCTCTGACGCTGCCACTCCGGCCCAATTCCGTGCGCTTTGCCGTGGTTGGCGACAACGGCACCGCCGATTCTTCTGAATACCAGGTGGGTGAACAGATGCAAAAGGCGCAGCAGATTTCCAAGTTCAACTTCGTCCTCATGCTTGGCGATAACCTTTACGGCGGTTCTTCGGTCAGAGATTATCAGGACAGGTTTGAGCGACCCTATAAAGCCATGCTCGATGAAGGCGTGATTTTTTACGCCTCCCTCGGCAATCACGATGACAACAATGAGGTCTCCTACGCGCCATTTCACATGAATGGCAACCGTTACTACGCTTACTGGCAGGGAAATGTTGAGTTCTTTGCGCTCGATACCAATTACATGGATGGCAGCCAGCTTGATTGGCTCCAGAAAGAGCTCCGCGAATCGACTGCAACCTGGAAGATAGCCTACTTCCACCATCCTTTGTATTCCAGCGGCAAGACACATGGGTCGAGCAGAGAGCTGCGCCTCACTCTGGAGCCTCTTTTTGAGAAATACGGTGTAAATGTTGTGCTTGCCGGACATGATCACGTTTACGAAAGGGTCGTTCCCCAAAATGGAATTCTGTACTTCGTCCTGGGCAGTTCCGGCAAACTGCGGAATGGTGATTTGCGCAACGATTCTCTCAAAGCGGCGGGGTTTGATAGCGACCGCTGTTTCATGCTGGTGGAGATCGCCGGCGATGAGTTTTACTACCAGACAATCTCGCGCACGGGCCAGACCGTGGACTCCGGCGTATTCAAGCGGCAGGCACAGGCTGCCGCAACGGCGCCTGAAGCTGCGCCCGCTTTGCGATGAAAAACAGCAATCCGAATGGCCGGCTCTAGACGCGGCGAAACGGACTCTTTATGAAAGCCGGCACAAATAATGACTCTGTAACAAACGCCATGCCGGGTCTATTGGTGGCAGCGATTACGCCGTCTGTTGACTCAGCCAAAGGCGGGGTCCAGGAAGCATGGGAATGGATAAAGTTGCGCAAAATCGTGCGCCGCCAGATCGACAAATTCATCTCCCTTGTTCCCGATACCTTGCGGGGAGGAAACCTGGGGGCCGTGACTGAAATGCGCATCACCTCCCGGCGACTGGAGCAGATTCTCGATTTGCTTTATCCCAGGCCGCGTCCCCGGCGCATCAAGAAGTTACGCCGGCAGTTGAAAGCCTGCCGGCGGACCCTGGGTAAACTTCGGAACTACGATGCCCTTCTTACCATGGTGGATGAATGCATTACAACTACAGGCCCATCAGACGGTGAGGCCTGGAAAGCAGTCAGGGAATACCTGGAGAAACTCAAGGTGCAACATGCGCCGGCGGCGCTCGAGAAACTTGGCCGCATGAATCTGACTGCCTCGTACCTCAAACTCAAACAGGACCTGGATTCAGAAGACTTGTTCCGCCTTGTTGCCGGCAATGGCGACCTCGCAAACTTGAAGGTGGACGGAGGAAAAAATCTGATTACCAAGCGGATCACAACCTCGCTGGATCATCGCTGGCGAGCATTTGAAGCGGCAGTGGAGAAATCCCGCAACGACCCGCGTGAGGAGGTCATCCACCGCATGCGCATCGCCGCTAAACGCCTGCGCTATCTTACCGAAGCCATGGAGAAACTGCACGTGAATGGCAGCTCGGAGATTGTTTCCTGGCTCCAGAGTTTCCAGCGCACTGTCGGGCGCTGGCACGATCGTGAGCTGCTGGAGCATGCAATGTCAGACATGCTGGCGAAATCCGGATTTTGCCTGGGGCATCCCCGGCTGGTCCAGGAAGTGCAGAAACTCATCGCGCGAAACCACGAAGCTAAGGAGGCTCTGGAGCGCAAGTTCTCCTGGATGACCAGCCGCTCGCGTCATTTCAACGAAACCCGGGAATGGGTCTCACAGTTGCTGACGAACGGCAATGGGAATGGCGCAAACAAAGCAACAAGTCATTAACAAGCGCGCGTCCACTCTGTCCCCTCGTCCACTCAGTCCATAGAGTTCTACTTCTGCCCAGCCTGACAAGGTGCTTTGAGAGACGACGGCATTTGGCATTTTTGCTGATCTCTTGTAGGCTGCACGTTCGTCCAAAGTTTCCAGCGAGGAATTCATGAAACTTCTCATCGCCTCCGCGCTCTTGCTGCTCTCAGCCACATTGCCGGCGCAAACTGTCCCACATGCAAAAGGCGTGGTCCATACCGAACCGGTTGACCTGGCCTATGAGACATTAGGGGCGCCGGGAACGGCGCTGCCGGTGATCGCCGTCAATGGCGGGCCGGGACTTACTCACGCCTACATGGTGCAGAACGACATGTGGGAGCGTGTCGCCAGACATCGCCTGGTCGTTTTTTATGATCAGCGCGGCATCGGTGCGTCCAAGCGCCTTCAACCCGGCGCGTCGCAATCCATGGATGCTCAGGTGGCCGACCTGGAAGCAGTGCGTCAGACTCTCGGCCTCGCGAAAGTGGCTCTCGTCGGCGATTCCTATGGCGGGCTTGTAGTCATGGCGTATGCCGCGGCCCACCCTGAGCACGTGGCAAAGTTAGTGCTGTCAGATTCTCCTGGCCCCTCCTGGAAGGACATTGTGCACCTGCTGCCGGATGTCTTCCCCGATATCGAAGAAGAAAATTCCAAAAAGGAACAAAACCTCGGTGCTTCCGCGGACGCCGCGGCCAGGGCCGGGCTGCGCAATCACTTCCGCATGATCTTCTATTCGCCAGAAAAACGCGATGCCTACATGAGCCGCATGGGCGACCTGGGATTTGAGCCGGCCGTGGGTGCAGCAGTGGCAAAAGCCACCGCAGACCTGGACCTGAAGTCAAAAATTACGGCATTTCGTTTTCCCGTGCTGGTAATCACGGGACGCTACGACATGAATGTCGCGCCAGCCACCGCCTGGTCGCTGGCCCACACTATTCCCGGTGCAAAGATCGTTTTCTTCGAACAGAGTGGCCATCTTCCATCCTACGAGGAACCAGAAAAGTATCTGCGGGTGCTGGAAGATTTCCTGAACCAGCCCTGAAGGAGCGCGCGTTCAGCGCCGCAGATTACGCAGATCGGCGCAGATAAGACTTGGCCGCGTTTATCCCGATACAGGTATTCTCTGTCGGTTAGAAAGACCGTAACCCAGGTTTAAGCAACTTTTTATCGCATCGACTTGTAGCTTTGCTGCTGCCCT
>DATDNH010000470.1:0-2489 GCA_036518395.1 Candidatus Angelobacter sp. | reverse complement strand
CCCGCCGGGATGCGAACAGTTGGCTGCCGTCATGCTGCACGAGCCGCACATGCACTTGAGTTGAGAACCAATTCTCTTGGCACGACCGGAGAACTGCTCTGCCCCAACGGGAACAATCAAGGGCAACGACGCCATCGCCAGTAGAATAAGCGTTGCAATGCAAGTGCGGGCTTTAGTCATGTCCCTCTCGCAAGGCAACAGACGAAGTAACCGGATGGGACAGCGGCGAACCCGCAGGTTGTGGCGCAGGCGCCAAGACGAGGACGGAGCGCCGATTTGGCAGCAGTGCGATCAGCGTCCCAAACACCACGGTAACGCCGCCAAACCAAATCCATTTGACCAAAGGATTCAGGAAGGCGTGAATCACCGGCAGCTGTGCGTCCGGATCAGTTCCGGCGAACACCACATATAAATCTTCCTTCAGCGTGGAATAAATCGCCACCATCGTGCCGTTTTCCTGATTCGTCACGAAGTGCCTTTTTTCTGGGAAGAGCATCATTAGCGGCTTGTTGCCCTTCAGCACTTCCACCACCATGCGCTGCGCCGTGTAATTTCTTTCCGGCTTGGTGTCCGTTGTTTGCAAAACGAGGGTGTACGGCCCAATCTGCATCGAATCGCCCACTTGCATGCTCTTTTGTACGTCGCGATTGAAGGCGGCCCCGGCCAGCCCGATGAACACGAACACCATGCCCATGTGAATGATGTACCCGCCGTAGCGGCGCGTGTTGCGCATCGTCAGGTCAATCGCGCAAGCAGGCAAGGGGGCGCCTGATCGCGCGCGAATCACTTTCGCGCCCCGGTAGAACTCCAGCAGGATCGTGCTGGCGACAAAAACACACAGGATCAGGCAGGCCGCTGAAAAAAAGTCTCTAAATCCAAAAGCCACTGCTACCACGCCAACCACAACGCCAATGAGCAGCGGCCAGCCAAAATTGCGCTTCAAACTCTCGGCGGACGTCTTTCTCCAAGCCAGCAGCGGCCCAACGCCTGTAAGGAACAGAATCAGCAGGCCAATGGGAATATTGACTCGATTGAAGTACGGCGCGCCCACGCTGATGCGGTTGCCGGTGAACCATTCTGAAAAAACGGGAAACAGCGTGCCCGAAAGCACGGCGATGCAGGCCACGAGAAAAAGTAAATTGTTAAACAGAAAGCTTGACTCTCGCGAGATCACCGAGTCCAGGTGGCTCTCGCTCGCCAGGTAATCGCGGTTCTTCAAATACGCCCCGAGGCAAACGACCAGCGTGATTCCGATGAACGCGACGAACCAGTTTCCGATATTCGACTGCGCAAATGCGTGCACCGAACTAACCACACCGCTGCGCGTGAGGAAGGTGCCGAGAATACACAGCAGGAACGTGCAAAAGACCAGCCACACGTTCCACACTTTCATCATGCCGCGCTTTTCCTGCATCATCACCGAATGCAGAAACGCCGTGCCGGTCAGCCACGGCAGCAGCGAAGCATTCTCGACCGGATCCCAGCCCCAGTAGCCGCCCCAGCCCAGCACGGCGTACGCCCAGTGCGCGCCAAGAAGGATCCCCAACGACTGGAACATCCACGCAATCATCGTCCACTTGCGTGTCAGGTGAATCCACTTCTCTCCGGGATAGCGCGCCAGCAGCGCTCCCAGCGCAAAAGCAAACGGAATCGTAAAACCCGTGTAACCCGAATACAGATTCGGCGGATGAATCACCATCTCCGGATATTGCAGCAACGGATTCAAGCCGTTGCCGTCGGCTCGCGTGAAGTAACTGAGTACTCCGTTCGCGCCCGGCGTCGCCAGCGCCTTGAACGGGCTCTCCACAAAATTGCTCAGCGTCAGAAAAAACAGTTGCACCCCGGCCATCACCACGCCGACGTACGGCATCAATTCGCCATTCTTGTTACGATAGGCGATTAATACCGAGACAACATAAATGGCCAGCAGGAAGCTCCAAAACAGCAGCGAGCCTTCCATCCCCGACCACAGCGCCGCAACTTTATAAAACGTGGAAAGGTCCCGGTTGCTGTGCGAAACCACATAAGCGATGGAAAAATTGTCGGTGAAGAACAGGTATTCAAGGCTGAAGGTCGCGAGGAAAATCAAGCCGCAAGTCGCCAGTCCGGCCTGGCGCGCGCTTTTCACCAGCAGCGGGTGCCGCGTCACGATCGCCGCGATGCCCCCCACAAAGGCATACGCAGCGCACACAAAAGCTAGAAGGAGCGCAAAGGAACCGAATACATCCACCGCGACCCCGCCTCTCCCCCGGCATTCCCGGGTTTCTTACATACTGCTTTGCTGGCTGGAACTTGCCGCGGCGCCGTTGGTATCTCCCCCAGGAGCCGCCTCATATTTAGAAGCGCATTTCGCCTGCACATGCTCGGCTACAAAGCGGCCGTCCGGGCCTGGGCGACCCTCCACCAGAGCCTGCGCTTTGTCCTTAAACGTATCTGGCAAAGGATCCGTACCTATGTAGCTTACCGGAAGAGACTTCCCTTCTCCCTCG
>DATDNH010000469.1:0-2489 GCA_036518395.1 Candidatus Angelobacter sp. | reverse complement strand
CCCGCCGGGATGCGAACAGTTGGCTGCCGTCATGCTGCACGAGCCGCACATGCACTTGAGTTGAGAACCAATTCTCTTGGCACGACCGGAGAACTGCTCTGCCCCAACGGGAACAATCAAGGGCAACGACGCCATCGCCAGCAGAATAAGCGTTGCAATGCAAGTGCGGGCTTTAGTCATGTCCCTCTCGCAAGGCAACAGACGAAGTAACCGGATGGGACAGCGGCGAACCCGCAGGTTGTGGCGCAGGTGCCAAGACGAGGACGGAGCGCCGATTTGGCAGCAGTGCGATCAGCGTCCCAAACACCACGGTAACGCCGCCAAACCAAATCCATTTGACCAAAGGATTCAGGAAGGCGTGAATCACCGGCAGTTGCGTGTCCGGATCAGTTCCGGCGAACACCACATATAAATCTTCCTTCAGCGTGGAATAAATCGCCACCATCGTGCCGTTTTCCTGATTCGTCACGAAGTGCCTTTTTTCTGGGAAGAGCATCATTAGCGGCTGGTTGCCCTTCAGCACTTCCACCACCATGCGCTGCGCCGTGTAATTCTTCTCCGGCTTGGTATCCGTGGTTTGGAGAACGAGGGTGTACGGCCCAATCTGCATTGAATCGCCCACTTGCATGCTTCTTTGTACGTCGCGATTGAACGCGGCCCCGGCCAGCCCGAGAAACACGAATACCATGCCCATGTGAATGATGTAGCCGCCGTAGCGGCGCGTATTGCGCATGGTCAAATCAATCGCGCAAGCAGGTAAGGAGGCGCCCGAGCGCGCGCGAATCACTTTCGCGCCCCGGTAGAACTCCAGCAAAATCGTGCTGGCGACAAAAACACACAGGATCAGGCAAGCCGCTGAGAAAAAGTCTCTAAATCCAAAAGCCACTGCCACTGCGCCCGCCACAACGCCCATGAGCAGCGGCCAACCGAAATTACGCTTCAAGCTCTCTGTGGAGGTTTTTCTCCAAGCCAGCAGCGGGCCAACACCTGTAAGGAACAGAATCAGCAGGCCAACGGGAATATTGACTCGATTGAAGTATGGCGCGCCCACGCTGATACGGTTGCCGGTAAACCATTCCGAGAAAACGGGGAATAGCGTGCCCGAAAGCACGGCGATGCAGGCCACGAGAAAAAGTAAATTGTTAAACAGAAAACTTGACTCGCGAGAGATCACCGAATCCAGGTGGCTCTCGCTCGCCAGGTAATCGCGGTTCTTCAAATAAGCCCCGAGGCAAACGATCAGCGTGATTCCGATGAACGCGACGAACCAGTTTCCGATATTCGACTGCGCAAACGCGTGCACCGAGCTGACCACGCCGCTGCGCGTCAGAAACGTTCCCAAAATGCACAGCAGGAACGTGCAAAAGACCAGCCACACGTTCCACACTTTCATCATACCGCGTTTTTCCTGCATCATCACGGAATGCAGAAACGCCGTGCCGGTCAGCCACGGCAGCAGCGAAGCATTCTCCACCGGATCCCAGCCCCAATAGCCGCCCCAGCCCAGCACCGCGTACGCCCAGTGCGCCCCAAGAAGGATTCCCAAGGACTGAAACATCCACGCAATCATCGTCCACTTGCGTGTCAGGTGAATCCACTTCTCTCCGGGATATCGCGCCAGCAGCGCTCCCAGCGCAAAAGCAAACGGAATCGTAAAACCCGTGTAACCCGAATACAGATTCGGCGGATGAATCACCATCTCCGGATATTGCAGAAGCGGATTCAAGCCGTTGCCGTCGGCTCGCGTGAAGTAACTGAGTACTCCGTTCGCGCCCGGCGTCGCCAGCGCCTTGAACGGGCTCTCCAAGAAATTGTTCAGGGTCAAGAAAAAAAGCTGTACCCCGGCCATCACTACGCCGACGTACGGCATCAATTCGCCATTTTTGTTGCGATAGGTGATCAATACGGATACAACATAAATGGCCAGCAGGAAGCTCCAAAACAGCAGCGAGCCTTCCATCCCCGACCACAGCGCAGCAACTTTGTAAAAGGTGGAGAGATCTCGATTGCTGTGCGAAACCACGTAGGCGATGGAAAAATTGTCGGTGAAGAACAGGTATTCAAGGCTGAAAGTTGCCAGGAAAATCAGGCCGCAAGTCGCCAGTCCCGCCTGGCGCGTACTCTTCACCAGGAGCGGGTGCCGCGTCACGATCGCCGCGATGCCGCCCACAAAGGCGTATGCGGCGCACACAAAAGCTAGAAGGAGCGCAAAGGAACCAAAGACATCCACCGCGACCCCGCCTCTCCCCCGGTCAACCGGGTCTTACATACCGCCGCTTTGCTGGGTAGAACCTGCTGCCGCGCCCTTGGTATCTCCCCCCGGAGCCGCCTCATATTTGGACGCGCACTTCGCCTGCACATGCTCGGCTACAAAGCGGCCGTCCGGGCCTGGGCGACCCTCCACCAGAGCCTGCGCTTTGTCCTTAAACGTATCTGGCAAAGGATCCGTACCTATGTAGCTTACCGGAAGAGACTTCCCTTCTCCCTCG
>DATDNH010000468.1:0-3848 GCA_036518395.1 Candidatus Angelobacter sp. | reverse complement strand
ACGCAGACTGTCGCAGATTAGCTGCTGGGCTTTGCCTTCGTGTTCCTCTGTGTTCGTAGCCTGCACTGAGCGAAGTCGAATGTGTGGTGAGCTTTCTGCTTTTGATTTTGTCTTTGCTGTTGCCTGTTGCCTGTTGCCTATGGCCTGATTCTTTCCGCTGTTACTACTACCAGTTCTGAGTGCCTTGGCCGACTGACTATAGTTCCCCCAATAGCAGGATTCTCCCATGCCAGATGTCAAACTCTTTTTCCGTCTCACGTATTCATTGACTGTCATCTCGGTTTGTTGCGCGGCGGGCGCTGTGCAAGAGCCTCGTCAGCAGCAGCCGCCGTCGCAAACAGCAAATCCACCGGCCCAGCCGCCCGCTGGGTCGCAGTCCAAATCACTTTCGAGCAGTTTAGGCGTGGCCGTGTTTCCGGCCAAAAATCAGACGCCGGACCAGCAGAACAGTGACGAAGCAGCATGCTTCTCCTGGGCCAAGAACCAGACAGGAATCGATCCGACTGCGCCTCCGCCGTCCTCGTCGGCACAGGGACAGCAGGCGCAACAGTCCGCGCCGAGCACGAAAGGATCAGGCGCGAAGGGAGCTGCCGGCGGCGCTGCGGCCGGAGCTGCCATCGGTGGGGTGGCAGGGGACGCCGGTCAGGGCGCAGCCATCGGAGCGACCGCCGGCGCCGTTAGAGGCCGGCGACAGGCGAAAAAAGCACAGAAGCAAGCCGAGGCAAACCAGCAGCAGCAGGCCCAGGCGCAATCCCAGGCCCAGCAGGCCGATCGCAAAGCTACCTACAATAAGGCCTTCTCCGCGTGCATGGAAGGAAAAGGTTATACCGTCAAATAGCAGATCAAGCCATTTTAGCCGCTAAGGTTCGCTGTCACCTGTAACCTGTACCCTCTCACCTAATAACCGTATAACCGTGTCATCCTGCGTGCATCCAGCCTGCTGTGGAGCGCAGCGAAAGACCCCGGCAGCTCTTAGGTTTTTCAAAATTACCCACCTAAGAAATTACTCAATTACCAAATCCTGTCTCTTTCCTATTCCCTGTGACCTGCAACCTGAGTTATCGTACTCACCTATGTTGTACGCCAAAGGGTGGCTGCTGCTGTTGTTATGTGTCACCGCTTTTTCATTTACCTGTGCTCAGGAAACAAAGAAACCTGCACCGTCCGCCGATTATTCGGCGGAAGCCTCTGTGGTGGAGCAGCACACCGACAGCTGGAAATTTGACAACGACGGAACCGGTACGCGTGAATTATCTGCGCGCGTGCGCATTCAATCGGACGCCGGCGTGCAACACTACGGCTTGCTTACGTTCGTATACGAGAAGGCAACGGAAACCGTCGACATCGATTACGTTCGTGTTCGCAAACCTGACGGCGCCACCATAGCTACGCCGCTCGATGACCTCCAGGACATGCCAACCGAGGTTACACGCGAGGCCCCGTTCTACAGCGATCTGCGCGAGAAGCAATTGGCGGTGAAAGGCCTCAGCAGCGGCGATGTTCTGGAATATCGCTGTCACTGGAACATGACCAGACCCCTGGTGCCGGGCCAGTTCTGGATTGAGCATGAATTCCCACGCGACGAGATCACTCTGGAAAACAAGCTGCAAGTCACCGTGCCACGAGCGCGCGCAATAAAAGTAAAAACCCGGGGTGTGGCCCCTGCTGTCTCAGAAGAAGGTCAAAACAGGGTCTACACCTGGACCCGTTCCAATCTGCAACATGAGACAAAGAAGAAAACGGAGCAGGCCGACCTGGCGATTCACGGAAAGTTTCCTCCTCCTGACGTTCAAGTCAGCAGCTTCCAAAGCTGGGAAGAAGTCGGACGCTGGTACGATTCCCTGCAGCGTGATCGCATTGTCCCTTCAAATGAAATTCGCGCCAGGGCCGCTGAGCTCACGCGCAATGCGGCCGACGATTCGGCGAAAATTCAGGCCATCTACAAATACGTCAGCACGCAGTATCGCTACATCGGAGTCGCCTTCGGCATTGGCCGCTACCAGCCACACTCCGCCGCCGAAGTTCTGGCCAACCAGTATGGTGACTGCAAAGACAAGCACACCTTGCTGGCATCGCTGCTGGCCGCCGTGAATCTACCCAGCTATGCGGCATTGATTCATACCACCCATGCGCTGGATCCGGATGTTCCTTCGCCTTCCCAATTTGATCACCTCATTACCGTTGTTCCCCGCGGCAAAGAGCTTCTCTGGCTGGACACAACTGCGGAAGTCGCGCCGGTTGGCTATTTGTTTCCTGTCTTGCGCGATAAACTCGCGCTGGTGCTTTTCTCCGACAAAGCGCCTGCGCTGCTGGCCACTCCCGCAACTCTGCCCTTCTCAACTTCGTGGAATTTCAAAATGGATGCCAAACTCGACCAGTCTGGCACGCTTACCGGCAAAGTGGAGCAAACGCTGCGTGGCGACCTGGAAGTGATTTTGCGGGCTGCGCTTCGCCAACGCTCGCGCGCGGACTGGAAAGAGATTGTCCAGCAGATTTCATACTCGCTGAATTTTGCCGGCGAGGTGAGCGATGTAACCGCCTCCATGCCCGACGCCATAGAAACTCCATTGCGCCTGACCTATACCTACCATCGAAAAGATTATCCAGACTGGTCGAACCATCGGGTCAGGGCGCCGTCGCCCAATGTCCTTCCGTTGCCCTTCGAAGAAGACGGCAATTTGCCGGAAAAACTCTGGCTGGGCGATCCGGGAGAGTTCAACTTCGAATCGAGACTGGAACTGCCGGAAAACTACCTTCCGGTTGTTCCGCCAAACCGCGATTTTCAGGAGAGTTTTCTTGAGTACCACTCTACATACAGCAGGCAAGCGAACGTAATGGTTGCGCGCTATCGCATTGTGGTGAAAACTGCGGAGCTTTCAGGCAGCAAGGTCAAAGACTACAAAACGTTCGCGGAAAGAGCCGGTCAGGACCATGACCAGTTCATCTCCATCGCTTCTGGAGATTCGCCGGTGACATCATCGCGCGCATTAATAGGCCGGGCCTTGGACCTGCCGGCCAGCAGCAATTCCAAGGCGCTTGACTTCGAGGAGCAGGCGCGAACGGCCGTGCAGAACAATTCCATGCCGGACGCCATAAAAGCACTGGAAGGGGCCGTGGCTGAGGATCCCAAGTTTACCCGCGACTGGCTTTTCCTCGGAGATCTCTATATGGCGAGAGGAAACTCCCAGGAGGCTGTAAGCGCATTCCGCAAAGCTGTGGATTCAGATCCGAAACAGCCATTATCGTACAAGATGCTGGCCTTTGCTCTCATGGGAACCGAGCATCGGAGTGACGCCATCGCCGTGTGGCAGAACCTGGCCAAAGTTGCTCCTGATGAGCCTGAAATTTCAACCAACCTCGGCGTGTTGCTGGTCGAGCAGAAACGTTTTGGCGAAGCTGTGCCTTATCTTGAGACCGCGGTAAAACTCTATCCTAAAAACGGCGGCATGCTTCTGGGGCTGGCAAACGCACATCTGCAGAATCAGGAAGAAGAGAAGGCCAACGCGATCTTCGAGCAGGCCTTGCAGCTCTTTCCCGGTGCTCTCATCAAGAACGATATCGCCTACCAATTCGCTTTAGCCAACAAGCGGCTGGATGACGCGCTGCGCTATTCGCAGGAGGCAGTGCGGGAAGAGGAAGACGCATCGCAGAAAGTCCAGCTCAGCGGCCTTTCAGCGGATGATCTCAGCCACACGCAAAGGCTTGCCGCATTCTGGGACACGCTGGGCTGGGTGCATTTTCGCAAAGGCAATCTAAAACCAGCGGAAGGATATCTGGATGCCGCGTGGAAGCTGGCCCAGCGGCCCACGATTGGTTATCACCTCGCGCAAGTCTACGAACAGCAACAG
>DATDNH010000467.1:0-8213 GCA_036518395.1 Candidatus Angelobacter sp. | reverse complement strand
TACCAGTCGTCTGACTCAGGAGCAGCCCTGGAGAGCCTGGTTTCAACGCCAGTCCGGCAATCAATAGGACCGCAAGTTTGAAGCGAAAAAAGCCCGGCCGCAAGAACCTTTCCGCCTCGAAGCCGGGAATTTGGTTGAGATGAAACTGTGTCACGGGTTTTGTTCGATAGCTCTAGTGATTTTTCTTTGTTGCTGCGTGCGGCTTCACTCCGCCGCCGCAAGCTGCCAAACAATATTCGTGTTCCTCAACGGTCGTCCAGCAGCATATATCACCGTTGTCGCACAGGAGACAGGGGTCCGCATCACCGGAGCAGGACTTAGCGCTCAGGTTTGCCTTGACGACTTTCAATGTCAGGGATGGCAGGCCGAACTCTGCCAGGTCGGCGAGCTGAATTGAATCGCCGGTCTTGCCGATCACATAAGAGCCAAGCGCTCTGGTTGCTTTGGCATGGGCCTTCTGGAGTGTTGGTCCCAGGGAAGCCGTCCAGTTATCGCCGGTCACGGCGGAGATTTTCACCGCCACCTTTTGGCCCGACATATAAGGCTGGAGTTGTACGCCAAAAACGCCTTTGGCGCCAGGAGTGGGAATGATGCTCGAGGCTCTCTTCTGCACCGGGACGACTTCGGACGAGCCATCGGGCAGACTCACGGAAATTCCCACGGTTGGGGTTGCCTTCGCAGCAGGCTGCTGCTTAGGGGATGCGGCCAATATTGGCAAAACGAGCAGAAAGAGACAACAGAACAAGCCCAGACTTACCCGACCTGATTTCATTTGTGTTTGCTCCTTTCACAATGGACGCTCGGCAGTTTCCCAAAACGGGCTCCGAATTGGTACTTCCGTCTGCCGCATCAAGATACTCCCAAAAGAGGACAGAGCGCAATAGCCCGGAGCGGTATTTTTGACCTTAGCAGAGCCCGTCGTCCCATGCTGCCGCCCGCCACTCGCATTCTCAGCACCAGACAGGGGGAAGCTCAGCGCCTCGACGGAGCGACGACTTGCGCAGTTCTTACTTAACGAGGAGATGTTTTATTGAAGCCGGCGTACACTGCGCGCTCGAACTGCTCGACCACGGAAACCGCGCCGTCGTCGCTGAATGGGAGAAGTTGAGTCATAATTACCGCACAGGTTTTCCGCGCCGGATCGATCCAGAAATATGTGCTATAGATTCCGGCCCAGGAGAGTGACTGTGCGGAGCGCCCGCCATCAACTGGTTTGGAGTTGATTCCGAATCCCAGGCCAAACTTATCCGGGGCGCCCGGCACGCGACTCGGATTCTTGGCAAGCTGCGGTGCCAGGCTGGTCAACTGAATCAACGACAGCTCTCCGATCTGGTTGCGGTCCATCAAGGCGACAGTATCGCTCTTGAGAATGCGCGCTTTGCCGAGCTTCCCGCCGTTCAAGATCATGCGCATGAATTTCATGTAGTCGCCGGCGGTGGAATAGAGTCCTCCGCCGCCACTGAAGAAGCGTACCGGCGTGAGGGGCTGCGCTGGCGCCTGCTGCAGGCCACCATCAGCCGTACGCACCGACAGAGCTGCAAGGCGTTTTTGTTTTTCTTCGGGAACATTGAAGAATGTGTCCGTCATGCCGAGCGGCTCAAAAATGTGCTGGTGGAAATAGTCTTCCAAGTTTTGGCCGCTTACTTTTTCAACCAGTTTGCCCAGCCAATCAGTGCTGATGCCATACTCCCATTGCGAGCCGGGATCGAACATGAGCGGGGCTTTCAGATAATCATCGCCGCCTTTCATGGCACTGGGAACTGCTCCGGTGGCGACGTAACTGTGCAACTTCGAATCAAAAAACTCATAGACGAAGCCGGATGTGTGCGTCAGCAACTGACGTACGGTGACAGGCGACTTCGGCGCTCTGAGCTGCGCTTTTCCCGTGCTGGGATCCACACTTTCAAGGACCTGAAGCTGCGCCAGTTCAGGCAGATAAGTCGCTACGGGCTCATCGAGCTTCACGCGTCCGCTTTCCACGAGTTGCATGACCGCGGCAGAGGTTACAGGCTTGGTCATGGAAGCGATGCGGAAGATCGTGCTGGCGCTGATCGGGACATTGCTGCTGCTGTCCTGCTTTCCGGCAGCGCCTTCATAGATGACCTTGTCACCGCGCGCAACCATCGCCACGACGCCCGCAAGCTTCTTCTGATTCACCGCATCATTCAAGATCTGATCAATCTGCTTGTTTTGACTCGACGGCTTGTCAGCGGCTAGGGAAGGAATGGCCGCACTCACGGCAACGGCCATCAGGGCCGCACAAAACAGGCGGAATCTTAAAAATGAATTTCTCATTCGCATCGCATTCATGATGAACCCCGTTTAGTTTGCTGGTGGCCCAGTATATCCGACTATATCCGCCGACTGCGATGCGATTGAGCTGGAAATTCAGGAGAACTTGCAGAACTTGAGCGAAGCTGAGTTCATGCAGTAGCGCAGGCCCGTGGGGCGAGGACCATCTTCAAAGACATGGCCGAGATGCGCGCCGCAGCGGCGGCACGTAACCTCGGTCCGCTTCATGCCGTAGCTCCGGTCTTCATGCAGCTCAATATTCTCCTCTGCCACCGGCTGCCAGAAGCTTGGCCATCCAGTACCGGATTCAAACTTCGTGTCCGAGATGAACAGCGCCGTGCCACAGCACACGCAGCGGTAAAGACCTTTTTCGTGGTTGTCCCAGTACTCGCCGGTGAAAGGCCGCTCCGTGCCGGCATTGCGGGTGATGAGGCAGGTCATTGCCGGCAAATCCTTTTGCCACTCCTTTTCCGGTTTCACAATTCGGGGAACTCTCAGTGTCCCCTGGCGCTCACCGGCGTCGGAGAATTCGACGATCGTAACTTCCTGAGCGGTCTGCGTGTTTTGAGTTTTGTCCATACTCAGCAGTATAAGACTTTGGAGCGCCGCCTGTGGACAGGCCAAAATTTGGATCCGGCTACTCGGGCCGACTATCAGCCTAAAAGTTTCTACTGTTAGTTTTGTCGTCAGAGACTCACCAGCGTATGGAACAAAGATTCCCACAATGGAACTATGGCTGCCATAAGAGAGTGGCGCGCTGCATCGGTCTGCCCAGCGTTACCGGCGTTGATGCTGTATTCACAACGGAATCCACTTTGGAACCACACTTGCAACACAAGAGGGCGGTCAGTGCTGTCGAGGATGTTCCCCAGCGTCCCCGTGACTGCTATCTATCGTTGGACCTGCCACCCGTTTCCCTAGAGGATCCCCATGCATGTTCATGCAGTACGTCTCTCCCGGCTTTTGTTCCGACTTTTCGAACTGGTCGGCGATAACGCTCCCGATTCGTACTCGGTGTGGATAGACGAGCTCTCGTTGGCTTGACATTTAAATCTCAACCCGCCGGCAGAGGCAGGCTCTTACCCTGCCGGCGAGCCTCTACCCGCTTACTCAAAACGGATTCCCCTGAAGAATGAGAGGAAATAAATGTTTCGATTCGTACTGGTATTTACTCTGGCCCTATTACTGGCGCCGCTTGCCGTGCATGGACAGAACACTCTTTCCAATATTGACGATACCAGCAGGTTGCAATGGCAACACTGCACAACCCCATCGTGCAGCGGCGGGAAAGGATTTTCAACGGCCGGAGTCGCGAATATTGTGGAGAATCCGCCGTTCAACTACACCGTGGACGGCACTTCCATCCGCTTTGATCTACTGATCAGCGGATGCAGCTCCGATTGTTACAGCAACGCGCTGTTCTGGAACGAGCTGAGCACCTATGGCGTCCCTAATGCGGGCACGGATGCTGCAACGAATATCTCGTTGGCCATGACCGTGGGCATGGATAGCGCAGGGATCAACGGCAGCCAGGCGTTGGAATTCACGGTTGATCAGACATTCTGCACCTCAGGACCTTGCCCGGATGGCACGTATACGAGATTTATCTACAGCTATCAATGTAGTTTCGTGGGCGGCTTCTGGAACGTGTGGGATGCCGGGAGCGGCTCATGGAAATCGACGGGGGCGCACTGCGTTCGTTTTTCCAACACCAATCCCAATGGCCCGTCGTTTAATCAGTTCATCTTCAACTTCACCCGCCCGGACCTGGGCCACGTGCACTATGTGGACTTTTACGTGAACAACACCCACGTGGTTGTAGACCAGACGTGGCAACCGGAAAATCTGGGCAGCACTAAGGCGCACGAATTCGTGGCTTCCATGCAACTGGATGGAGACTTCCACGGCGACTCCTATTCGGCATGGGTGGATAAGTGGAGCATTACTTACCAGTGAGTTCTTGTTAAGTTCGAGTGCGGCGAGGGGTCCCTGCCTTCGGTTAGGCCCCGACGTGAGCAGAGAGCCTCTCCGCGCTCGAGTTTTTCATCTGTTACCTGATGTCCGTTACTTAAGTTCGACTAGTACCTCGAAGCCAGCAGCGTTTTATTGCACTTCGCGCAGGCGCCGCTCCAGATACCTGCGCTCACGATCATTCGTCACCAGCGTCAATGCGCGAGAATAGCTGGCCGCTGCCTCATTACGCGATCCAATACGGCGCAGGAGGTCAGCGCGAGCAGCATGAAACAGATGGTAGCTATCCAGTTCGCCGTCTGTCGCAATTGCATCGATGATGGCCAGGCCGGACTGCGGATTTTCTGCCATGGCAACCGCCACGGCGCGGTTGAGCGAAACAATAGGCGAAGGTTGCAGGCGTTCTAGTTGATCATAGAGGCGCATAATTCGCCGCCAGTCAGTATCTTTCGCGCGTCGGGCTTTGCAATGTTCGGCAGCGATCGCAGCCTGCAAGGCATAAGGCCCCGGATCGCTGCGAAGCGCTTGTGCAACGAGCAACAACGCCTCGGCAATCTGGTCACGGTTCCAGAGGCTGCGGTCCTGCTCTTCCAAAACCACGATGTCACCTTCGGCATCCACCCGTGACTCTCGCCGTGCGTCGTGGAGCAGCATGAGCGCCAGCAGTCCAACTGCTTCCGCCGGAGCCTGTGGCGACATCAACTGCACCACCAGACCCCCGAGGCGAATTGCTTCAGCCGAAAGATCAGTACGAATGAGCCGCTCGCCGCGTGTGGCTGTATATCCTTCATTGAAGACCAGATAGATTACTGTCAGCACGGAATCGAGGCGCTCGGCGATGGCGCTGCTTTCGGGAACCTCATAGGGAATTCCTGCATCCCTGATCTTGCGTTTGGCCCGAACCAGCCGTTGTGCCATAGTAGGTATAGGCACGAGAAATGCCCTGGCAATCTCGTCGGTTTCCAGGCCACAAAGGGTTTTCAAGGTAAGCGCGATCTGGGACTCCTGTGCCAGTGCCGGGTGGCAACAGGTGAAGATCAACCGAAGCCGGTCGTCGGGAATGTCACTGGTTTCGTAATCCGGCGCTTGTGTGATCTGCTGCGTCTCATAGGCAAGCTGGGGCTCGATCTTCTCCGCGAACTTGGTTTGCCGCCGCAGACGGTCAATCGCTTTATTGCGAGCGGTTTGAACAATCCAGGCGCGCGGAAACTGAGGCACACCGGAGACGGGCCATTGATCCAGAGCGGCGGCGAAGGCTTCCTGGGCGTACTCTTCGGCCAGGTCGAAATCGCCGAGAAGCCTGATGAGCGTGGCAACAATTCTGCCCCAGTCAGAGCGGTAGAGCGCTTCAACGGCGGCAGCCGGGTCCATATCCGATTTTAATTTTTTTCGCGGTGAGGTGTCGATTCATGCCTGCGCTGTTCGATAAATTAATAGAGGAGCCGCAATGAAATACATGCTACTGATCTACGCAGACGAGCAAGCTTGGACGGAATCCGAGCGCGAACTGTGTTATGGCGAATCCACGGAGTTGTGCCATCAGCTCAAGACGGCTGGCCAGTACATATCTGCTTCACCGCTGCAACCTGTGGCTACAGCGACCAGTGTTCGCGTTCGTGGCGGAAAGCGCACGGTCACCGATGGACCGTTTGCCGAGACGCGAGAACAGTTGGGCGGCTATTTCATGATTGATGCCAAAGATCTGGATGATGCGATTGCCATTGCCGGGCGGATTCCGGGAGCGCGCAAGGGAACGGTGGAGATACGGCCTGTGATTGATCTTCCCGATTTGCCACAAAATTAGCGTTCAGCACTCAGCAGTCAGCCCGCGAGCATCTTTGCTCAAGCAGCACTGCTGGGGGCGCATGCCCAGAGTAATTCTTTCGTGAAAGCGGCGAAATGATTTTTCACGCATTGCGCGGCCATCCGTTCTTGCATTTTCACGCATCACTTCTCTTCTAGACTATTTAAACGTTCAGATTGCATTTCACAAAGACTCGCTAACACTTCATGCGTTTCCCGCGCAAGCAGCTTGATTGCCAGAGGGCGCGGACAAAAATAAACGCAAATCTCGAAAAATCTTCCTTACGCAGGGTCGATTTTGTGCAAGGGCGTTCGATTTACCTGTGAAGGCCAGTTCAACGACTTAAAACCAAATACTTGATAAAGAAAAGGAGAAATGAAGAGATGGCAACGAATCCTACTTACGAACAGGCTCGACTTCAACTGCAAATCTATGAAGAGCGTCGCGAGCCCCGGCTGCGGCAGGCACGGGATTGGTTTTTCCAAAATTACTTTGCTGACACACTGGAAGAGGCGATGCGCATCGCGCCACCTGCAAGCGAGAATGGCACGTTCTTCATGATGGTGATCAGCTACTGGGACCAGACCTGTGCGATGCTCAATTACGGGCTGCTGCATGAGGACCTGTTCTTTGAGACCAACGGAGAATTTTTCGCCGTTTGGGAGCGTATTAAGCCGACCCTCCAGCAGGGGCGCCAGCAGTGGAAGAACCAGCTGTTCCTCGCTCATGTGGAAAAAGCCGCCAAGCGCTACGAAACCTGGATTGAGAAGCGTTCGCCGGGTCATCTCGAAGTGATGCGCCAATTTACCAAGCAATTCCGATCACAAGTGAAAACAGCAGCATAAGCCAGGCGGAGAGACGGTGCTCAGCACCGGGGTCCCCGACGCGCCCGGTTTTGGCGTGGCGGGGTGGAGCACCGTCTCTCCATCTTCCGTAAACCGTTTAACTTACGTCATAAGGAGAAGCGACCATGCGAGTCATGGTTCTGGTTAAGGCAAATCAAGATTCTGAAGCAGGCGCTCTGCCGAGCAGGGAGCTAATCACAGAAATGTCCAAATTCAATCAGGAGCTCGTAAACGCCGGCGTGATGCTCTCTGCCGACGGCCTCCACCCAAGCTCCAAGGGAGTACGCGTCAAATTCTCTGGAAAGACACGAACGGTTATCGATGGACCATTCCCTGAGACCAAGGACCTGGTCGGCGGCTATTGGATTTGGAAGGTTAACTCAATGGACGAAGCCGTTGACTGGCTGAAGCGTGCTCCCTTCGACGGCGGGGCTGAAGTAGAAATTCGCCAGATGTTTGAAGCTGGCGAGGGCTGCGGCGCGAACCAGACACCCGAACTCAGGGAGCAGGAAGAATCGTTGCGCGAGCAACTGTCGGGAACAGCAAGCCATTAGCGGCCCAGAAAGTCACTCGGTATACGCATTGGACTCCACTCTGTATCATTGTGAGGAATGGTCCATGCGGGCAACAATGCGCGCGGCGGCGACCCGGGCCGGTTGATCGTTGGCGTCACCGGCGCCACCGGCGCGATTTACGCTGTTCGACTCCTGCAAGCGCTTCAGGAACTACGCGTAGAATCCCACCTTGTGCTCACAAAGTGGGGAGCGCGTACTCTGCTGCATGAAGTTCCTTACACGCTGGAGCAGGTGCAGCGCATGGCGACCCATTGCTACGCGCCGCAGGACCAGGGCGCTGCCATTGCCAGCGGTTCTTTTGTCACGCGAGGCATGGTCATCTGCCCGTGCAGCGTGAGGTCACTGGCGGAAATTGCTCACGGCTCCGGTAGCACGTTGTTGCATCGCGCCGCCGATGTAGTGTTGAAAGAACGCCGCAAATTGGTGTTGGTAGTTCGCGAGACGCCTCTCAGCGAGATCCACTTGGACAATATGCTCAAGCTTTCCCGCATGGGCGCTGTCATCTTCCCGCCTGTTCCTGCCTTTTATACTCATCCGCAGTCAGTTGACGACATTGTCGGCCAGACAGTCATGCGCGTCCTCGATCAGTTTGATCTTCATCTGCAGTCAGAGAGTCGCTGGAATGGCGAGATGTCTGTCAGCGGCAGCCCAGTAGACGAAAATCTGGACTAGACCCGAATTTTTGAACTTACAGCAGTTCCACAGTTGGTGTAGCCCAACGGGGAT
>DATDNH010000466.1:0-3862 GCA_036518395.1 Candidatus Angelobacter sp. | reverse complement strand
CTCTCTTACTTCGACTCCTGACTTCTGTTTTTCTGTAACCTGTCCCCTGTAACCTGTCACCTAATTTGCTATTGCCTGTTGCCTGTGGCCTGTTGCCTGAACTCTCACCCCCGTCCGACAAACGGCATCTTCGTCGCCATTACCGTCATAAACAGCACATTGGCGTCCAACGGCAGGCTCGCCATATATAAGACCGCCCTGGCAACATCGGTTACGTCCATCCGAGGTTCAGGCGCCAGCGTACCGTTGGCTTGAGGTACACCTACCGCCATGCGCTCGGTCAGTTCGGTGACTGCATTGCCAATGTCGATTTGCCCACACGCAATGTCATACTTGCGGCCATCGAGCGCGATACATTTTGTCAGTCCCGTGATTGCGTGCTTTGTTGCCGTGTAAGGCGCTGAATCAGGCCGGGGCGCGTGTGCGGAGATTGAGCCGTTGTTGATAATCCGTCCACCTCGTGGTTTTTGTGCCTTCATCAATCTGATTGCTTCCTGCGCGCAGAGAAACGCTCCAGTAAGGTTAACGCCCAGAACCGCTGTCCAGTCTTCGTATGCGAGGTCTTCCATCGGGACACTGGGAGCGTTGATTCCGGCATTGTTAAAGAGAAGGTCCAGGCGGCCGAAAGCTTCCCTTGTTTTCGTGAATGCTGCCTGGACTGAATCAGGCTGGCTGACATCAGTGGGTACAACGAGCATCTGGCGAACACCGGACGCCGCCAATGCTGCCGTCTTCTCGAGCTCTGCCCGTCTGCGTCCCGCCAGCACAACTGAATATCCAGCAGATTGCAGCGCGAGGCTAACGGCACGCCCGATACCGCTGCCTGCGCCCGTGACCAAAGCAACCTTACCGTTACCTGGCATTGATTGGATCTCCCAGCTCACTTCCTTCGGCATTTTACCGGTTGCATTTGGCTCAAGCAGAATGTTCTCGGCAAGAGCAAAAGCAGTGCCATAATCCAGCGCTTTACATCGGGATTAATTCCAAAGTTCTAAAATCGTTCTCTGTTGTTCCCCGATTTGAAACTTATTGCAGCTCGTCCCGAAATGTTTTGATATTTAGAAATATGATTTGTAAGATATCAAGGCAACGCGAAGGACGTGGGTTCCCTTCGCGCAAAGGAGGATATATGAGTGCACGCCCAGAAGCACTACCCACGCTTGAGTCAATCGCCAGCTTCGTCAAAAAGAATGTGCCGGCGGCGAAAGCAGCCATGAAGATGCATCATGGCGATCCAGGAGGGGTCGAATCCGAGGAGTATAACGGCCACCAGATTGTGATCCGCACGACGTATCACATTGAGGTGGATGGCGCTCCGCTCATGGGCCACCTAAGCGTCGACAGCGAAGGCCACGTCGAGAGCCACGCGCTTCCGAATTACGAGTTCACTACGCCAATGAATTTCGTCAAGAAACTGATTGACGAATTCCCGCAGGATTTTACCGGTCAAGGCGGGCATGGCCACGGCGCACATGGTCACAGCGGAATGATGATGACCGGCATGAAAGCCAGGAAACCAAAGTCCAAGTCGAAAGTTAAACCAAAAGCCAAGCCGGTCAAGAAGGCCTCGAAGTCCACTAAGCGCACAGCGCGGAAAGGGAGATAACAAGACTCGCCATGGCCGTCACTCGTCCAAATGTAGTTACTACTGCCAATGCCTGCCGGAATTATGCCAGGGGTGTGATTTTTCTCAAGAATGAATTCCCCGGGCCCACTACCACTAACTTTGGAATCCCGGGACGCGCAACTAAGGTCAGCACTTATGATCTCTTTGTCATCTGGCATCACGTGGCGATGATGACCTTTACGCCTACCGGACAATTCAGCCGCAACTCTGCGCACGGTGGCCCGGTGTTCTTGCCCTGGCATCGCTTCATGCTGCGCCAGCTTGAGTTGAATCTTCAACGCGTACTGCAAGACAACAATTTTGGATTGCCTTACTGGGATTGGGCCGCAGATGGCCAACTTCCACAGCAGCAGCAGCCGACAGCCACTCTTTGGACCGCTGCCTTCCTGGGAGGCAATGGAAATCCTGTCTCGAACGGTCCGTTTACTCCACAATCGTTTCGAGTGAAGGTTGAAAGTCTGTCATCGGCGATGCTGCAGCAAGCGGATCGCGGCTTGATTCGCGAGCTGGCAAAGGACATTCAAACGCTGCCCACGAAGGCGAATACTTCTGCGGCGCTGAACACCAATCCCTACGACGCCGCCCCCTGGTCCAGAGGGTCGTCTGGCTTCCGCAATCTGCTGGAAGGATGGCCGAACGGGCCAGCCTTGCACAACCGCGTCCATGTGTTCATCGGAGGCGACATGAGTCCGGCGACTTCACCGAACGATCCTGTATTTTTCCTGAATCACTGCAACGTGGACCGCATTTGGGAAGCATGGATGCAGAAGCATGGACGCACCTACGTGCCCGATGACAATGCCCCTGCTACCTTGAAAGGACATCGGCTCCACGATCAATTAACTTCGCTGATCTCAGCGCCGACCACACCGGCTGCCGTACTCGATGTGACTGCGCAGTATGTCTACGACAGTTTGAGCGTCTAACGCGGATTTGCTGCGCTTTCGCCCAGGGGCCAGGTTTTGGCGTTGGTCTTTGCTATTGCCTATCGCAATTCCAGCAAAGGTGTGGCCCAATCGAAAGATATGACGTAGAGACGTAGCATTGCTACGTCTCTGAGACGCGCGTCAGCGCGGCTCACCGCTTTTACCCGTCAAGTTGCTCTGTATTACAAATCGCGGATTTCCTTTTTTTCGCACGAATCTTCATCGCTTTCTGTCGTTTCCATTTCTTGACTTCGCGTTAATTCAATTGTTTTGCTTTTGATCTTTCCCATTTTCTCCGTACGCCCGTAACTCCGTGTGTTCCTGGTGGGTTCTGAGTTTTTCTCTTTCTACCCAATTCGCGTTCATTCGCGCTTATTCGCGGCCAAATGGTCTTGGTTGTGGCTTCGCTACGCTGTGTCCTCTGTGGTGGGCGCCGTTGATTTTGGTTTCGCTATTGCCTGTTGCCTATTGCCTGTTGCCTGACTCACTGCGCTCCGGCCGGGAGATGCTCGGTCAGGTACCTGGCGAGCAAGTGATACAGGTGCACGCTCGTGCCCGGGCCTTCATTGATGCTGTGAGTGCGATCGGGATAGGTCATGAAGTCGAACGGCTTCCCCAGTTCGATGAGCTTGTTCACCAGCAATTCCGTCCCCTGGTAGTGAACGTTGTCATCGCCAGAGCCGTGCACAATCAGCAGATGGCCTTTTAATCCGGCCGCAAAATTGATCGCCGAGCCCTGCTTGTAGCCCTCCGCGTTGTCCTTGGGCAGACCCATGTAACGTTCCTGGTAGATCGAATCGTACAGGCGCTGGTCGGGCACCGGCGCCACGGCCATCCCAACCTTGTAAAGATCGGGCGAGCGAAACATCAGGTTAAGAGTGTTGGTGCCGCCGCCGCTCCAACCCCACACGGCGACGCGATCCAAATCGACGAACGCATCCATCTTGCCCAGCGAACGAAGAGCCTGTGCTTGCTGCCTGGACGAGAGAACGCCGACATCGCCATAAATGGCCTTGCGCCACGCGCGGCCCCGTAGCGCGGGCGTGCCGGAATTATCGAAGCTGACAACGAGGTATCCGAGCGAAGCGATGTAGCGGTGGAAGAGCGTGCCGTTGCCGCCCCAGCGGTCGGCCACGGTCTGCGCCGCCGGTTCGCCATAGATGTTCACCAGGACCGGATATTTCTTTGCCGGATCAAAGTTGGATGGCTTAATCATCCAGCCGTCCACCATGACACCGTCGCCGGCATCCACCTTGAAGTACTCTGCCGAAGTTGTAAGAAACTGCGCGATCTTCTTCTTGTATTCGGC
>DATDNH010000465.1:0-17261 GCA_036518395.1 Candidatus Angelobacter sp. | reverse complement strand
AAAAATACCTTTAAGCTGTCAAATGCCTTGCTAATTCCCAACCCCTGCTCTAAGCTTTGTCCTCAAAAACTGAGGTCTTTTGGTGACCAGCGAACAGCTCTCCGAGCGATCCGGCCAGAGTGTCGATACACGGACGCTCATCGTCCTCGCGTTTTCCGCAACAGCGGGGGTGATGGTCGAATTCTATGATTTTTTTCTTTACGGATTCGCCGCAGCCAGCGTTTTTCCGACAGTTTTCTTCCCCAACCTTCCGCCAACACAGGCTCTGGTGTTTTCTTATCTCGCGTTTGCAGCAGGGTTTCCAGCGCGGCTCCTGGGCGCATTCATCTTCGGCCATTTCGGGGACCGCACCAGCCGTAAGTATTCATTCCTGATCAACATTCTGGTGGTAGGCGTGGCTACATTTCTTACCGGCCTCTTGCCCGGTTATGCCAGGCTGGGCATTGCCGCGCCGGTTCTTCTGGTGGTGCTGCGAATCGTTCAAGGGATAGGGCTGGGCGGCGAGTTTGGCGGCGCATCCGCGCTGCTGGCGGAATTCGGGGCTAAGCGGCGCTCGCGAGCGTTCTGGATGTCTCTGGCGAATCTTGGCATTCCATTGGGCGCAATTGCCGCCAACGCGACGGTGAAAATCTTCAGCAAAACTTTCAACACCACCGGCTGGCGGATAGGAATGCTGCTTTCCGCCGTGATCGTGATTCCGGCGCTGCTGGCGCGTTACAAGCTTGCCGATTCGCCTCTGTTCGAGCGGCTTCGCCAGCGGGAACAGCTTGCCCGCATGCCGAGCTTCAGCGTGTTTAAGAAGTTCGCGGCTCCCATCATCCTGCTGGCGCTGGTATCAGCATTCCAGCAGATGGATGGCTACGTGAGCGGAACCTACTCTATCTCGTTCATGAAATTTGCCGGCATCCCACTGGAGACGACTGCAACCATCCTGCTGATCAGCCGATTTGGGGACATTCTGGGGGTAATCCTTAGCGGGCCGTGGGCTGATCTGTTCAAGCGGCGCATCGTCGCTTACATTGCCATTGCCTGCACTACCCTGCTTTCGTATGCCTATGTGCGCGCGATTCTGGACAAGCAGCTTATGCTCATGGTGATCTTGCAGTTTCTGATAACCTTTTTTGGCATCGGCATTTTGCACGGCCTGGCCCCGATTCTGACCGCGGAGAGCTTCCCCACAAGGTTCCGCTATTCCGGGACTGGCATTTCTTACAGCTTGTCCGCCATCTTTGGTGGAATGATCGCTCCTCCGGTCTTAGCCGGCCTTATTGGCAAGGATGTAGCTCACAAATGGCATTTTGTTCCCATTGTCTACGCGGTCTATTGCGTTGTTGCCATGCTGGCTTTGCTCTTCGTTCGTGAGACGCGGGACGTCAACATTGAAGAGCTGGACCGCGAATCAGTGCCGGACAAACAGCGGGCTGCTGCCACACCGTGAAACAATCAGCGGCAACCTCTAATCATTAAATCATTCCCGCTCTGCGGGATCGTGGTAGGGTTTTGTATGCCTATGCGTGTCTCTGGAACGTTGCCGCCAAAAGCGCTGGCTTTCGATTTGGATGGCACCCTGCTTGATTCATTTTCCATCCACTTCGAGAGCTACCGTCAGACGTGCGCGCACTTCGATATCACGATCACCGAGGAAGCATTTCGTGCAGCCTACTCAGCCGACTGGAACCAGACCTACGGTGCTCTCGGCATCCAGCCAGACCATTGGGAAGCAGCCAGCAAGCTGTGGCGGTCGCAGGCTGCCAAACATCAAGCCCAGCTTCTTCCCGGAGTAAAAGACACGCTGCTGCAACTCCGGCAGACTCATCACCTTGCTCTGGTTACATCTGGTTCGAAGGCGCGCGTTACCCGCGACCTCAAGAGTACTGGTATCTCGCAGTTTTTCCAGGTAGTAGTGACGGGTGAGGACGTGCAGAAACCCAAGCCGTCACCCGAAGGGCTGATTCGTGTTCTCGATCATCTCAAGTTAGCGCCGCAAGAAGCTGTCTACATCGGAGATTGGTTTAGCGATCGTGAAATGGCAGACGCAGCCGGCGTTTCTTTTGTAGGCATCCGCAGCGAATTCAATGCCGCCCATCCCGATAAGGCGCTTTTCACCTTGAACTCCGTAGCTGAGCTGCCCGCTCTTCTTAAGCTCGGCCGCCGATCCGCCGCTCATTGATTTAAAGCTGAAATCGGCACTTGTTTTTGCGCCGTCCCAGTCCCTCCATCGGCGACACACGCGCGGCGGGAAGCCTGGCGAACCCGACCAAGGGAAGGAAGCCTTTCGTAATCTATTAAACTGGCGCTCTTCACAGGAAAATCTGGATCCTGGAAGCTCAATTAAGACAACGAATAGGTGCTATATATTATGTCTAATTTGGGAATCAACCTGCTTTGGCTTTCTGTGGCATTTCAAGCTATCGATACGCTCCTGCTCTGGCTGAATACCCAGTCTGATCCCAACAGCAGCATTGCCTTTCCGGTGATCGTTCTAGCGTTGTCAGCTTTGCTTGTCTCCAGGATCGCGGCTGGCCGCAACTGGGCACGAATCTTGCTTCTCGTTCTCGTTGTCCTCGAGCTTGCAGCGCTCGTTCTGTCGCCGGGAGTAGCAGCCGTGACTTTCGGACGCCCGGGCATTCGGGGTTTGCTGGGTGCTGCGATTCCTATCCTTGAAATCGTGGGCACTTTCATGCTCTTCATTCCGAGCGCCTCAGCCCAGTTTCGCAGCAAGTTAAGCTAGCAGCGGCCTCCGGACGATCGTGAGACCGCAGTCTGAAAGTAAACAGTACACGGCATCAAGCTTCTCAGCGCGAGCGGAACTGCGGCGGAGGATCGTCGTCTATCTCTCGCTGTTGCATGTTCTCTGTCCCCTAACTTTTGGGCATTTGCATCGCGAACGACGGACGTTTGATGTATGCAGTGCAGCCCGTATCCAGCCCATCAGCAGAACCTTTCTCCATAAACTCGTTCATGATCTTCCAGACGCATGGGCTGTCCATTTGATGGCCATAGTTGCGGATCCTGAGCTGGCGTCCGTTGGGCAGAAACTTCACGGCTGACTCGCCAAACCAGGGTGGAGTGGATCCGTCCAGTTCTCCCGAAATCATGAGCACCGGCGCCGATGATTTTACCGGCTCAATAAAACTTGCCGGGACTGCGCCTCTGACCCACTGTTTGCAGGCTTCGCGGTGGACCAGCACTCGATACTCACCCACAAAGGTACCCTGGGTTTCGCTCACCAGTTCCTGGTCAGAGATAAACGGTACCCCTTCAGAACAGGTCACCGTAAAATACATTCCCCGCGCGATGTCCCCGCCGGCGTTCATTGCCAGCGCGGCCGATTGAAACGGGGCGTAATCGTTCTGGTAGGCTCGATGAATGATCAGCGGAACAAAGCGGCCTGAGCCGGTGGTGTACAGAAGAAGCCGAAGATGCTCGACAAAGTTGCCTCGGGCCAGTAAAACCTGCTGCTTTTCATGAGTCTTGGGATTGACGAGCTCAACTTGAATCGGTCCTTTATCAAAACGGGCAAGCACCTGGCGGAATTCATCACTCAAGTTGGGATACGCGGCGTGGCAGGCAGAATCGGCATCGCAGTCCTGAAACAGCAAATCCAGAGCGCGTTGTGCTGCTTTGGGAAAGAGTAATGGTTGTTTGATGCCGGGACTGGCAACTCCCACAAGCAGCGCGGCCCGGACATGGTCTGGATGCTGGCGCATATAGACCTGTGCCGCGATGGTTCCGTACGATGCTCCCACCAGGTCAATCTTGTCGTAGCCAAGTGCCGCGCGGACATCATCCAGATCGTCCATTGCCATCGGCGTGGTGTACATTCTCAAATCGGCGATGGAGTCCAGCTTCTGCCGGCAGGCTTTGATTTTCTGCACGGGGAAAAGCTCACCGAAAAAGCTCTCCAGGTCTTCAGGATCATCTCCAATATCGCATTTCAGTGGATTGGAACTACCGGTGCCGCGCTGGTCTACAAAGACCATGTCATGGTTAGATCTCATACCGCTCAGCGGTCCTAAGCTTCCTGCTTCGCCGATCAGCTGAGTTGCCGCTGTTCCCGGGCCGCCGGACAAGAGGAAAACTGCATCCTTCGCCGGTGTCGTGCGCTGGGCTGAAAGCACTACCAGATGCAACTTGATCTTGCGTCCGGACTTCGCCGCGCGGTCTTCAAAAACTTCATATGTGCCGCAGCGCGCCGGGCCGGCAACTCCGGGCAAATTGCATGGACTGAGCGCCAGTGGCGAGGCTGGCGTCTGCCGATCGGATCGGACAAAGGCCACCAGGGACAGAGCCAGGATCAATCCCGCTGCGATTATTAGCCCTGTCTTGCCAATGGGCCGACTCATAGAGTTGCTTGTCACATTTAGTTAGACGTTCGCTGCTTTAAAAAGCAATGAGGCCACCTGCGCACCGTTCAGAGCTGGCTGTGGCCATTTCGAGCATTTTGCCAGGAAGAGCCTGGGCTAAACGAGTGTGATGTACGTCACATCTGCGGTGTGACGTCCGGGCCTATCCTATTATCGAGGGAGCTCTTTATGAGCCGAGCTTACGACTTTCATATCGTTGAGAACTGCCTCAAGTGCCCTTTTAAGGAAGAAAGGCTCTTCTGCCACCTGTCCGGTGATGCCATGAAGGGCCTGCAGGACATCAAAGCCACGGCGGTGTATCCCAAAGGCGCGCTCCTGTGCCTGGAGGGACAGCCACCCCGCGGTATTTTTGTGCTGTGTACTGGAAGAGCCAAGGTTTCAACCACTTCGGCCGACGGCAAGACGGTTATTTTGCGGATTGCTGAACCGGGCGAGGTCCTGGGCCTGACCTCTGTTATGGAGGGAAGCCCGTATGAAGCCACCATCGAAACTCTGGAACCCACGCAGGCAAACTTTATTTCGCACCAGGACTTTATCCGCTTTGTTAATCAATACTCTGAAGTTGGGATGAAAGTTGCGCATCAACTCACCCATAACTGCAAGTGCGCGTATGACGAAATTCGTTCTCTGGGGCTGTCACACTCGGTCCCGCAGAAAGTGGCCAAACTGCTGCTGAAGTGGTCGCTACAGCCGCTCGCTACGTCCAGCCGCAAGCCGCATGAAATCGCCATTCGCGTAACGCTTACACAGGAAGAGATTGCGCAATTTGCCGGCACCTCGCGGGAAACCATCTCGAGAGTGCTGGCTGACTTCAGAAAGAAAGGGTGGTTGCGAATTAAGGGGGCTACCTGGTTCATCGCCAATAAGCCTGCCCTGGAGAAGATGGCTGCATAGAGGCAGATCGCTTCGCCGAGAGCGACGGTCCGTAAAAAGACGCAAGCCGCTACTCGGGTGTGTTGTCGTGTCCGGAATTGGGTTGTCGGAGCATTGGGTCATCGGGTCCTCGAAAGAAAAGAGCTGCTGATACGGCCCAACGTTCCATGTTTCAAGGTTTTAAACGGGTCATCCTACTTGCCTGCCTGCCGAGGTCTGTCGCAATACGAGATGAATATTATTCAGCTACGGAGAGAAGAGATGTCTCCATCACGCTGAACAGTGATGCGCATCACATCTTTCCAATCTGAACAAATATAGAGTGCATCCATGACAGACGGAATCGAATTAAATGAATTGTATGTCGGACTCGCTCCCGCAGTTGTGGAAGAGCTAACAACGCGCGAAGATCGAGAGACCGTTCCAGCCGGCACCAAGCTCATCAGCCAGGGGACGATGCCGGAGCACCTGATTTTTATCGAGCAGGGTAGTGTAGAAGTTGCTGTGCCCGCGGGAGACAAAGCCCTGTGTTTGAGCATTGTGGGCCCCGGAAAAGTCCTGGGATTACGGGCAATTGTTGCCAACGTGCAGCCCGAGATCGACGCCACTGCTGTGGAGCAATGCGCAATCGTTCGCATTCCCAAGGGGATCTTCCTGGAAGTTCTAAAGCAACATCCGGAAATGTACTTTGCCATTTCCAAAGTTTTGAGCAATGATCTGAACACCGCAGAACGCGTGCTGCGAGGGCTGCCGCGTTCCCCCGCCAAGGAAAAGCGTTTGGCGAACGTTTAGCCAATATCGCATCAGCGCATTTCTTACATTGCCATCTGTTCGAGAGCTTCAGGCTGAAGCACGGTCAGTGACGCCCCTTTGATCGAGATCAACTTCTCTCGCTCAAACTGATTGAATACGCGCGTTACGGTTTCGCGTGAGGTCGCGGTCATTCCCGCAATCTCCTCATGTGTCAGCGTCATGAGGACGCGGGGCCTGCCACTCTGAAAGCGCGCTCTGCGCCATTCCAGCAGCAGATTTGCCAGACGTCCTGCAACGGTGCTGGGCAGGGCCAGCCGGCAAACTTCGTTGAATACCGTCTGGTATTCGCGCAGTACGCAGCGCGTAGCCTCCATGGCCGCTTCAGGATAGTTCTCGAGAAAACACAGGAAATCTTTCGTGGGAATGGCCTTTACCATGCAAGGTTCCATGGTCTCAGCCGTGACCTCATGATCGTTTCCGCTGATGGCTGCACTCAAGCCCAGAATCTGCTCAGGCTCGGCGATGCGCAGAATGACGCTTCTTCCCTCTCTGGACGCAACTGAAACTTTTATGCGGCCACTGTACAAAAAGAAGATTTGCCTGGAGCGTTCTCCTTCGGCGAACAATCTCTGGCCGGTTGAGTAGTGTACCTGCACTCCCATTGCGTCGAGGCAGGCGCGAGCATCGCCTTTCAGATTGCTGAAGGGCATGACAGTCTTATTCCCATTGCGCGGATAAGTATCGGTAATTGCTTTGGCAGTGTGCATTGTGCTGGCTCCACAATTCATAATTTCTGCCCCTCTCCTATGCAACCGCCGTGCCAATCTAGAAACCCTTGTTTTTCGCGCCCACAGTGTGCCACATAGGCCATGGCTGCGCCATCACGCGCAGCTGCGGCGGCGCGGCTGCGTCCCATCGCGCAGGCGCAACGCCCATCCACCTGAAATTCAGCATCACCGGATGGCAATCGACATGCACAACGAAATCCAGACTTCAACGTCCGAATCCGGGATCAGGGAGCGAAATAAGACGTGGCAGCCAATAACCATTCTGTCTCGATCGTCATTATTGACGACAACCCTCGCAGTCTGGAATTTCTGTCCACCGCGCTTACGCGTCCTGGCCTTAAGATTTTTACCGCCCACAAACCCGAGGATGGTCTGGCCATCATCTCCATGTACCGGCCGAAAATTGTTCTCACGGACCTGGTCATGCCCGGACTCACTGGAATCGATGTGCTCCACCGGGTCAAGGAACTGGATCCAGCCATCGAGGTGATTGTTATGAGCGCGCGCGAGTCCGGTGGATCGCCTTCCAAGGTGCTGGAGCAAGGCGCAACTGACTTCCTGAAAAAGCCCATATCTTTGCACCTGCTACGGGAGCGCGTGGGACGCCGCATCGATAAATATTTCAACGACCCGGCCAAGGTCTAAGAATCGCCGCGATCGCGCGTGATCCGGTAAACGACCGCAAGCCTTGGAAACCATCTTGTTTCATTCCTTCGCCCACATAGTATTGAGGAGTCCGATGCGAGGACTGAGCGTGCAAAATCCGCGTTTGAAAGAAAGCCCTCATCGGCGGCGCGGTTGCTTGCTAAGATGACAAGCAATGGCCCACAGCGGCAAATCTGTTTCGGTGGTCATCATTGATGACAATCCACGCAGCCTGGAATTTGTGTCTGAAGCGCTCGCTCGCGACAACGTACGAATCTTCACTGCCTCCGATCCGGAGGAGGGAATCGATCTGGTGTATACACACCATCCGCAGGTTGTGGTCACGGACCTGGTGATGCCGCGCATGAGCGGACTGGATGTGCTCAGCCGGATTATGGAATTTGATCCCGCCATCGACGTCATACTCATGACCGCCCACTACACCAGCGACACCGCAGTGGAGGCCATCCGCAAAGGCGCTGCTGATTATCTGAACAAGCCGGTTTCAGTCACCGTTCTGCGTGAGCGCGTGGGGGGGTTGATCGATAGCGCGGTGCAACGGCAGCAGATCATGGACGTGGATGATGAGCTTCTGCGCACCGCCCAGTTCGAAGGCATGGTGGGCCGCAGTCCGCAGATGTGGGAGATGTTCTCTCGCATCAAGCGCATTGCGCCACATTATCGGGCCGTGCTGGTAACCGGCGAAACCGGTACTGGGAAAGATCTGGTGGCACGGGCGCTGCACCGGCTGAGTCCGGCAAAGGGGAAGCTGGTTGTCCTGAATTGTTCCGCCGTGGTGGAAACACTGTTTGAAAGCGAACTCTTCGGCCACGTGCGCGGCGCTTTTACCGGCGCCGATCGCGATAAGCCCGGCCTGGTGGAACATGCCAATGAGGGCACGCTGTTCCTGGATGAGATTGGCGATATGCCGATCGCTACACAGGCCAAATTGCTGCGCGTACTGCAGAACCAGGAGGTGCAGCGCGTAGGATCGCTCACGCCGCGTAAAGTGGATGTCCGCGTGGTGGCCGCCACCAATAAAGACCTTCGCAAGGCCATCAGTGAAAAGCAGTTCCGGGAAGACCTCTATTATCGCCTTTCCATGGTCGAGATCCACGTGCCCGCGCTGGCCGAGCGCCGCGAGGATTTGCCTTTACTAACCCATCATTTTGTCAAAAAATTCGCGCAGCAATACGGCAAGCAGATACGAGGCCTCACCCGGCGGGCAGAGATTGTGCTCGCGCGGCATACCTGGCCTGGCAATGTGCGCGAATTGGAAAACGTGATTGGGCACGCCTCCATGATGGCCATGGGCGATGCCATTGACGTCACGGATCTGCCTGAGCATTTACGGCAAGGCGTCGCCATTGCTCCAGAGAGCGCAAAATCGGCCGGTGCTGCGGCGACTCAGGAAGCGGCTGTGAAAGCAGCTCTGTCTCTGGAGGAACACGAAAAGCAATTGCTTACCAATGCGCTGGAAAAAGCTGGAGGCAATCAATCGGAAGCAGCGCGGCAGTTACGCATCGGCCGCGATGCCTTGCGCTACAAGATGAAGAAGTACGGGCTGACGTAGGGCAGGCCATAGGCAATAGGCAACAGCTGAAAAGCACCCTGCTAGCCCGACGATTGCATGGACGACGTAGAACGATCTGACCAGAAAAAAGCTCGTCGTGCCAAAAACCCCAGAACGGGCATCTTACGTATAATAGTCAGCAGTAAAGATGCCAGACGAGAAGACAGCCTTGGCCACCGAGCCGGAGAAACCAGCAACGCGCTCGCCTCTGGTCCATTCCTGGAGCCGCGATCTCTTCTTCTCTTTGTCGATCATATTGTTCATCATTCTGTTCATTTACCAGCCGGTGAAGGTGGAAGGCGGCAGCATGGAACCGGGCCTGCAGGATCAGGAGCGGATTTTCATCAACAAGCTGGCGTATCGGCTGGAGGACATTCAGCGGGGCGATATTGTTGTGTTCCGCTACCCGCGTGATCCTCACAAGAGTTTTATCAAACGTGTGATTGGGCTCCCAGGCGATCGCATCCGCGTGTTTGATGGCCAGGTCTATCTGAATGGACGCTTGATCTCGGAAGATTACGTTCCGGCAGAGTACATGGACTCGCGATCTTATCCGGAGATCAAAGTTCCGATGGACAGCTATTTTGTCCTTGGCGATCACCGCTGCATGTCCAACGACAGCCGCGAGTTTGGTCCGGTACAGCGCGCCTACATTTACGGCAAAGCCGTTTTTGGCTATTGGCCGATGGATAAACTCGGGCTGCTGCACTAACAGCACCCCGCACTCAGCAATCAGCACTCAGCCCGCGCACATTCGACTCAACCGAGGCAGCAGCGCCGGCATGGCCGCACCGTGTCTCAGTCAGCGCCCGCTATATTGCGAATCTTGAGTAATTGGCTGTTCATCAATAACATGTCATACGGAAAGAGGTGCCCTCCATGTTTGAGCAAGCCAAAGTCGAGCTGATCAAGGAATCTGCCCGTAAACATTTAGGCAAAGACATTGCTCCATTGAAGACGCTGGAGACCCATCCGGGCGTGCTGATTCCTTACGCGGAGTTCAGCCGGGCATTGGACAAAACCAATCTTGTTCCAGCCAAACTGAAAGCGCTGGCCCAGGTGCGCGTGGCCAAGCTGGTGGAATGCCCGTTTTGAATTGATATCGGCTCTGCCGGAGGCAGACGAGAGGGAATCACGGACGACCAGCTTCGCAACTTGAACTATTGGGATCAGAGCGATCTTTTCAGCAGCGACGAAAAGCTGGTGCTGGAACTGACGGATGCGATGACGGCAACACCGGCACGAGTGACTCCGGAATTGCGCGAGCGCCTGCAAAAACGCTTCTCCACGGCCCAGTTGGTGGAGTTGGGCGCGGCCATTGCCTGGGAGAACTATCGTTCGCGGTCCAACCGGGTGTTTGGGTTTGAGAGTGAAGGCTTCTATAAGCCGGCCGCCGAGGAAGCCGCAGATTTCGCAGAGAAACGCGGGTAAACCAATTTAGCCGCGAATTAACGCGACTGAACGCGAATCGATATTAAGGATTAGAGCGCGTTTTCCACAGCAACGAACTTGCTTAGCATCATGCTAAAATCTATAAAATCCAATCCCCGGAGAAGCAATGGAAGCAATCCTTGCGCTGGAAGATGGACGGATCTTCAGCGGTAAAGGTCACGGCGCGAAAGGCGAATGCTACGGGGAAGTCGTTTTTAATACCTCCATCACCGGCTACCAGGAAATTTTCACTGATCCTTCTTATGCCGGGCAGATTGTCGTCCTCACCAACCCTGAGATAGGAAATTACGGCACCAATCCCGACGATAATGAGGCCACGCGGCCTTACATCGAAGGCCTAGCCGTGCGCGAGTTCTCGCCTATCAGCTCCAACTGGCGCTCCCAGCAGGTGACGGACGAGTACCTGGAAAAATTCAGGATCCCGGTCATCGCGAACATTGACACGCGCGCGCTGGTACGCCACCTGCGCACTAAAGGCGTGATGAGGGGCGTGATTTCGTCCATTGAGAGCGACCCGGAAAAACTTGTGGCCAAGGCGCGCTCCATCCCAAAGATGGATGGCACGGATCTGGCGAAAGTAGTCACCACCAAGCAGCGCTACCACTGGGACACGGGAACGCGCTCGCACGAGCCGACGGAAATTGTAGGTGTAAAGGACGCTCCCGCGCAGAAGCACGTCGTGGCCTACGATTACGGGATCAAGCAGAACATCCTGCGCATGTTGGCCGATCAGGGATGCCGCGTAACCGTGGTGCCGGCCATGACCAGCGCTGAAGATGTGATGTCGTTGAATCCTGATGGCGTGTTTCTTTCCAATGGCCCCGGTGATCCTGAGCCCTGCACCTATGCGTACGAAAACATTCGTAAGCTGATGGGGAAGACTCCAATTTTCGGCATCTGTCTGGGACATCAGTTGATCGGGCTGGCGCTCGGCGGCAAGACTTACAAATTGAAGTTCGGCCATCACGGGGGCAATCATCCCGTGAAGCAGCTGGAAACGGGAAAAATTGAAATCACAGCGCACAACCATAACTTTGCCGTTGATCCGGATTCGTTGAAGGAGTCAGAGGTCATCAAGACGCACATCGATCTGAATGACAGCACGCTGGAAGGCCTGCGGCATCGCAGTCTGCCGCTGTTCAGCGTGCAGTATCACCCGGAGGCGTCGCCAGGGCCTCATGATTCGCATTATTTGTTCAAAGATTTTTTGCGGATGATGGAAGAATGGAAGAATCGCACGTGATCGCGCGTGATCGCAACGTGATCGCTGCGTGATCGGGAAACTTCTTACCACTGATTAACACTGATGAACTGATGGGTGAAAAGAGATGGGATCAAGTGCTTGAAGCGCCGAGCCAAAGGCCAACGGCTAAGGGCCAAAGGCTAAATCGCTAGTAGCCAGCACCTTTTTTAAATGCCTCGCAGAAATGACATTTCGAAGATCATGATCATCGGCTCGGGGCCGATTGTGATTGGGCAGTCGGCAGAGTTTGATTATTCGGGCACGCAGGCCTGCAAAGCGCTCAAGAGCGAAGGATTTGAAGTGGTGCTCTGCAACTCCAACCCTGCCACCATCATGACCGATCCGGAGATGGCGGACCGCACTTACATTGAGCCGCTTACAAAGACTTATCTGGAAGAGATCATTCGGCTTGAAGCCGAAATGTCAGCCGAAAGCGGCGCTCCGGGAAAATTTGCATTGCTTCCAACGGTTGGCGGGCAGACGGCGCTCAATCTCGCGGTTGAGCTGGCTGACAGCGGCGTGCTCGAGAAATACGGAGTGGAGCTGATTGGCGCACAGCTTCAGGCCATCAAGATGGCGGAAGACCGCCTGCTGTTCAAAGACGCCATGATCAAGATTGGCCTGGACGTGCCCCGCTCGGCGCTGGTCAACAACCTGAAAGACGCGCTGGAGTTTTCCGGCAAGATTGGTTTTCCGGTGATCATTCGCCCTTCGTTTACGTTGGGCGGCACGGGTGGCGGAATTTCCTATAACCGTGAAGAGCTGCTGGACATCGTCGCGCGCGGGCTCGATCTCTCTCCGGTGCACGAAGTCCTGATTGAAGAATCAGTCCTGGGCTGGAAAGAATACGAACTGGAGGTCATGCGTGACCTCGCAGACAACGTCATCATCATCTGCTCCATCGAGAACTTCGATCCGATGGGCGTGCACACGGGCGACTCCATCACCGTCGCCCCAGCGCAGACACTCACCGACCGCGAATACCAGCGGATGCGCGATGCTGCCATCAAAGTAATCCGCGAAGTGGGCGTAGAGACCGGCGGATCAAACATTCAGTTTGCAGTGAATCCTTCCAACGGGCGGATGGTAGTAATCGAGATGAACCCGCGTGTCTCCCGCTCTTCGGCGCTGGCTTCCAAAGCAACGGGTTTCCCGATAGCCAAAATTGCCGCCAAACTGGCGGTGGGTTACCGGCTGGATGAAATCCCCAATGACATCACGCGCAAGACACCTGCCTGCTTTGAGCCGACGATTGATTACGTTGTCGTAAAAATTCCCAAGTGGCAGTTTGAGAAGTTTCCCGGCGCGGATGAGGGTCTGGGGCCGCAGATGAAATCCGTGGGCGAGGCCATGGCCATTGGGCGCACCTTCAAGGAAGCGCTCATGAAGGGCGTGCGCTCCCTGGAGACAGGGAAAAAAGTTGGCGCGGAGAAAATCGAGCCGCGCATTTTGACGCAGCGGCTGGTCACACCGCATCCGGAACGCCTGACGTACCTGCGATACGCGCTGGTGCAAGGCATGACACCGAAAGAATTGCACAAGATGACCAGCATCGATCCCTGGTTCCTGTATCAGTTGAAGGAGATCACGACAAACATCACAGAGCTGGAAAAGCAGGCTGCGGTCGCTCCTGAAGCGCTGCGGGAGGCCAAACGCCTCGGTCTCTCCGATGAGCGCATAGCGATTGCGCTGAAGACCTCCCCGCAGGAAGTCCTGGCGATGCGAAAAAAACATGGTATCCGGCCGGTGTATAAGCTGGTGGACACATGCGCGGCTGAGTTCGAAAGCTACACTCCATATCTGTATTCCACTTACGAAGAAGAAGACGAGGCGGCGCCCACAGCGCGCAAGAAAGTAATCATCCTGGGCAGCGGACCGAACCGCATCGGCCAGGGAATCGAGTTTGATTACTGCTGCTGCCATGCCGCATTCGCGCTGCGGGAAGATGGTTATGAAACCATCATGGTCAATTGCAATCCGGAAACTGTGTCGACGGACTACGATACCAGTGACCGCCTGTACTTCGAGCCGCTGACTTTTGAAGATGTGCTCTCAGTGTATGAGCACGAGGCCCAGGGCGGAGGGCCGGTGGGCGTAATCGTGCAGTTTGGCGGGCAGACGCCGCTCAACCTGGCGCTGCCGTTGAAGGCTGCGGGCGTACCGATCATCGGCACGTCGCCGGAATCGATTGACCTGGCAGAAGATCGCAAACGCTTTGGAAAACTGCTGGAAGAACTGGATATTCCGCAGCCTCCGGGGGCTATCGCCACCAGCGTGGAAGAAGCAGTTGCAGGCGCGCGCAGTGTGAAATATCCAGTCCTGGTGCGGCCTTCCTACGTGCTGGGCGGGCGCGCCATGGTGATCGCCTATGACGATGAAAGCGTGATCCGCTACATGCGCGAGGCGGTCGAGTATTCGCAGGAACGGCCGGTGTTGATCGATCACTTTTTGGAGAGCGCGATTGAAATCGACGTGGACGCGCTGTCGGACGGTGAAGACGTCGTGATCGCCGGCATTATGCAGCACATTGAGGAGGCCGGCATTCACTCGGGCGATTCTTCCTGCGTGCTGCCCGCAGTTGATCTTCCCGATCCAGTGCTGGCGACCATTCGGGAATACACCTTCAAACTGGCCCGGGCGCTGAAGGTTGTCGGGCTGATGAATGTGCAGTTCGCGGTACAAAACCAGAAAGTATTCGTCATTGAAGTGAACCCGCGCGCGTCACGGACTGTGCCCTACGTTTCCAAGGCGACGGGGGTTCCCCTAGCCAAAATTGCTGCGCGACTGATGACCGCGCGCAAACTGCGTGAATTTCTGCCAGACAACGCGGCAGCAGCAACTGATCTGGCCACCGGCGCAGGCTATTTCGTGAAGTCGCCGGTCTTCCCCTGGTCGAAGTTTCCGGGAGTTGATCCCGTGCTCGGGCCGGAAATGAAGTCGACGGGCGAGGTGATGGGCTCGGCGGAAACTTTCGGCGAAGCCTTCGCCAAAGCGCAGCTCTCTGCGGGACAGACTCTGCCCACAACGGGAATGGTTTTCATCAGCGTGAACGACCGCGACAAGGCGGCAGCGGTGGAAGTAGGAAAGCGCTTTGTCGAGCTGGGATTCAGGATCGTTGCCACGCATGGCACAGCCAACCGGCTGGAAGCGGCCGGATTGCAGGTGGAGCGCGTGTACAAAGTCAAAGAAGGCCGTCCTCACATTGTGGACCTCATCAAGGGCGATCGCGTGCAGCTTGTGATCAATACACCTCAGGGTCTGGAGCCGTGGTTCGATGAAAAGGCGATCCGCCGCGCTACGGTTTCAAACCGTATTCCCACGATCACCACCATAGCGGCTGCATGGGCGGCGGCTGACGGCATTGCCGCCTTGCAGCGGAATGAGGTGAATGTGAGATCGTTGCAGGAATGGCACCAAAAAAAACCGCAGTTAGCAATCCCCAGTTAGCAACTTAGGTAGTATCCAGCTATCATTCACAGCCAGTGATTTCGGGATCCTCACAACCTGAACTCAGTCCAAAACGTCACAAGCGGCGGCTTCTGCGATCGTTCTTGCTTGTGCTCGTGTTGCTGCTCGCTTTTACGGCATGGAAAATTTTTGATTATTCTGCTGCGCCGGACAAAGATAAAGAAAGCAACTTCGTTTTTCCTCCCAACCCGGACCAGGAAAAGCCGACGACTCTGGCCATTGAGCCGGCATCGTTACCAGTTAAATTTGCCCAGAGCGGCGGCTTCACGAACGATGCCAGCCATCTGAACCGGACGGCGATTTACGGCATTGTAAGGGTGAGCAACGAAGACGATGTCCGCAACGCGCTCAAGTTTGCACGCGAACACAATCTGAAGGTCACGTGCGCCGGACAGCAGCACAGCATGGGCGGCCAAAGCTTCACTCATGGCGGGCTGGTGCTGGACATGCGCGACTTCAATCGCATTCAGTTGGATAAGGAGCATAAAGTCGTAAACGTCCAGAGCGGGGTGCGCTGGTGGCAACTGCAAAAACTGCTGGATGCGCAGGGGCTGGCAGTCAAGTCCATGCAGTCCATCAACATCTTCAGCATTGGCGGCACCTTGAGCGTGAATGCGCACGGGATTGATCCCATGCCTGGGCCCGTGGCTCCGACCGTGAGGTCGGTTCGCGTAATGCTCAGCGATGGCCAGGTTGTGACTGCGGGCCCGACGGAAAACGCGGATTTGTTCCACCACGTGCTGGGTGGCTACGGATTGTTCGGCGTGATTCTGGATGCCGATTTGCAAGTCGTAGATAACGAGCTGTATGCGCGGGAAACGCACTACATGGACTACAAAGATTTTCCCGCATATTACAAAGCCAACATCGAAAATGATCCCGAAATTGGCCTGGCCTTTGGACGGCTGTCAGTCTCTCCGGGAACATTTTTGCGGGAGACTGCTCTCCACGTCTACACCAGAACAAAGTTCCAGGGCACTTTACCGGTATTGAAGCCGCCGGAGCATGAGACGCTATCGCGCTTTGTCATCAACTTTTCCAAGACTGGCGGCTTTGGACGCTGGCTGCGATGGACGTTGGAAAAATGGGTTGAGCCGCATCTGCACGACTGCATGACCCGTAACCAGGCCATGAACCAGCCTGACGCATGCCTGGTTTCACGCAATGCGGAGATGTATGACGACATGGCCTACCTGAAGAACCGTTTGCGTGATACCGACATTCTCCAGGAATACTTCGTGCCCTATGAACACATGCCTGAGTTCGTCGATAGCCTGCGGGAGGTGGTGAAAGGAAATGGCGCGAACCTGCTTAACGTAACGATTCGCACGGTTCATCAGGACAAGGTGACCGCTCTGCCCTATGCCAAGCACGATATGTTTGCCTTTGTGCTCTACTTCAACGTGAAATTCAACGAGAAGGATAACGAGGTCCTGCGAAAAACGACTGTGGATTTGATTGATGCGGCAGAGAAAAGCGGCGGTACTTATTATCTGCCTTATCAGTTGTTTTATTCCAGGGAGCAACTGCGAACCGCATATCCTGGAATTGATGAATTCTTTGCCGCCAAAATGAAATACGACTCCATCGGACTGTTCAGCAATAAGTTTTATGAGAAGTACAGTAAATAGCAAATCGTAACTGGCAAATAGCAATTAGCTGAGGCCACACCAAAGTCAAAAGCAGCAGCAAAACCGACGGCAAAAAGGCCAGATCAGTCTTTAACTAAGTACTCCAGCGCGTCCTGGCGCTTGTTGAATGAGGGGATTTTCCGTTCCGAGAATTTTTGTATGCCTTCGTAGATCAATTGTTGCAGGCCCGAGATTCCGATCACGGCGGCCCGCTTCACGTAGGGGGCATTGGCGGCTACTTTGGATTTGAGCACGGCAACGGACTCGGAATCGAAGCTGGTGCCGGTGACGTCGTTCAAGGTGAGAACAGAGTTCGGCGGTTCCTGCGCGATCACGCGGTGCATTTCCTCAGTGACGGCCTTGAGCATGGCGATGTCGCAGCCGGCGTAATCGATAAACAGCACGCGCTTACCCTTGTATTCAATGAATTTCACACGCGCCGCCACCTGGTCAGGCGAAGGCTGTGGA
>DATDNH010000464.1:0-2399 GCA_036518395.1 Candidatus Angelobacter sp. | reverse complement strand
AAGCAGTGACCTCAGCAAGGGCGTTGCGGGAGCGTTGCACAACTCCTCCCACGTGCCCCTTTGCACAATCCTTCCCTGCTCCAGCACGATGGCTTGATGCGGACACAGCCTTCTTAAAACTTCGGCCTGGTGATCAACAGCGATTATGCTGAAGCCCACCGTCCGGCTCCAGAAAATCAAATCGTCAATCAATTCGCGCACCAACTGCCGATCCAGGCCCGCGAAAGGTTCGTCCAGCAAAACCAGCGGCGGTTTACGCGCCAGCATTCGCGCCAGGCTTACTCGTCGCGCCTGTCCTCCTGAAATCAAGGAAGCCGGAGCATTCCACAGCGGCCCGAGTCGCAAGCGGTCACGCAACGTGGTAATCCAATCAATCTGTTTTCTGTCTGACGCCTGCCCCCTGGGAATGCCAAAGCTGATGTTCTCGCTTACGGTTAAGTGCGGAAACAGCCCGGGTTCCTGGGTGAGATATCCAATGGGCCTCTTATATAGAGGAAGAGATGGTGGAAAGAATGTGAGATCTCCAAGTTCCACATAGCCATCATCCGGCTCCTCAATTCCGGCAATGCAGGCGAGGACCGTGCTCTTACCCACTCCAGACGCTCCGAACAGACCTACGGAGCAGCCCTGATCGAGGTCCAACTGGACATCGATGCTGAGTTCCCGCCGTTTTTTGACGATGTGCGCTTTAAGCATGGCGTTGACGCTGGGCCAAGACGTGAATCAGCCAAGGGAGCGGTAGCGAAACTGCCAGGAACAAAACCAGCAACGGCATAACCGCGGGTAAGCCAAAGCTCTGCAAATTCACCCAGAGTTGAACCGGCATACCCGAGGGGTAGTAAGCTGTCACTACGACAGCACCAAATTCGCCAATGGCGCGGACCCAGGCAATACTGAGGGCTACAGCCAGCCCCAGCTTCGAGAGTGGCAACGTCACGCGCAGAAAGACCCGAATCGGCGTCAACCCGAGCAAGGCCGCCTGTTTTTGCAGCATGACGGGAACTGAATCCAGAGCGGCCACAGCTCCAAGTACGTAATATCCCATGCCCACATAAACCTGGGTGGTAACAAAAGCGGTGGCGCTATTGGTCATGATTATGCCGTAGCGCTCGAGCAAAGCTCCGACTGAGCCGTAAGGCCCAAAGGCCAGAGTCAGCAAAATCCCTAAAGCAAGCGGCGGCAGGAGTATGGGAATCAGCAAAAGGGCCTGCCACAACAGCCGCTCGCGCGATCGGCAACGCGCAATATATGCCGCAACGGGCGTGCCTAACGCAGCAATAATGACCATAGCCAGGCCAGTCAACAGCAGGGAGACACGAACAGAGGCGAGCGCGGGGCCGTGCACATCGGGGCCCCAGTGCCACGGACCGATGCGCGCGAACAGCGCGGTGAAAGGATACAAAAGCACCGCAGCAAATAAAGCGGCGCCGGCCCTTGCGATCCAGCGACGGTCGAGTTTTATGCGTTTCATGCGTGGAGGGCAGTTGCCTCGCCCGCCGGGTCGTAGTAAAAACGCCGGAAGATGGCCTGCGCCTGATCACCTTTCAACCAATCTGCAAAAGCAGCGGCGGCTTTGCGGTTGGCAGCGTCTTTGAGTACAGCAGCGTAATAGATCAGCGGCTCGGGACTGTAGGTTTTTCCACCGACGGTTAGGCTCACATCCGGGTGTTCGGTATGGACCTTTTGGCCGCTCAGATTAATGTCTTTGGGCAGATTGATATATGGAAGGTTGAATGGGCCAGGTTGGATCTTGTAAGCGGAGGCGGCATCCAGTTCGCCGCTCTGCAGCCGCGCCTCCACTGTCGGCTCAGTAAAGATCTGTCTCTCGTTGATGGTGGGCCCTAGAATTGTTTCGACCAAATCAGGCTTGTTATACAGTTTAGCCGCCAGCATCATGGTAAAGATAATGTTGCGCCCCTGCGGGTCAGTCACCGGGTCAGTGCGTCCAAAGCGAAGGCCTGGTTCCTGAAGAATTTCCCACCAGTTCGCCTTTCCTTTTGCTGCCGCTTCCAGCCTGGACGCAAACCTGCTTCTGGGACTGTAAGCGATCACCATTTCCGTGTGCGCAATGGGTTGTGCCGTTTCGGCTTTGCCGGCGCGCAGAACCGTCAGCATCGGGCCAGGCGTGACGGGGATGAATACGTCCGGCCGGATATTTCCGCCGACAATCAACTGGGCCAACGCGCTCGATCCCTGGGCGCGGCCATGCATTTCGAGTTTCAAACTCTGTGCAGCCGAGGTTTTGAGTGGACCTTCCATCATTGAACCCATGGAGCCGGCATATGCCACATCAACCACGGCCAGATCTGCCGCCAGTGCTGGTGCCACGAACCCGGCTAACGCGGCTCCCAGCGTGAGAGATCCAGCGCGCACCAGCAGTTCTCGTCTGCTCACGTTTG
>DATDNH010000463.1:0-6455 GCA_036518395.1 Candidatus Angelobacter sp. | reverse complement strand
CAGGAGCGCACTTCCGCTCTGGTTGCGCAGTTCCGCCGCGAATTTGACCGTGAAGGAGATGAGATCACGCGCGCGGTGGAGGCGATTGCCAACTCTGAGTCCATGCTGGAGATGGCGCTTAAACTTTCCAGTGGCGGTGATTCCACCGCCTACGATCAGGCTGCTTCCTATGCCGCCGTCCAGCATCTTGATTTTCTCGATATTCTCGCCCCTGACGGCACCATCATCTCTTCCGCGCACTGGCCTGCCCGCTTTGGTTACAAACAGCGCTGGTTCCTCGACGAAATCCACAGCGCTTCGATTCCCCGGGAAACTTTTCTTCGCCCGGTAGAAACCCCGCAGGGAAACGTGCTTGGGCTGCTTGCGATCCGCACCGTGCCGGCGCGCGGCCTGAGTTTTTATGTGATTGGCGGGCGCAAGCTCGATCGCGCGCTTTTGCAATCGCTGGCTACTCCTGCCGGAATGCGCATTCTTATCTACAGTCCTCCGGAGCAGGGCGCGAGCGGCTTCCTCACTTCCACGAGCGAGAGCTTTGAGCCGGAAAAGCTCATGCCGCTGGTCGAGAAAGCGCTGCAGCAGCGCACTGACGTTTCCGATACCGTCGAATGGAGCGCCACCGGCGAGGAAGAAGTGCTTCACGCCGTCGCGCTTCCCGGATTCGGCGATAAGCCGGCAGCCGCGCTGCTGGTCGGCAATTCCTTGCGCCAGCAGAGGTCGCTGGAACGGAACATCGCCAAAGTCAGCCTGGTGATCGCGCTCTGTGGAGTTGCTTTCGGCCTGATTTTGAGCGGGGTGATTGCCGCCCACATCACGCGTCCGGTAAAAGAACTCGCCGACGCCGCAACGGAGATCGGCAGCGGAAACTGGCGGGTGCACGTTGAACCTGCATCAAAAGACGAGATTGGTCAGCTCGCCAATGCCTTCAACCAGATGACCCAGGAATTGATCGCGCAGAAAGAACGGCTGGTGCAAACCGAACGTGTGGCCGCATGGCGCGAGCTGGCGCGGCGTCTGGCGCATGAATTGAAAAACCCGCTTTTCCCGCTTCAGCTCACGGTGGAAAACCTGCTGCGCGCGCGCGCGGCCGGCCAGGAACAATTTGAAGAAGTGTTTCGCGAGAGCACGTCAACTCTGCTGACCGAGATCGCAAACCTCAAGACCATCATCGGCCGATTCAGCGACTTTTCCAAAATGCCGGCGCCTCATCTTCAGCCGGTTGATCTGAATGAGCTGGTCCGCAGCGTCGCGCAGCTCTTTCACGGACAATTCCAGCGCGAGTCCGGAAAAATCGAAACCCTATTACAACTCGATTCCGTTCCTCCGGTCAGCGCTGATCCGGTATTGTTGCGCCGCGTGCTCGAGAACCTGGTTTTGAACGCTATTGATGCCATGCCGCAGGGCGGACGCCTCACGTTTCGTACTGCGACGGCGGAGAAGTATGGCGTCTTCGAACTTTCTGACACCGGAGCAGGACTTACGCCCGAAGAATGCGAGCGCCTGTTCACGCCGTATTACACTTCCAAGCAACACGGCACGGGACTGGGGTTAGCAATCGTGCAATCAGTAATCAGCGACCACAAAGGCCGCATCACCGTGGCAAGCAAAAAGAATGAAGGCACAACCTTTCATGTGGAGCTGCCGTGCATTTTCCCGACCGTAGCGGAGCGGAGTGGAGGGACCCCTACCTAAACCATGAACCGTGTGCGTGCGAAGAATCTTTGCTATTACGTTTATATTCTGTCCAGCCTTAGCGGAACGCTATATGTTGGGTTGACAGACAATTTGAGACGTCGCGTTACTGAGCACAAGTTGGGCTTAGTAGATGGTTTCACAAAGAAGTATTCCGTAAATCGGCTCATGTATTTTGAGATTTTCCGCGATGCATTTTCCGCTGAAGCCCGTGAACGGCAAATAAAAAAGTACCGGCGTGAGAAGAAGATTGCTTTATTTGCGAAAAGCAATCCTCATTGGAAAGATAAGAGTGAGGAGGTTTTGGGGATTAAGCGCAGATCCGACGGTTCTCTGTTCCTTACCCCAATACACCCTGGAACGTAGGCTGAGACAATTCCGGCAGTAGCGATCCCTCGCTCCGCTCGGGACATAAAAATATGAAAGCACAACTACTCATCATCGATGACGACGCCAACACCCTGGCCTCCCTTGCCCGCGCTTTCCGTCTGGCCGGGCACGAGGCCACTGTCTGCGACAATCCTGTGCGCGCGCTGGAGATGGTGCGCTCGGAAAAATTTGATCTCATTTTTTCTGACGTAGTCATGCCCGGCATGGACGGCCTTTCGCTGCTTGAGCAAATCAAGGCCGCCGGGGTGAAGACGCCCGTAGTCATGATGTCTGGCCAGGCGCACATTGAAATGGCTGTCAAAGCCACAAAGCTCGGCGCACTCGACTTCCTGGAAAAACCGCTCTCCACAGACAAGCTGCTGCTCACCGTGCAGAACGCCTTGCGGATGGAGCGTCTGGAGACAGAAAACCGTAACCTGCGCCAGAAGCTCGGCGGCACGCAAATTATCTACACCAGCGAAAAAATGCAGAAGCTGATGGCCCAGGTGGCGCGCGTGGCATCGAGCGAATCGCGTGTCTGCATCCTGGGCGAGACCGGAACGGGAAAGGAACTGATCGCGCACGCCATCCATGAAAAGAGCAGCCGCCGCGAAGGTCCGTTTATCACGCTGAACTGCGCTTCCGTTCCGGCCGAACTGATCGAGTCAGAATTGTTTGGCCACGAGAAAGGATCGTTCACCGGCGCGGCCAGCCGTCATATCGGCAAGTTCGAGCAGGCAAGCGAAGGCACTCTGTTTCTCGACGAAATAGGCGACATGCCTTTGCCCATGCAGGCCAAGCTGCTGCGCGTCCTCGAGCAGGGGGAAGTCGAGCGCATCGGCGGGGATAAGCCGGTCAAGGTCAACGTGCGTGTGATCGTGGCCACGCACCGCAATCTGGAAGAGCAGGTCCGGCAAGGCGCATTCCGCCAGGACCTGTTTCATCGAATCTATGTCTTTCCCGTTGCCTTGCCGCCTCTGCGCGAGCGTCTGGATGATATCCCCGCGCTGGCCGCTCACTTTGCCGCGCAGATCACTCGCCAGAATGGATGGAAAGAAATCACGTTCACTCGAGACGCGATTCCCCTTCTGCAGGGTTACTCATGGCCGGGAAACATTCGCGAGTTGCGCAACGTAATCGAGCGCGTGTTGCTGTTCGCCGAAAACGATCAGGTCACCGCCGACACTGTGCGCACCGCTCTGCCCGCCTCAAGCAGCGCCGTTACCGGCAGCGGTATCCCACTGCCTTCATCGGGAACACTGGCGCAAAGAGTGGAAGGATTTGAACGCCAGATGATCCTCGACGAAATCAAGCGCCAGAACTACCACATCACCAATACGGCCAAAGCGCTGGGACTGGAGCGCAGCCATCTTTACAAGAAATGCCAGCAGCTAGGCATCGATCTCAGAGAGATACGAAAATAGCCCTTGGCCTTTAGCCAGGAGCCTTTGCCTGTTCGCACCCGGTGCCATTCGGTGGCCCGATGAACTGATGACCGTTGACCCGATTAGCTCAGTGCGTAACCGTCAAATTCAGCATGATCGAACTCGAGTTCGAACCGCTGGTTCCTGTTACCGTGAGAGTCGCATTCGTCGGCGGACGCTGTATGGGGGTCGAGCCGCCTCCACCGCCGCAGGAAGCAATACCGGCAATCACAAACAGGCCGAGCACTAGAAGGACGCGTTGTTTCGGCTTTTTTCTTAACCCAACAAGCATCACTGCCAAAACTCCGGCAAAGACAAATGGCATAGTCCTGAACTGATTCGGTGTCAGCCGGGCATTGGTGGTGTTGGAAACAGTTACTGTGAGCGGCACAGACACCGTTGTTGGGGTCACGTTGGCTGGATTTGGACTTACGGTGCAAGTCGCACCTCCGGGCGCCCCGGTGCAGTTGAAGCTTACCGCTCCACTAAATCCGCCGATCGGTAACAATGTCACGTTGTAATTTGCCGTTCCGCCCGCCGGGATGGTCTGTGAAGTAAGCACGGCACTAAAACTGAAAGGCGCTGTCACATTGACGGCAGAGCTCGCCGACGTAGCTGCGTTGTAAGTGCTGTCACCGGAGTACTGGGCAGTAATGTTGTGACTGCCTCCTGAATTGAGCGTGGCCTGCGTGGACGCGGTCCCTCCGCTCACCGTCGCCGGCGATCCCAAAGCTGTTGTTCCATCCTTGAATTGGACGGTGCCGGTTGGATTGATCGTTCCCAATCCGGTATTGATGGTGGCAGTGAGTGTAAAAGCCACTCCGGAGCCGGCCGTAGCAGGCGCGGTGAGGAAGACTGCCGGATTGCCTTTCGTAATGGTAATGCTGACGGCACTGCTCGGGCCGCTGGCGTTAAAGCTGTTGTCGCCGTTCGGATAAGTCGCCGTGATGTTGTGAGTGCCAATGGTCAGACAGGTGATCGGCGTAAAGCAATTGAATGCCTCAGCATCGGCAACATTGTTCATGGGCACAGTGCCAATGGCTGTGCTGCCGTCTTTAAAGACTATGTTGCCTGAGGGGAATCCATTCCCGGATGATGCGCCTGCTGTGCCGTCGAAAACAAGGATGTTGTTGGGGTCACCGTAGGCGACGGGAACCAAGGGCACAACGCCGGTATTCACGTTGAAGAGAGTTACCTTCAAGGAAGTCGAGCTGTTCTCCTTCGCCACGTTGACCGGAATTCCCGCTGAATCACTGGCGGCGAATGTGCCGTCGCCGGGATAATGAGCGCTCAGATTGTAGGTTCCACCGGGAAGATTGCTAAAGGACTGGCTGAAACTTGCCGGTGAGCCGGACAAGCCTCCCGCGCCCACGGTCAAGAAGCCTCCCTGCGGTCCAGGCTGGTCCGTAACAAACGCGATAGAGCCGGTGGGTCCTGCGCCGCTTGGTGATTTCTGCACCTGGCCGGTCAGCGTTATAGACTGCCCGTGGGTGATGTTTACCGTCGCTCCCATCGAGGTTGTAATACTCGTGACCGTTGCCTGGAAGGTCGCATTTCCCCAGGCTGTCGCCAGATTGTTGGCATCCACAGAGCCCAGGCCCGAAGCCAGATCATAGCCTGTCCCAGCGCTGGATCCGGTTTGGCCCGGAACATTGTTGTTTCCTGCTGTGGTGTCATTGAAGATGCAGGAAGTGCCGGTGCCTGGATTCGTTCGGTTGCTTGAATTGCAATTACTGAAGTTCTCCTTGTTCAATGCCAGGTTATAAAGAACGTAATTGGCCAGGCCCTGCCTGCCCCCAACCTTCTGATCAATCAGAGCCATGATTCCGGCAAACGACGGCGACGATGCCGAGGTCCCTCCAACCACAGCGGCTTGTACCAACACGCCACCGCTGACCTGGCAGGCAATGGTGGGGTCCTCCTGGAAACAAATGATGTAGCCATCGTGTCCTGCAGCAGTGAGTGACACGTCAGGCAGATCACGCGCGCCATCGTTGGGCACGCCTGTAATGCTCGTACTCTGCCAGCTTGGCTTTGAGTACAAGCTGCTTGCTCCACCACTGCCGGCAAATAATTCAAAGAAGGTCTGCCCAGCGCAATCTGTCCCGGCCTGGCCCGGCGAGCAACTCTCATTCCAAACCATTTCGGGAATGTATCCCTTTGCCGATTCGAAGCCTAGGCCGTTCGTGCTGTTCCAGAAATTCGCAGCGGTATTGCCGTTCACGGTCTCATTGAATTCTGTGCCGCCCACGGCTGTATTGAACGGAGTAGACGCCAGACCGCTAACCGCCAATCCTCCAGTGGCAGGCGTGGTGTTCGGGTTCGGATCGTCGCATCCGGCGGCCCCGTTGTCACCGGCGGAGACAAAAACGCTGATGCCCTGGGCAGCAGCCTGCTGCCACAAGCTGTTGAAGAAAGCATTCTCCTGTACGCCCAGGAGCTTTTCACATTGTCCGAAACTCACGCTCATGATGGGCGCCAAGTTGTTATCAACAATGAACGAGGCTGAGAGATCTACCCCATCAGTCGTGAGAGTGGAGGCGCTAACGACCAGATCGATGGTTGCCCCGGGGGCCACGGCGCCCGACCACTCCGTATCCAGAATCGCTTCAACATCATCCCCGGGCACGTCTCCGGGATCGAGCCCATTCACAATCACGTTGGTTGTGTTGGGCGCCAGGCCAAATGTCTGCCGGAATATCGCGACATCGTTGCCGATGTTGCTTCTGCCAACGATCGCAATCGTCTGCCCTGATCCATTGGTCGTATTCAACAGCGGATTGATGTCATAAATGGTGGCGAAATCAGCAGGCGCCAGGAAATGGTCCCCCCTGGAAGTGGTGAGTTCAGGGTTCGGCACGCGGACCAGGTGACCCTGTTCCTGTCGCACTGGCGTGAAATGGCTGATCATCGGCTTCTTAAAAAAGTTGTGCAGGCTGGCAACGCCTTTGACTACTGGCGCAAGCGCGGCCG
>DATDNH010000462.1:0-12307 GCA_036518395.1 Candidatus Angelobacter sp. | reverse complement strand
AGCGTAAGGAATGGGGAACGTGCGCGCTCGTAGCGCGGAGAAATCTGCTCCCGCTGCACTCATGGTTGACCATGCCGCCGGCGCAACACCGGCCGGGCCTGGGCATCAGGGATGGCTTGCCAGGATTCATCTTCTTTCCATTCCGCACTCAAGTCAGCCCAGTCGGGATTGGCCGCCAGCACCAGCCGCAGCTTTTTTTCCCGCCGCCAGCCCTTGATCTCCTTCTCCCGCGCTATAGCGTCCATGGGATGCGAGTAGGTTTCGAAGTAGACCAGCATGTCAAAGCAATAACGTCCGGTAAATGACCCTTCGTACCAGCCGTTTTTGTGCTTGAACACCCTGACTTGTAACTCACTGGTCGCGCCTACATAGAGACGGCGCGACTTATTGGACATGATGTAGGTGAAATAGGTCTTGGCCATACTTGTCTGATGATCCTGAGAAATTGTCGAGCTGCGGTAGTTTACAGCAGTATGGTGAACACTAACTTTGGGCGGAGCCGATCCCTCGGCCCTACGCGCGAGCTGAAGAAAACGCTCGCGCGCTTCACGGGCACTTCGGGATGACACGATCAAAGGGAATTGAGTCAATGCAGAACCTCAATGTGCATTCCTGTGCGTTCATTCGGAAAGAACTACAAGCGTGTTGACCAATGGGATTCTTGGATTCTGGCCCGTGAATGGGGCCAACCGCTGCAGAATCTGCCTTGGCGAGTCAGAGATCCTGTCACGGGCGTAAACCTTGGGGATTCTTCGGGGCCCAAAAGCAAGAGCGGCCCCTCAGAATGACAAGGGAGCGATTGGGTTTGCTGTTGCTAAATACTAGAGTGTGTTAACGAAAACCCTAAGGGTCATGGCAGTCCTCGTAAGTGCTTTGAAATCGGGCGTCATCGAACGCAGAAATAAAGCTGCTGAAGGAAAATCTGTTTACTGACTACTGTCTACTATCTACTGCTTTACTTAGTCGACCCGAAGGCGAGGATGCGTCCAGCATGCTGGAGAAAACGATCCAGTGCATTGCTCTTGGAAGTGCCCAGTCCTTGCCCCTGCATTTTCTTCAGGGCGTCTTTCAGTCGCGTGCGGGCGGTCGGCCCCATCTGCACAAAGCGGAAGGCCTGCGCGTTCCCATTGGCCATATCCAATAGCTGAATGGTGGCCAGAAACTTGCCCGAAACCGTTTTGAAATTGATGTCGCCGAGCGTGCCCGGGACAAACTGTTTGGACATGCGAATCGTGCCGCCGGTCAGCGACAGGACGCAGAGGGTTCCGGCACAACGTTCAGCTTCGACTGAAATCACCGCTTGTTCCTTATTGGGCACCAAAAAGCGGGGCGCCCGGGTGCGTCTTTGCATCGGCATGCTTGTGCTCCTTCAAGATCGCTGCGGCGAAACGGCCAATTGTGCATGGCCGCTCCAGCTCAGCTCGTGGCGAAAGCTCCGGCAGCAGGCGGAAATTCGATTTGCCAGAAATTCTCGCTGCCTATGAATTCGAGTGCCAGGGCCATATGCGCGCTGCTTTCCGTCACCTCGCGATACAGCACACGCGCGCGAATGCTTTTGCCGCGTTCAGGATTAAAGATGAAAACTTCAGCGCCGAGCTTGGCGCGCCCGCCGCAGATCACCTTGCACCCATAGCGGCTGAGCACCCTGGTTTCCGCCGCATAGTCCTCGAAGTCACAGCCGGTTTGCCAGCGTAAAGTGAGTGGCATGCGTTTCTGAAGACGGCCACTGCGCCGCGAACATATTTTGGATCCCATCTGCATTGCTTCTCTTGGTTAAATCCGGAAGCCGGGCCAACGCGCAGGCAAACTTCAGCCTTCCGGAAGTTTTTCCGAGGCGAGGCTCAGCACCCCACTCAAGCTGCAGTTCCGTTATGCCGATGTGGATGACCCGCGGTGCGGGTAGCGCATAGGCAATGTGAGCGACAAGCGGGGAGCATTACCTCTGACCTTGTACCCCGCCATCATCGGCGATTTGGGCCACCGGCGAAAGATGCCGACTGTCCCAACATCCTGCTGGACTTAAGCCGCGATGCGGCTGGACTTAGGTAATTGACGAAAAATGGCAATAGGGATCGGGAAGGCGATTAGCAGATTCACAGCTATCTGGATTCACCAAATAAGACAGAGTCAGGCGCTTTTCGCCCGCTTGAAGGGTTCAGCATCCTGCTTCGGAGCCCCAACCTCCTCCGTCGATTCAGCGGTGCTGGCGAGTCCGAGATATCGTTGCTCCTCCGCAGTCAACTCGCGCCCCAGAGCCTTGCGGAACATTGCTTTGATCCGCTCCAGGCGCTCGGCAGAAGCTTCGGGAGACACACGATTACCCATGGGTTACTTTGATGAGAGTTGCTGGAAAAAGGTTGTCGATCCTCGAATTTGGGCCCCCGTTGCTCTCCGCCGTTAGTCTCACCACGACTATTCAGCCAACGCGCTGACCCGCTCCGCCAGTTCTTGCGGAACATCCGTCGGCACTTCCAGCCACGCATCAGCGTCTTCCAGGGCCCTGCCCATGGAATATCGGTACAACTCCAGCACCTTCGCTGTCGGGCAATGCTGGCGGATTTGCGACATGATGTCGCGCTTTAGTTGTCTGCTGCCTGCTTGTCCAATAACCGCCACCTCGAACTTGTCTCGCTGGCAGGCTTTGATGACAGCAGCTCCATCCTCCGCTGTGACAACCCGATGCCCCGCTTTCTCCAGAACCAGTTTCCTGGTTTTTACCAAAACGGGATCAACACCAGTGCACAAAACCAGCGCCATAGCCAGCCTTGAAATCTAGATTGACCAATGAAGGGTCTTTACTGTTATAGCACCGGCGGCTCTTCTGTCAATGCAAAAACCCCGATATGCGGCGCATCTTGGCGCTTCCTCCAGCAGCAGCTTTGGTTCTAGCCTGTATTTATCGGTCCCCCACTTATGCTGCACAAACCACGCCGAAAACCGTCCGGGCCCGGGGTGGCGAAGGACCTCTGGATCAACCCACGCTCAAACCTGAGAGGACCAGACGGAAACCGCGCCTGGGATACCAGTGGCAACATCACTCCCTACAGCGGCACCAGGTTCCTGGAACTCGCAGACATCGCCCTGGGAATCAAGAAGCTGGCGCCGAAAGGGAAGAAAGCCGCGGCCGCTGCCGCCGGAGACGGAACGACAAAACCCAAACTACATTCAATCTGAGACTGGAATCCGGTTATGGTGAAAGTGCTGCAAATGGTCGGCAAAAAGGCTCCATCCCAAAAGTCGATCCTCTCAATTTCCTACGACCGATCTCTGCTGCTGACTCGCGAGTGGATGCTGCAGGAGGCAGGCTACGATGTCACCTCAACCATCGGCTTCACTGAAGCTGTGGCCCAATGCGGCCAGGCCAGTTACGACCTGGTAATTATCGGCCACTCCATTCCGCGCCCGGATAAGCTTGTTCTCATTGCCGAGGTCAAAAGGAATCGTGCCGTTCCTATCCTCTCCATCGAGAGACATGGAGAACAGGGTCTCCCGGAAGCTGATGCCTGGGTCGATTCCATAGAGGGTCCTGAAGTTTTTATCAGCGTCGTTCATAAAATCCTGCGCCCGCCCACCGCCGCCCGGGCTTAACCCCGGGCAACAGGCAATCGGCCACAGGCCACAGCTAAAGCACACCCACTGCGGATCACGCTGATTCAGGCGGATAATGTTGGGTAAAGGCTGATTAAGAAACACGCAGCAGCTTGCAATCGCAAGCCTGATGCGCTTCGCTCATTCTTCGGCTTCCCAATCCCGCCATGCGGGATCGAGGACAGGCTAAAAGCTTGCCTAAAGACTCGCGAGTCGGCAAGCGCCTCGCTAGACGCTGACACGCAGCAGCTTGCAATCGCAAGCTGCTGCTGCTTGAGAGAGCAACAAGCCGTTTCGCTTCTAAATCTAAGCAAATAGTCCTTGAGGAGCTTCCGGCATCCCTGCGCCCGGCCAAGGGGGCAAAGAGGGGATCCCCAACACCATGACCCTGTTCCGCCATGTGACCTGCACACTCATCATTCTCTTGTCTGCTCTGGGCGCATACACGCAGCAGTCTAAGCCTGCCGAGATTTCTTACGAAGGACAAAAAGTCTCATCCGTCGAACTCGCCGGGCAGCCTGACCTGAATCAGCGACAGCTCAAGACGCTGATCGCACAGCCTGTGAACGCTCCTTATTCGCAGGAGAAGATTGACGAGACCATCGCCGCGCTCAAAAAGACTGGACAATTCAAAGACGTGCAGTTCGATGTGCTTCCGCAATCCACCGGCCTGCAGGTGCTATTTGTGCTGCAGCCCGCTATGTACTTCGGGATCTTCGATTTCGGCAGAGCCAGCAGGGTCTTTTCCTATAACCGCCTGCTGCAAATCTCAGACTACCAACCCCAGGAACCCTACACGATCGAGAAGGTAGAGGAAGCGGAATCGAATCTGCTCGCTTTTTTTCATCGCACCGGATTTTTCATGGCCACAATCGAGCCCAAGCTGCAGGGTGACACAACGCATGGGCTCGTGAATGTTTATTTCCTGATCGATTTAAAGCGGCGGGCAAAGATTGGCAAGATCGCACTTAAAGGGGCATCCGAAGAAGAGGACCATTACCTGGAGAAGCGGCTGCATTCGTGGCGCGCACGATTGCAGACGACTTCCATCAAAACTGGTAAGCCATACACGCTGGCGAAACTGGACAAGGCAACTGCTTATCTGCAAAAAGAGCTGGGCAAGCAACATTATCTTGCCGGCAACGTAAGCTTGATCTCCGCGATTTACGATCCGAACACGAACCACGCGGATATTACTTTCCAAGTCACGCAGGGGCCAAAAATAACCATCAACACGCAGGGAGCGCACCTGTGGGACCGCACCAGGAAGCAGCTCATTCCCATCTATCAGGAAAATTCGGTGGATCCCGACCTGGTGGCAGAGGGAAGGCGCAACCTGGTGTCCTATTTCCAGAGCAAGGGCTTTTTTGATGTAAAAGTAACCAGCCACATTGAGCCGCAGTCCACCACGCAGACGGCTCCGTCTCCGGCGCCGGCCGGCGTTGCCCACGATGGCGCAGACGCGCAGGCCCAGGCCGCACCCGGCAGACAGCAACCGGCAAGCCAGGTCATCACTTACCGGATTGAAAAAGGCAAAAAAGGCAAGGTGGACTCCATCAACTTCCGCGGCAACCAGCGATATGACTCAGACGACTTGAAACCCCACGTGGCCGTGGAAAAAGGAGGTTTTCTCAGTCCCGGCAAGTTCAGTGACCAGCTGGTGCGCAAGAGCGCCAAGAACCTGGAAACGTTCTATCAGAGCAACGGATACAGCGACGCGAAGGTCACTCCCGGCGTCTCGAACCAAAATGGGAAATTGGCGATTACATTCCAGGTGTATGAGGGAGTGCAGGACACAGTTGATTCCCTGAAGCTCCAGGGCAACAAATCGCTTTCCGAACACGACTTTGCGCCGAAAGGACTGAGTTTAACGCCGGGGCGGCCTTTTTCCACGCAACTGCTGGACAAAGATCGTGACCAGATCATCGCCGCGTATCTGAAAAATGGGTTCCTGACTGCGGTGTTCAAAGCGCAATCCCAACCACTGAAAGACAATCCTCACCGCGTCGCCGTCACTTACACGATTGACGAAGGGCCGCAGGTGCGCGCCAATAACGTGGTCATGCTGGGCGCGCAGCACACCGTGCCCGACCTGATCTCCAAGCAGGCCAAAGTCCCCGTGGGCCAGCCTCTGAACCAGGCCACTCTGCTGGCATCAGAAAGCAAGCTGTACAACCTGGGAATTTTCGATTGGGCGAGCGTTGATCCGCTGCGACCGACTACAGAATCAGACAATGCCGTGCTGATCAAGCTGCATGAAGCCAAACGCAACAACATTACTTATGGCGCGGGTTTTGAAGTAACCAACCGTGGAGGCAGTATTCCCGGCGGGACGGTGGCGCTGCCCAACCTGCCTCCGGTGGGATTGCCATCAAATTTCACAACCAGTCAGCAGCGCTTTTGGGGACCGCGAGGTTCGGTGGAATACCAGCGCCTGAACTTTCGCGGCCGGGCGGAGACGCTGACCATCGGTGGTTTGGCCGCGCGGCTCGACCAGCGCGCTGCTGTCGTCTGGACCGCTCCTTCATTCTGGAACAGCATATGGAGTTCCAACCTGACGCTCTCCGGAGAACACACCAGCGAAAACCCGCTTTTCACCCAGAGGTTCATCCAGGCGGGATATCTGGTCCAGCGTTTCCTGGACGCTAAGAAGACCAAGACCATCATGCTGCGTTACAGCTTCCGCAGGAGCCATCTCAGCAATGTGCTGATTCCCGATCTGGTCGGTCCGGAAGATATCAACGAGCGGCTGTCAACCCTGGCCGCGTCATTTACCCGCGACACTCGTGACAGTCCTCTGGACGCGCATCGTGGTTTCTATGAGAGCGTAGAAGTAGGAATCAACCCAAAATTTCTGGGTTCGAATACCAGCTTCGCAAGGTCCCTGGGACAGGTGGCGTACTATCGTCGCATCGGCGGAAACAATATTGTCTGGGCCAATAGTTTCCGGTTGGGGCTGGAGATGGCTTATGGTGGGGAGACTATTCCATTGAGCCAGCTCTTCTTCTCGGGCGGTGGAAGCACCCTGCGCGGCTTCCCCCTCTTCGGCGCGGGCCCGCAACGAAACGTTACGGTGTGCAATGACCCCAATCATCCGACCCCGTCCACCTGCTCGCAGATTCGTGTACCCGTGGGCGGCGCGCAAATGGTGATCCTGAACTCTGAGGTCCGCTTTCCCATTCCGGTAAATCTCCCGTTCATCGGCGACAAACTGGGCGGCGTGGTTTTTTATGACGGAGGAAACGTTTACCGCAGCGTGGGTTTCCAGGACTTTTTTGCAAATTACATCAACACCGTAGGCTTTGGCTTTCGCTATCCAACGCCAATCGGCCCGGTGCGAGTTGATTTTGGCCACGCCATCAACCAGGTGGCGGGCGTGACCAAGAATGTGCAGTACTTCATTACGTTAGGCCAGGCTTTTTGACGTGGGGGTCTCTATGAATCGGAAAACAGTGAAATGGATAAAAATTGTTGGGTGGAGTATTGCCGGACTTCTGGCGCTGGTCCTGCTGGTAGTCGTGACGGGCGTCCTGCTGCTGGAGCACAGCCCGAGTTTTCGCCAGCGCATTCTGGCTAAAGTAGCCGCCAGCGTGCAGGAATCCACCGGCGCGCGGCTTGAGGTCAAGGACTTCCACGTTCATCTTCGCGGCCCGAGTCTTGATCTCTATGGCATCACCGTCCACGGCAGCGAGGCCAATCGGAACCAGCCGTTGCTGACCACGGACCACATCAACATCGGCATCGAGATCCTGTCCTTCCTGCAGCGCAAATGGCGGGTGCAGGACATCATCATCGATCATCCGGTCGTGCACGTATTTGTGAACAAGAAGGGAGAGAACAATCTTCCCAAATCGAAGCAGCAGAGCAGCAGCAACACCAACATTTTCGATCTGGCAATCCAGAAATTTGTCCTGGATAGAGGAGAGGTTTACTACAACGACAAAAAGAGCGTGCTGGATGCCGAGCTGCATGACTTCAGCATCAATGCGGCTTTCGATAACGCGCAGACCCGCTACTACGGCGACCTGGGATACAAGCAGGGAAAAATTGTTTACGGAACGTACGCGCCGGTGGTCCATGATGTGCAAGCGCATTTCGATGCCACGCCGAGTCGATTCAATCTCGATCAACTGGTGCTGGCGACGGGTGGTTCGCGCGTCACGCTGAAAGCGGCCGTGGACGATTACAGCAGCAATCCCAAAATGCAGGCCAGCTATGAGGCGGTTCTGGTGGCGGATGATTTTCGCCGCATCCTGAAAAATCCATCGATGCCGACAGGTGTGATTCAACTGGATGGCTCGCTGAACTATGTGAGCGATCCGAACCGTCCGGCGCTGGAGACGGTGTCTCTGAACGGAGAAGTTACCAGCCGCGAACTCAAAGTGAAGACGCCGAGCCTGCGGGCCAGCGTGCAGAACCTGGGCGCACGCTACAAACTGGAGGGCGGCAATGCCGAAGTGCAGGACATTCATGCGCAATTATTTGGCGGCCGCCTGGACGGCAAACTGGTCATTCGCGATGTGGCGGGCGCGTCGAAAGCCCGGCTGCAAGCCTCACTCAAAGACATTTCGCTGAAAGATGTGGCGAACGCCACAGGAAATCAATCTTCGCTGGACCAGGCGAGCCTCGCGGGAAAATTCAATGCCGATGCTGACGCCACCTGGGCGAAGACGCTGGACAATCTAATCGCCCACAGCGATGCGACCATCCAGGCCGCAATCGGGAAGAACCCGGGGACTCCGCTCAATGGGGCGATCCATGCTGATTACGCTAACGCGCGGAAAGAGCTGGCCCTGAATCAAAGCTACGTCAAGACGCCGCAGACGTCCATCACGCTTAACGGCGTGGTGAGTAACAACTGCCAGCTTCAGGTGCGGATGCAGTCGAACAATCTGCATGAGCTGGAACTGCTCTCGGCAAACTTCCGCAAACCCGCTCCCGGCCAGGCGCCGCAGGAGCTGGGACTCTACGGCACCGCGGCGCTCAATGCTTCTGTGCGGGGTTCCATCAGCGAACCTCAGGTGAATGGACAGTTCATTGCCAACAATCTTCAGGTAAAGGGAAGCTCGTGGAAGGTGTTGCGCACAGACATCGCTGCCAATCCGTCACTTGTAAGATTGAGCAATGGCGATCTCGAGGCGGCGCAAAGGGGCCGGATCACTTTTGATGTGCAAAGCAGGCTCAAGCACTGGGCGTACACGCCATCCAGCCCTATTGAGGTAAAGCTTTCGGCATCCCAGCTCTCGGTGGCTGATCTGGAAAGGCTTGCGGGCCAGACCTATCCTATTTTGGGAACGCTTTCTGTCAATGTCTCTATCCACGGTTCGCAGCTTAATCCAGTGGGGCAGGGCAACATCACCCTGGCGAACGCCAAGGTTTCCAGTGAGCCGATTCAATCCATTAACCTGAACTTCAAGGGCACAGGCGAAGCCGTGGATGCCAACCTTAATATAAAGATGCCAGCGGGCAACACTGATGCCAGGCTGACCTACTATCCCAAGACTGAGGCTTACCAGGCGCAACTGAAAACCGCCAACTTGAGGCTGGAGAAACTCCAGGCGATGAAAGGCTACGAGGTGAACGGCGGGCTGAATCTTGATGCCAGCGGGCGCGGCACAGTGAAAGATCCGGAATTAACCGCCAGCTTGCAAATTCCCACGCTGGCGGCGGCAAAGCAGACCATTCGTGGAATTAATTTCAATCTCACCGTGCACAATCATGTCGCCACGCTGGCGTTGAATTCGGAAGTGGCGGAGACGTTCGTGAAAGCCAACGGCACGGTTGGAATTGACGCGCCGTACACAGCCAATGTCCGGCTGGATACCGGCCGCATCCCATTCAAGCCCTTGCTCGCGATTTACATGCCGGGGCAGGCACAGGATATCGGCGGACAAACCGAGTTGCATGCCAGCTTGCGCGGGCCGTTGCAGGACAAGACCAGAATGGAAGCGCACGTTGAAGTGCCGGTGCTGGCGGCGAATTATAAGGACGTGCAACTGGCCCTGGCCAAGCCCATCCGCCTGGATTATCAGAATGAAATAGCAACCTTGCAGCCCACCGCGATACAAGGCACGGGAACAGACATTCAAATGCAGGGTCGAGTGCCGATCAACGACCTGCAGGCCGCAACATTTCTGGTTTTGGGAAAGATTGACCTTCAGCTGGCGCAAATGCTCGAGTCGGATATCCAAAGCTCGGGGCAAATCGTTTTCGATATCAACTCGCAAAAATATGGTGTTCAGAACATGCAGGGTCAGATACGCCTGGTGAACGTAAACGTGGAAACCATGGGTTCGCCCGTGGGATTGACGAATGGCAATGGGGTCATCACCATGACGCGTCAGCGCCTGGAGATCACAAATTTTCAGGGCCAGGTCGGCGGGGGAATGGTGACGGCAACAGGCGGGGTGGCCTATCAGCCGGCGATTCGCTTCAACCTGGCGCTGAACGCCGCCAACATCCGGCTGCGCTATCCCGATGGCGTGCGCGCGATTTTGGGGTCGAACCTGACATTGACAGGAAGCACCGAGGCAGCGCAACTGACCGGACGCGTCAACATTGAAAAAGTCTCCTTCACGCCGGATTTCGATCTTGCCACCTTCGCCGATCAGTTTAGCGGGGAATCATCACCACCGGCGCGCCCTGGATTGGCGGAGAACATTAAGCTGAACATCACCGTGCAGTCTACGTCGCAAATGAACCTGGTGAGCAACCAGGTGAGCATACAGGGCAACGGGAACCTGCGCGTGGTGGGAACGGCGGCGAACCCTGTGATTCTTGGGCGAACAGTTTTGACCGGCGGCGAGATATTTCTCGCCGGGAACCGCTATGTGATCCAGAATGGAACCATCGATTTTCTCAATCCTGTGACCACAGAGCCGGTGATAAACGTTCAGGTGAACACTACGGTGCAGGATTACAACATTCATTTGCATTTCCGCGGACCGGTGGCGCGCCTGGAGACCAGCTATTCTTCCGAACCGCCATTGCCGCCGGTGGACATTATTAATCTGCTGGCGAGGGGCCAGACGACGGAAGCACAGGAGGCCAATCCTTCGCCTTCCGGCAGAGCGGGAGCAGAATCACTCATTGCATCGCAAGCCGGCAGCCTGGTCAGCAGCAAAGTGGGGAAGCTGCTGGGCGTTTCGAATCTTTCGATCGATCCCACGCTCGGAGGAGACCAGAGCAGTCCGGGAGCGAGAATTGGAATTCAGCAGCGCGTCACCGGAAGCTTGTTTGTGACCTTTGCGTCGGATGTGACGTCTACGCAGCGGCAGCAGATCAAAGTGGAATATAAAGTGAATCCCCGCTGGTCAGTCAGCACCGTCCGCGACCAGAACGGCGGCTTCGGATTTGATGCCAAGTATCACAAGAGCTTTTGAAATAGCAATTGGCAATTGGCCGCTAGCAATTGGCCAACCCAAAACCTTCCTGAAACCGGGTGCTGTACTGTTCTGTCACTTGTTTAACCTTAATTCTGCGATTGCTTAATTCCAAGTGCTTACGTGGCTTTCGGTTTGGAGAGCAATCTACCCACCCTCATGTCTTTTGCGGAGAAGCAACTGGATTTTCGGGCGTGGACACGCAGCTACTCTCTTCTTTTCAATAACATCGAGTGGGTGGGCATGACCCTGCAGAAAATTGTATTTGCCGACGATGTTATCCAGAATTTGGTAGGAATTTGCGACGGTTTTTCCACAGGAAAAAAAGAACCCTAGACTATTGCACTTGCAGAGCGGCTCAAGTATCCTCCCGCTAGTAAATTCCCAGTTTTGTCTCAATTGGATCTAGCACTTTTTTTATTGAATTTTCACAGCCACGAAAACACGTGGACATTAATATTGTCCATTTGTTAGGGGAGGGATAGATGCGGAAGTTTGTGGTTTTTTGTCTTGTTTGTCTGGCCGCCGCTGCGCTTTCGTTTGCGCAGTCTACCACCGACGGAGCGATCGGTGGAACAGTATTTGATAAGACCGGCGCGGTTGTAGGCGGCGCGAAAATCGTCGTTCACAATAACGGCACCAATGCGGAGCAAACGGTGGATGCAGATTCGTCAGGCTATTACCGCGTGGCCGCCCTGCAGCCGGGCACGTACACGGTCACGATTACGGGTGGAGGTTTGGCACCCTACAAGGCGGAGCAAGTGGTGGTGCAGGTAGGCAGCCTGACGGAAGTTTCACCGCACCTGGGGATCGGCGGGACGACCGAGACGGTGGAAGTGACTGCGGAAGCGCCGGTAATCAACTACACGAGTCCGGATTTCGCCAACACGCTGGACCAGAAGCAGATTGAGAATTTGCCCATTAATGGGGGACGATGGTCAAGCTTCGCCATTTTGACTCCGACGGTAGTAAGCAATTCGAGCGGCTTTGGTCTGTTGAGTTTTCGCGGCATCAGCACACTGTTGAACAACAATACGGTGGACGGCGCGGACAACAACCAGGCATTCTTCTCGGAAGAGCGTGGACGCACCCGCATCGGCTATTCCACTCCTATGGAGGCCGTACAGGAATTTCAGGTTAATACCTCCAATTATTCTTCTGAATATGGCCGGTCCGCCGGTGGTGTAGTAAACACGGTAACGAAGAGCGGAACGAATGCCTTCCATGGCGCCGGTTTCTTCTTTGATCGTGACAACGTCTGGGGCGCAGCCAACGCCTTCACGGCGATTAACGTGCAGACCGCTCCGGGTGTTTTCTCACCGGTAAACTTCAAGCCC
>DATDNH010000461.1:0-30783 GCA_036518395.1 Candidatus Angelobacter sp. | reverse complement strand
AAAACGTTATTCTTGCCTGAGCCGTTATAGATTGTGAGCGCAAAGGGTCGTTAGTGTCCAGTGGTCAGTGCGCGGCCAAGGATTGCGAACCGCTGATGGGCACATGGGCGTGGATGATGGTACCTTGCCCAGGCTCCGATTGGATCACCAGGTCTCCGCCCTGTAGCCTTAGCCGTTCCCTGCTTACAGCCAGCCCGAGTCCAGCGCCTGTCAATGCGCTTTCGGGATCAAAGCCTCTACCGAAATCGCGAACTGTAAGGCGGAGTTCATCAGAACCATTGTCCAGCAGCACCTGGAGATTCTTTGATCCACTGTAAGTGGCTGCATTCTCCAGAGCTTCCTGCAGCACGAGAAAAATACTAAGCGAGACCTCCCAGGACGGCTCCCGGGTGAATCCCTCCGAGGCAAACTCAATTTCAAGTTTTTTCTTCTCGCGAAAGTCCCGGCAAAGAGCAGCAGACGCTGCGACGAGCCCGAGATACTCCAATTTCGACGAGTGGAGGCGCTGCGACAGGGACTGGACGTCTCTTACCAGTTCCTCGACCTCGTGTCTTGCTTTCACAATCTCCGCGCTTTCTGCCGTCCCGGGTCTTTTCTGTTGCAAGCGCTCGAGATCGATCGTGACCAACAGGAGCCGGTCGAGGTAACTGCGCAGCTCCCGGGTAGTCTCTTGCCTCTCTCGATCCTGCACCTGGACCAGCCGCCGCCTCATAGCGGAAAGTTCTGCCTCGAACTCGGTCAGTTGCTGTTCAACGACACGCTTAGCTTCCTCGAATCGCTTGATACGAGTGACATCTGCGACCAACGACAACACGCAGGTTTCGCCCTCAATCTCAACTAAGGCCGCCGATCCCAGTCCGGTCACGACCTGGCCATTCTTCGTGAGAGCGTGGACCTCAAAATTTCGAGGGGCGTTTCCGGCCACGAACCGTTCCAGAAACTCGACTCTCCGGGCGGGATCAAGGCAGGTGGCAACATCGAACGGTGTGCGTCCGATGACCTCACTTCGCTTCCAGCCGGTGATCTGCTCGAAGGTGTCGTTGACCGCAATGTAGCGATGGTCTCTAGCGCTGGTCAGCGTAAGTGTGAGGGGGCTTCCTCGAAAGAGGTCGCGGAATTCCTCTTCGCACTGCTTCAATGCCTGTTCGATCGGCTCGCGTTCACTCATGTCTCTCCGTGCCGGCCTATCTGTCTGAAGAGGCAGATCACGACAGAATTGCTCCGTCCTGCAGAACTCAAGCTATATGTTGGCTGCATTGCCAAGGTGCTAAGCTATTTTGTTCCAGGAACGTCTTAGTTTCAATGTAGCTTCACAAGGAATTTATGCAGGAAAAGCTCGAAGTTAGCCACCAGGGTGAAGCAATCACAAAAGAATCTTCAGAGCCATTAATGTAACGATTCACTTACTGTTCTTCCTACTGCTGATAGTATTCGCAGCTCAGCCTGACAAATCAGGGAACACAATACCATGGAAGGAAAATCTGCACCCCGACGGTAATCACGGTAGTAAGCAGCCGGCTGCGCCATGCATTTGCCAATACGCACACAACAATGGTTGGGCAGATCAGTGTCTTTTTGGGAAATCGGTTTGCCTGCAGGAACAGACTTCTCGAATCCAGTACGTGCGCCTGTGGCTTCCCGTCAGTGGGTGTTGCTTACATCGGAGTTGAAGATGTCGCGCAAAACTTTCCAACTGCCATCCGATTGTTTTTTCCAGACAGTAATGTATTTGCCGTGATCAGAGATCTGCTTGCCGGAGGGATCCGTATAGCTCAATTCGTAGGTGCCTCTTGAATAGCCCAGGTCGCCGGACTTGGCGGCGGCAGACTCGGTGGCGTGCCAGAGCAATTTGAACCCTGGAATGTTGAAGACATCCTGAAACCACTTGCGAATGGCGTCCGGACCCTCTGCCGCAGGGGCGTTGGGAACAAGGATGGCGGCATCAGGCCCGCAGAATGAAACAGACTTGTCCAGGTCCTTGACGGCTGCAGCTGCCGCCCATTGCTGGTCAGCAGTTTTGATGGCATCGGCCGCTTTCGATGAGTTTGACGCTGCCAATGCGATTAAATTTCCCAGCAGCAGGACAAGTAAACCGAAAGCAAAAGCAAGCCGTGCGCCTCTGTTCATGAAAGGAATCTCCTCGTGATTGTCAGTTTGAAGACGCTAATCCTACATGTGACTCACGCACGCCGCAAGCTAAACCGCGCCAAGGATGCAATCCGTCAAGGTTGCCTTGACACGGTTGTCAAGATATACTTGACGGCATGATCAATCTGAAACGTCCGTTTCTTCGCTGCTCCTTCTGCCGGAAACCCAATAGCAAGGTCGCAAAACTGATTGCCGGTAAGCGCGGATACATCTGTGATGTCTGCGTCGCGGCCTGCAACAAGATCCTGGAAGCAACACCTCCGGCCTTCACCGGGTGGGAATCACTTAGCGACGAGCAATTGCTGGATTCTTTATTGCCGGCCGAACGGACCGTGGAGGCAGTTCGGGCGGTGCTGCAGACGCAAATTGATGTCCTGCGAAAACGGGGCATAAGTTGGGAGGCAATCGGCCGCGCTCTGAATGTCTCCCGGCAGGCCGCCTGGGAGCGATTCTCCTAGGCTGAGCACCCGCCCCGCACCAGCCTGGGGGAATGCTCGATTGATGCCGGATATAGGCGGGAAACGTGGTACTTAGCTGCTAAACCTGTGCAAATCTTGTATGTCATTGAAAATAAATGACTTGATCCATTGTCTTCGCAGCGGTTATCGAATAATATAATGTTATTCCCTTATTTTTGTGTTTCTTATTAAGTGCATAAACGGTATTTAATTGTTTTATCAATGTTATTTCCTGTTGTCCCTGCCTACCAGTTTCCGTATAATAAATAGTTTTAAATGCAGTGTTTTGGCTCCTCTGTATAGCTTTAGGCCCCTATTGTTTCGGTCAGAACGTTGAATCCAAAGGCAGCCGGACGGAATCCAACTCTGTGAGGCTATTTTTGGCGCTTTTATTCCCCAAAGAGGCAGGACTAATTAGATATGGCAAAGAGACGCGGTAATCCTAACTGGGGCAAACCGGAACCGATCGGACCGGTGATCCCTATCGTGACATCGTTCGAACAGGCAGTGAAGGAATTCAAACTCACGCCTGACCAATATGTGCGCTCGACCCGCCTGCGCGAATGGGCGCGTCGTAACAAGAACTCGAAGTACATCCCCGAGCCGCTTCTCGAGGCGTGGGGCTTTGAAATCGAATCCACTCTGTAAGCGCACGAATTTTGCGACCAGGCCGCCGATTTTGGCGGCCTTTGCTTTTTCAGAATTCCCGGATGAGACTGGGCGCTTAGTCGCGGTTTATCGAAAATCACTTTTCGACCGTGATCAGGACCTGAAAGAACCCGGTATTGTCCTGGTAAAACAGATCAGGGTCGTGGGGATCCACAACGTCATTGACGTTCAGCCACAAATAGCCTGTGCCGTCGATGTCCATCCGGTGCTTGTCTCCGATCAGGAAGGCGCACTCGAATTGCAGAGAGGGTCGCGGTTCACAGCTCGGCACTTTAAGCCGTTCGACGGTTTCGCGCTCGAATACGGTCCCAACCAGAGCGCCAAAATTTTCTTTGGGCATGACTTTGTACTGGGTGCGTCCCGGAAAATTGGCGTCCTCAACGTTGTTACTTCCGTTCGGGCCGACCCACGGATTCCGCAGCTGCACCAGCTTGTTCCGCTGCTCCGGAGTATAGGCTTGCTCGGGAGTTGTCGTGGCTCCCTTGTTCCTGAGTTCCGGGTGGGTAGTTTCAAGCTGCTGTCGAAGCTCGACTGAGTTCATCACCCCGCCCAGGTCGATGTTGATGCGGCCCTGAGCAACAAACTCTACAACCTGTCCCTTTTTCACGGCGATGTGGGTGGGCTGCCATCCTTCCTGCGGATTCACGACAACGTGATACACATTTTTGTTGCCAACCTCCGATTCCAGAAGAATTCCGCCTCCCTCGCTGCTAAGTTTCATGGCAACCGGACGAACACCCAGGACCTTTGGCATTATGTACAAAAGAGAAACGAGAGCGCCGCCAAGAATTCCCGCACAGGCACACACAAAGACGAGAAAGAACAATAGCCGGCGAGGACTCTCGAGCAGGATGTGCAATATATCCGGAAAACTTTTACCGTGATGGGCTCCCCCGTCTGGTGCCATTTGTGGCGCTGAGCTCATTGGCATTTCCCTTCGCTGGCATTCTCCAGGACCATTCTGAGCCTCTTCTTAGTGATGTTTCGACGGATGATCGATAAAGCGTATCCTGAATTCGTCTGATCGGCACGTAAATATTTTCATTACCTCCGCGAGGCCACCTCACACTACATTGAATGCCAACCGTATCGGCTTCTTTAGAGTTTTCCAATTGAACGACCTGATGTTCGACGCAGCCCGAGCTGTAGTTTGTCTCTTGGGAGACTCTTTCGCTGAAATAGGGACCTCTCTCCCGCCCTTTCGCTGAGACTATAAGCACTTACACTTTTCGAGAAAGGGCGGGACCGAGGTAAACTCTAAAAGGCCACGCAATTGACCTGCTTATCCCCCGCATGCGATAGTTCCTGTTCGTTAAAAGCGGGTTAATTTGACAGGAGTTAGAGTGCATGGTGCGCCTGATCCCCCGTGATGTGAAGTTTTTTCGGATGTTTGCCGAGATGGCCGGCAATCTGGGGGATGGTGCGCGTTTGCTGAAAGAACTCCTGGACGATTTTCAGAATGTTGATGCACGGGTGCAGAAGCTTAAGGAGATCGAGCACCGCGGCGATGACCTGACCCACGATATCCTTACCAAACTCAACCAGACCTTTATTACTCCCTTCGATCGTGAGGATATCTACCGGCTGGCTTCATCGCTGGACGACGTTCTGGATTTCATCTACGCCGCCGGGGTGCGCGTAATCATGTACAAGATCAAGTCAGCGCCGCAGGCAGCCGCCAAACTGGCGGAAATCATTGTCCGGCAATGTGACCAGCTCAAGCCGGCGGTGGCGGGACTGGAAAAGCATGACAAGGTACTGGATTACTGCGTGGAGATCAATCGCCTGGAAAATGAGGCCGACCAGGTGGCGCGTGCCGCCATTGGCGTTCTCTTCGATAAGGAAACCGACCCAATTTCCCTAATCAAGCTGAAAGAGCTGTATGAAATCCTGGAAACTGCGACTGACAAGGCTGAAGATGCCGCGAATGTGCTGGAAGGCGTGGTGTTGAAGAGCGCGTGACCGGCGACATAGATGTAATTCCCTGACCGGACGATTCGACTGATGGCAAGTAAAGGCAAATCTTCCAATGTGAGGCATGTCAGGTGCACCTGAGCGGAGTGCTGGTCGCTGTCTCCATTCTGATTGCGCTTTCCTTTGACTTCATCAACGGCTTTCACGATGCCGCCAACAGCATTGCCACCGTGGTTTCCACGCGGGTCCTGTCTCCCAAATGGGCGGTCGTCTGGGCTTCTGCATTCAACTTTGTCGCGGCCTTCGTCTTCGGAACTGCCGTCGCCAAAACCATTAGCGGCGGACTGGTAGATCCCAAGCAGGTTACTCAGTATGTGATTCTGGCAGCGCTTGGAGGGGCAATCATCTGGGACCTGCTGACGTGGTGGTGGGGTCTTCCGACTTCATCCTCGCACGCCCTGATCGGCGGACTGGCTGGAGCCGGTATTGCGCGGGCAGGTTGGCAGGTACTTGTGCGCGAGCCCAAATTGCACTGGCCCATCATCGGCACAGTTCCTGGCCTGGGCGAAAAGTGGATGTCGACACTCTTTTTCATTGTGCTGGCCCCACTGATTGGATTGATCATCGGGCTGGCCATGATGGTATTAGTGTCCTGGATTTTTCATCGCAGCGCCCCGCGCACAGTAGATAAGCTCTTCCGCAAGTTACAGCTCCTGTCCGCCGCCGCCTACAGCATTGGACATGGGGGCAACGACGCACAAAAAACCATGGGAATTATTGCCGGTGCACTGCTGGCGGGCGGTTACTTGACGCAGCAGCAGTTCTCCAGCGGCTGGGGTCCATATAAGTGGTACATCATTCTCGGCGCCAACGCCGCCATGGGTTTAGGAACATATTTTGGAGGGTGGCGAATCGTCCATACTATGGGCGCCAAGATTACCAAACTAAAACCCGTGGGAGGATTCTGCGCCGAGTCGGCTGGTGCTACGACATTGTTTTTCCTGGCTTACAACGGCATTCCCGTCAGCACCACTCACACCATCACCGGGGCAATCATTGGAGTGGGATCGACTTCACGGCTTTCCGCGGTGCGATGGGGAGTCGCTAAACGGATCGTGTGGGCCTGGATTTTGACGATCCCGGCATCCGCTGTAGTGGCTGCTCTAATTTTCTGGGCAATTCGGATGTTTGAACCCAAAGCGTGAGAAGAGCAGTAGTCAGTAAACAGTAAAGAAATAGAAAATAGCAATTAGCTTTGAGCTCTTGGCCGGGGATTCTGATCAGCGTTAATCAGTCGTGGGATTTTCAGTTCTTTTCCAGTTCAACAACCTGGTGCTCCAGACAGCCGAGCTGTAGCTTGTCCTTTAATTGGTCAAGCACGCCTGTGCCGTACTTCAGCAGAAAGTATGCGGCTCCTGCTTCCCTCTCCTGCAAGGTCTTATTGGGATAAAGCGCGGCGGAAAGTTCGTCGGCGTGGCGCTGGACTTCAGTATTCTTGCGCGCTTCCGCGCGGGCAGCCTTTTCGCGCAGGTTCTGCAATTGGTAAGTCATTTTTGAGCTCGCATTTTCAGCCGCGTCCAGCAGCGTGGCATCAAGCTTCGCCAGCGGTTCATGGATCAGGGCAATGGCTTGTTCCAGATGTGCGGCAGCAGAGTCAAAACTGTTCATGATGCTTGCGGGTAAAGCCCTGTCGGCCAGGTAGTCACGCAGTTTTTCCGGACCGCGAAACACGTCAGGCAAGGTCAATTGATAGCGCTCCAGCAACTTGGCCATACGCGGTTCGATCACGGTCGCGGACATGCGCGGCACTATAGGCGTGACTCTCTCCAGCAGCCGCCTGTAAACAACCTGTACCTGGCCAAAATAGCTGATTTCTGACGGACCTCCGACATAGCATAAGGTAGGGAGCAGGTAATCCTGGACCACCGGGCGCAACAACACGTTAGGACTGAAGCGCTCCGGATTCTCTGTGGCCTGCTTGACCAGCGCTTCGGGGGTGAACTTCTCTTCTCCGATCACAAATCCATGGTGGGGCCCGGTGGGATCATGACGCACCGCGACCCGAGCGCCATCCTGCAGGTAAAAGCACAAAGTATGCGATGGAGTAACTTTGACCTGGGCGTCGTAACCAGCTTTTTCCAGTTCCTCCTGCCGCACCTGAAGCGCTTCATTGATTGATGCGGACTCCAATAACGCGTCCCGATATACCGCAAATGAAATACGGTGCAGCTCAGGATCGGAGGGATCGAGCAGGACAACGCCGAATCGCGAAAGCAGTTGGGCGTAAAACTTGCCAAAGGCGCTCCCGAACGTTTCTCCGGAACGATAGCTGGATTCGAGGAGGCCAAATATCTCAGAACCCCCGAATTGCTCCCGCAATGGCTGCAGCAGGGTTGAAAGTTCGTCATTCAACACAATGGCGCCCACCGGCGCATTTTCATGGTGAGGCGGAGTGATGTTGAATTTTTCCAGATGATCGCCGGCAGGAATCTGGACGAAGTCGATCTCAGCCAGGTCGTGGTCTTCTGTGGCCAGCCAGAAAATGGGAACAGCTCCGGCTTTTTCGGCCAACATGGCGGCGGTCAATCCTTTGAGTACAACAAACATCGGGCCGCCGAACAGGGCGACCTGCTGGCCAGTAACGACAGCAGGGGCGCCATTTCTGAGCCGCTGAATGTTTTCCAGCGCCCTGGGGCCACTCCCAAACCCGCGATTCTGGCGCTCCAGGATTTCCGCCACCTGTTGCCGCCGAGGCTGGGGATAACGAATGTGCTGGAGTTCGTCCTTCCACCAGTCGGTAAAGGCTGGCGGACGCGCATAAAAGCCGCGCACCTTTTCAAAATGGTGGAGAAAATCCAGAAAAAGAGGCGGGCTGTGAGGGATGCTCGAAAATGGCAGACAGTCGGCTTTCACTGACATATTGTCATTGCGCGCTAAGATCATTGGACTCAAGGCCTTGACGTGGGATGCAAAAAAAACGGCTCTGACCGTCGCCCTATCGGTTTTTAGGCCGTTTTGTCTCGCCCACGTTAGAGAAGCGATACCCGAGATCCACCCGGCTGAAAAATGCTCTATCCTGTTTTTCTTGCGAGCGCTCTGGAATTGCGAATGGTCTTTGCCGTCCGCTCGATCAGCTCTTTGGCAGCGCTGAGGGTTAACTGAGCTGACCGCGTTCTTTCCGCTGAAGATAAGAGTACGCGGCGCTTGTTCTGGTGTAGCCGACGGATGCTTTCTGTCGATGGAGAAAACACTGAGCGCTTGGCCATACTGCCGGCCTTTCCTGCTCACCCATCATGGGCTGCGGTTCAAATTTCGTCAACTCGGCGCTTTCCTTTCGTTCTTCTTTGCCACAGACTCACTTGGCGCGTTTCGGGATTGAAGGAAATTGCTGTGGAGAAATTCAATTTGCCGATTTGGCGCGCTGTCCCGCGAGTGCAGTCACCTTCGTGGACAGGTCTGCAGGGATGTCTGCGGGTACTTCGAGCCAGGCATCAGCGGCGTCAAGCAACTTGCCGGTGGATACCGAGTACAACTCAAGCACTCGCGCCTTCGGACAATATTCTCGGACCATCGTCAGCAACCGTGTTTTGATCTGACGTGAGGTGCTCTGTCCGATCACAACCACATCAAACTTGTGCGCATTGCAGGCTTCTTGCAGCGAGCCTTCGTTCATGAGTGTAAATACCTGATGCCCAGCCCGCTCCAGCAGGAGCTTCCGAGTTTTCATGAGTGCCAGATCGGCACCGGTGCAGAGAACCAGCGCCATAACACATTCCTTTCCAGCAGGGATTGAGGGGAAGACAGGCGAACTATAACAGTTCTGCCTCAGAATGCAGTCACGCCGAGTTGCGCCACCGGTCAGCGTAGTATCAATCATCGTCTGACTGCGGAACGTGGGCTTTTTAGCCGCTGGTTCTGGCGCGCCGGATTGCTCTCCGCCAGGCCAGGAGGCCAGTAGCTGGAAAATCCTGTTTGCGAATTATCGGTTGCTCCACCATACTAGAGAGCAATTCTCAAGATGGACTTCGACCAATTAGAAACGTTCCTGGAAGTGGCGCGGAATGCCAGCTTTTCCCGGGCGGCAGAGAAGCGTTTCCGCACCCAGCCGGCCATCTCTTCACAGATCCGCTCGTTGGAAGAAGAGGTGGGCGCCAGGCTGTTTGACCGCAGTGGCGGGAAAGTCGCGCTCACGGCGGCGGGCAAGGTCTTTCAGAGATATGTTGAGGACGCCCTGGCCGCGCGCAAGAGCATCGTTATCACGCTGGCCGAAATGGAGAGGGTGCCGCGCGGCGAGATCGTGGTCGGCGCCAATGAGGCTACCTGCCTGCACATCCTGCCGGAAGTCTTTGCCGAGTTTAAGAAACTCTATCCCAGTGTGGGAGTGCAGATAAGCCGCCTGGAACGCGCCAAAATCCTGGAGTCGGTGATTGATAACAGCGTAGATTTTGGCGTGGTTTCCACCCCTGTTGACGATAAGCGGCTCACAGTCGTCAGCATTCATCGCGATGAGCTGGTCATTATTGCTCCGCCCGGGCACCCACTCAGCCGCATGAAGTCGGTCGGGCTTGCCGAGGTGGTGCGATTTCCCCTTCTGCTGCCCAAGATCGGGCGCACGCGCGATTCCATTGAAAACCTCTTCCACGAACGCCATCTCAAGCCGCGCATCTCCATGGAGCTTGATTCCAGCGAGCTGCTGAAGCGGTTTGTCGCCGCCGATGTCGGCATCGGCTTCATTGCCCGGTCAAACGTGATTGAGGACGTGAAAGCGGGCGCCCTGGCAGCGATTTCCATGTCCGATGTGTCCATCCGGCGCGAACTCGCGCTGGTCTTCCGCAAAGACAAGGCGCTCAGCCGGGCGGCTTTGGCCTTCATCGAGATCGCCGTCAAGCTGAAACCAGCGCAGGCCCTCTAGAAAACCTCGAAGCTATTGCTGACATCCGTTCATTAGTCCTTCTTTGGCGCGCCCAGGTCGTGAATACTGTCTTGGTGCGCAGATCAAAAAAAATTTATGAATTTTTACTCACTGCTCCGCTCGCGTATGTTATTTTTTCTCATTACCATCGTCTAACATCATTTGACGCGGAGGACAACAATCCGGTGGGACTAAATATGGTTCCCAAGCGAATCTTCTTAACCAAAGGGAATGGTACACATAAAGAGCGCTTAACTTCGTTCGAGCTGGCCTTGCGGGACGCAGGAATCGCATCGCAGAATCTGGTGCGAGTTTCCTCGATCTTTCCTCCTCATTGCAAGCTCATTTCGCGCAATGAAGGCCTGAAGTATCTCAATCCTGGCGAAATCGTGTTCGCCGTAGTGGCCGAGAACTCTACTCGCGAGCCTCACCGCCTGATCGCCTCCAGCATTGGCCTGGCTATTCCTGCGGACCGCGGCACGTACGGCTATCTGAGTGAACACCACTCCTTCGGTGAGCCCGATAATGTTGCCGGAGAGTACGCGGAGGAACTCGCGGCGGAGATGCTGGCAACCACGCTTAACGTGGAATTCGATTCCGATAAATCCTGGGACGAGAAGAAAGAGATTTACCGCATTTCCAACAAAATCGTCCGCACCACCAACATCACCCAAACCGCCATCGGCGACAAGCGCGGGCTGTGGACGACAGTAATTGCTTCGGCAATCCTGATATTTGAATAACAGCAATTGGCAATTAGCAATTAGCTCAGGCGTTGGGTAACAAAACGTCATTTCGAGGGATCTGCGCAAGCGGGGATTCGGAGAAACCTTGTGATTTCTATACGAGAAACAGGCTCAGGTGAAATCGGCGCGCTTTGCCGCTAGCTAATTACTAAATACTAAGTACCAACTACTGCTTTTCGATACCTCTTCCCCAACCTCTCCAACAACGCCGCCACCATGATTGGCAGGCCGACGGTTGCATCCACGAACACTTCCCCAAAGCGTCCGCCTTCATCCGGCGGAACAAATTTTCCCCAGGAAATGGCTTCACTGTAGGGCGAGCCCGAGAGCCCTCCCCAGTAGACCGGCTCCGGACAGATCCGCACGCCATAGTGGTAGCGTTTGAGCGGGACATCCTCGCCGGCGCGCCGCACTCGCAACTCGCAATAGGGACCAAATTGCTGCGCCCAGTTCCGTGGTACGCCGCCGCCAATGGTAAAAATGCCCAGACGCTTTTGTTGCAGCAAAGTGTCGGCAAAATGGTTGAGGTCGAGAAACGGATCGTAACGGAATGACGGCTTCCCTTCCCGTGCGCGCATGCGGTTGGTCAAGGCTACATCCAGCCCAAGCTCGGAATCAGTAAATGCTGGAACAAATACCGGAACGCGCTTTTCAAAAGCTGACTTGAGAATGCCCCGGCCTCGGGCATGCCGTTTCAAATGCCTGCCAATTTCCTGGTTCAGCCGCCAGGAGCACATGGTTTCCGCCGGGTCCCATGCGCCCAGCACCGCTTCCATGACCAGTTCAACGTGGTCCAGGTTCTGCTCTGGCTCCAAGGTGTCGTAGACGCGGTTGTAACCGGCCTCATAGAGCTGGACGTCATTCATCCGCGGGTCGTAGCGATAGTGGTTGCATCCCGTCGCCTCCACCAGTCCATGGGCCATCAAAGCGCCGGTAGAGACAATTGCATTGACCAGCCCGCGATCAATGAGGTCACAAATGATCAGGCCTTGCTTGGCCACAGTCATAGCGCCAGCGAGGGTCATCACTACAAAGCATTCGCGATCATGCGCCATGGCCTCCAGGACATCTGTGGCCTCACCAAGCTGGCGGCCGGTGAAAGCCGTGTTGGCCATCTCGCGGACAAGATCGCTGATGTTTTTGACCTTCGAGAGATCGAGCGGAAAGACGGGAGAGAGTTTATCTTTGACCGGATCATGCAGTTTGCGGTCAATTCCCGTACCCTCATGCTTTTGCTTCAAAGCCGCACCTCAAAATCGTTGGGAGTGAGCAGACTCTGAAAAGTACAGGGTGAGAGTGCGGTACGTCAATGGATGAATTCAGTCGTCAGCACTTGTTCGTTGGCCAGTCCAAGGCAAGAACCGCACGAATGATCGACAAAAAAACACGAGATTCAGAAACCACGGCTGGAACCCGGGATTGCCGCATGGTGTCAGAAGAAGTGTGCTGGTTCTGAGAGGGCTCCATATTGCCATCCGCATCTTTTTGGTGCTGGCGTGCGCGTTCTGGTCGTTAATAGCGCTGGAGATTTTTCCCGCTCTGTTCGTCCAGGGGCTGGATGGAGCGCGAGCCAGGCTGGTCCATATCTGGAGCATGGGGAAAGTGCAACCTCAATGGAGCTGCCAGGATTCCTTGCAGTTACTCCATGAAGGCTACACTGACCTGATCCTCCTTCTCTTACTCACCTGGGCCCTGCTGGAACTGAAACGTTTTCTTGACCGACGCATTGCTGCGAGTGCGATGGTGAATACTCAAGCTCCGCAGCCAGAACTCCCGTCATTCCCAAACCTTCTTTAAAGCTGGGCCTCTGCTATTCTTATGGGTCATTCCACTATAGAGGAGCCGAGTGGCGCCTGAGGTTTTTACAATCGGTCTGGTGCAGATGTCCTGCTCGCCTGATCCCGACGACAACTTGCGCCGGGCGGGCGACAAAGTCCGCGAAGCTGCAAGCGCAGGCGCCCAGATTGTCTGCCTGCCGGAGTTGTTCCGCACGCAATACTTCTGCCAGCGTGAAGATGCTGCTTTGTTTGACCTTGCAGAGCCTATTCCTGGCCCCACTACCGAATTTCTTTCGAACATCGCGCGGGAAAACGAGATTGTATTGATTGCGTCGGTGTTTGAACGGCGGGCGCGCGGTCTATATCACAACACCGCAGTGGTGCTGGATACGGATGGCAGCGTCAAGGGGATCTACCGCAAGATGCACATCCCGGATGACCCCTTGTACTACGAGAAATTTTATTTCACGCCCGGCGACCTGGGCTTCAAAGCATTTGAAACACACTACGGACGCCTCGGCGCGCTCGTCTGTTGGGACCAGTGGTATCCGGAAGGCGCGCGTCTGACCGCGCTGCAGGGCGCAAACATTCTCTTTTATCCTACGGCGATCGGCTGGCACCCTGATGAGAAAGCAGAATTTGGCAAGGCGCAGCATGATGCCTGGCGCATCAGCCAGCGTGCCCACGCGATTGCCAATGGAGTTTTTGTTGCCGCAGTCAATCGGGTTGGACACGAGTTGGGCGACATTCGAGGAAATCGCGCGCAAGGCAAAGGACTGGAATTCTGGGGAGGATCATTTCTTTCCGATCCCTTTGGCCGAATCATTGCTGAAGCTTCCCACGACAAAGAAGAAATCCTGATTGGCCGGTGCGACCTGAGGCAACTGGAAGAAGTCCGACGCAACTGGCCGTTTCTGCGCGACCGCCGCATTGACAGCTATTCCGGCATTTGCCAGAGGTTTCTGGACTGAAAGTGCGTACTCTACATCCACCATCTGCAACCTTGACGCCACGCGAGCTTGGCTATCGCATGCCGGCGGAGTGGGAACGGCATCAGGGAACGTGGATCGCCTGGCCGCGCAATCAGGAGGACTGGCCGGGAAAGTTCGAAAGCATTGCCTGGGTCTACGCCGATATCGTCCGCCATGTGAGCCGCGTGGAGGATGTAAACATCATCGTGCTGAACGCGGTGGAGCGTGACAGTGTACGTTCCATACTCAATCGCTGCCACATCAGCCTGAAGCGGGTGAAGTTTCATCTTTGGCCCACCGATCGCGGCTGGACGCGCGATTCCGGCCCCATTTTTGTCCATCGCGATTCGGGCAACCACAAAGTCGCGGTGACGAACTGGCGTTTCAACGGATGGGCAAAATATTCCAACTGGAAACATGACGACCAACTTCCCGATCTCGTCGCCAAAAAACTGGGCCTGGAGCAGTTCACGCCGGTAGTGCAACTGCATGGCAAGTCTCACCATGTGGTGCTCGAAGGCGGCAGTATTGACGTAAATGGCGCGGGCCTCATGCTGGCCACGGAAGAGTGCCTCCTGAGCAAAGTGCAGCAACGCAACCCAGGACTCTCGCGCAAAGACCTGGAGCAGGTGCTGGCGGATTATCTGGGAATCGAAAAAGTCATCTGGCTGGTTCGCGGCATTGCCGGTGACGATACCCACGGCCACATAGACGATATTGCCCGCTTTGTTGCGCCGGACACGATCCTGACAGTGGTGGAATCCAGCCGCAGCGATGCCAATTACGCGCCGCTTCAGGAAAACCTCAAGCGCCTGGCAATTGCGACTGATCTTCTAGGACGCAAGCTGAAGATCATCGAACTTCCACTTCCCGATTCAATCGTCTTTCAGGGACAACGTCTGCCCGCCAGCTATGCCAACTTTTATGTTGCCAACAAGCTGGTGCTCGTCCCCACGTTCAACGATGCAAATGACCGCGTTGCCTTGAATCTGCTCGGTGAGTTGTTTCCTAACCACGAGGTGATTGGAATTCACTGTGGCGATCTGATCTGGGGGCTCGGGGCAATTCATTGCATGACGCAACAACAGCCGGCAGAATAAATCCACTTTTGATTGTCACTTCATCGGACCTCATGAGCTCAAAGGCGTTAGAGTGGTTCTGCAATCAACAATCAAAGATCAAAATCAACAAATAAAATACAAATGCCCGAAGCAGAAGCTTCGGGCATTTGGTTAAACAATTCGTTTGCTGTTATTTCTTGTTCTTGCGCGTTATGTAGCCGGTGACCAGTGAGCCGAGGCCCAGCAGTCCCAACAGCGGCAGCGGAGAACCAGTCTGCGGCAGTTTCTGACCGGCATTCTGATCCGCCGTGCTCTGTGCGTTCTGGTCGCTGGTTGAAGTTGCTGCAGTTCCCGTGGTGCTGCTGGGCGGATTTTGCGTCGTTGCAGCATTCTGATCACTGCTTGGAGTTGTGGCCGCACCGGGGGTGCTCGTCGATGGCGCAGTCTGTGTTGAAGTCGCGTTCTGATCAGGGGTGGTCGACGTACCCGCCGCTGACTGCGATCCCGCGCCAACGCTGCTGGACGGAGTCTGGCTGCTCACAGGAGGAGTCGACGTTGTGCTGCTGCTCGAAGCGGCACTCGATCCGGGATTCACTGCTTCCTGATTGGTAGTAGTGGATGGTTGCGTCGTTGTCGGCGCGTTGCTGGCCGGATTGCTGGGATTCGTTGCCGCGTTCTGGTCAGAGCTGGGGGTCGTGCTGCTCTGTGCTGAACTCGTTGTGGTTGCAGTCTGGCTCGCTGAGGAATTCATGTCGCTCGTCGAAGCCGTCGAACTCGGGTTTGCCGACGTTCCTGCCGATGCCTGACCGCTGGTGCACGAATCCGAAATCATGTTGACGGACGTCACTTGCAGCGCACCGCCACTCGACTGTGTTCCATGTACTTCTACCTGATGCCCATCATGGGGCTTCAGCATGGAGCTGTCTCCATTGAGGGTGATATCCTGCCCATTCTGGGAGATGACCCAGTTTCCACCCGCCTGTTTCAGGCAGCCGCGCACCACTGTTTCCTGGCCACCGGAAGAACTGGTCGCAGTCTGGTTGCTCTGATCACTTGGGGATGCTGGTTGCTGGCTAGGTGTACTAGGCTGTGTCTGTGTCTGCGTGCCTTGCGGGTTCTGGTCTGTACTTGTACTGCCCGCACTGCCTCCACTGGTTTGCGCCAAGGCCATGCCACTGACCAGCACAAATGCCATTAAAAGTTTTCTGTTCATGTTTTCTCCTTCGAAAGATAGACTGCCCGTCGGGCGATTCTTTGCCTCGCGGAACTGTGCGAGGAGACGATTTGGACGCCGATATGTGGTTAGAGAGTGGTAAACATTGGCGGGTTGGTCTGTCGGGAAAGAGAATGCAGAGCTGCTGCTCGGGTAAAATTTCAGTGCGCCAGCTCGATTTTATCCATGCCTGAAACTCCAAAAAATCCAGAGTTGATGCTGGTTAGAGATGATGCTGCCTGGATGCGGCTTGCTCTGGAAGAAGCCTCCCTTGCCATCCGGGCCGGTGAAGTGCCTGTGGGCGCTTTGGTAATCAAAGAGGGCGAAATCATAGGTCGCGGACACAATCGCAGTCTGCTGGACTATGATCCTTCCGCGCATGCGGAGATCGTTGCCTTGCGCGAAGCGGCGGCGCGGCTCAGGAACCATCGTCTCACCGGCTGCACGATGTTTGTCACCATCGAGCCGTGTGCCATGTGCGCGGGCGCATTGGTGCATGCTCGTGTGGCCCGCCTGGTTTACGGCGCCAGCGATCCAAAAGCCGGCGCGGTCAGTTCTCTGCTTCAGGTGGTAAACCATCCTGGGCTGAACCACAAAATGGAAGTGAAATCCGGGGTCCTGGAGCGAGAATGCTCTGAGATTCTGCAAAAATTCTTTCAGGAAAAACGAAATCCATCCGCTTCAGAGTAGCATCCGGCAATCAGTGGAGTCACTGCGCGGAGAGCGCGCTTCATAAAGCTACTAATTGCCTCAGCGTTTTCGTCGTGCATGCAGCCGGTTATCGGAAGAAGTCGTCATACTGACAGCCCATTATTGCCTTGCCGTAATGCGCTTGCCGCAGGCGCTTCTTGTACGCCGGACAATGCCTGGTCAAAGTCGGAAATCAGATCGGCGGGGTTTTCAAGCCCAACGGAGACGCGGATCAACCCCGAAGTGATACCGGCCGATTCAGACTCCTGCTCAGTCAGATAATGAGCGAAGTTGGCTGCGGCGTGCGCTACCAATGACTCGACTCCGCCGAGACTGGCGGCAATCCGCGGGAGTTGCAGCCGGGCCAGGACAGCGTTGGCGCGTTCATAACCGCCATCGACCTCAAAGCTCAGCATGCCGCCGAAGCCGCTCATCTGCCGGCAGGCCAGGGCGTGCTGTGGGTGCGACTTCAGCCCGGGATAGTGCACTGCGCGGACTGCCGGATGTCCTTCGAGGAAGGCCGCCAGAGCCATGGCATTTTCGTTGTGCCGCTGCACCCGCAATGAGAGAGTGCGCAAGCCGCGCAAGACGAGCCACGCATCGAAAGGCGCAATGGCTGCACCCAGGATCACATGGGTATTCCAGAGGCGTTCGATCAACTCTGATTTTCCCAGCACGACTCCGGCAATCAGATCGGAATGGCCACCGAAATATTTGGTCGCGCTGTGCACCACCAGATCAACGCCCAATTGCAAAGGAAGCTGATTCAGCGGAGTGGCAAAGGTCCCGTCGACAATGGTAAGCGCACCGTGCGCGCGGGCAATCTCGGCGACCGCGCGGAGATCAGTCAACCACATCGCCGGGTTGCTGGGAGTTTCCAGCAAAACAAGCTTTGTGTTTGGGCGCATGGCGGCCGCAAATGCCGTCGTGTCGCGCTGGTCTACGCGGGTTACCGTCACCCCGAACCTGGGCAGAACGTCGCGCAACAGCGTTACTGTACCGCCATAATGACTGGTCTGCGCCACGACGTGTTGTCCATGTTCGATCAGACCCAAAACGGCAAGACTAATTGCAGCCATTCCTGAGCCGGCGAGAAGAGCCGATTCAGCGCCTTCCAACCTGGCCAAAACAGTTTCAACCTGTTCCGCGTTGGGACTCCCATATCGCGTGTAGAACTCAGAATGGCGAGGGCGGCTGGAACGCTCACGAAAATCTTCCGGAGAGCTGCCGGCAAAATTCGCGGTTTGATAGATGGGCGCCGTCACTGCCGATGTGGTGTTCAATTCACGGTCGGCGTGGATCAGCAGCGTTTCTAAAGACACATTCTTCAGTTGATCGGACATATTGCTGTTCTCCCAAAGCTCTTGCTTTGATTGCACAGGAGTCAACAATAAATGGTGGGTAAGATGAGGAACAGATGCAGACTTATAAATTAGCTACGGGTACAGTGTCTTCATTCTTGAGGTTCCGGAACAGCATTCGATGAAACTTCGTTTACTGATCGATTCATGGCCAACCGGAGCACAGGCTCTGAGATATTCGCGCCGGTAATAAGGAGCACGACAGTTCCAGTTCCGCTTCCCCTGGACTCGGCGCTCGCGAGCCATGCTGCCGTGGTGGCGGCTGCGGCCGGTTCAGCGATAATGCGCTCCCTTGCCGCGAGATGTTCAATGGCACCGAGCATTTGTTCTTCGCTCACCAATCGAATGTCGTCTACCAGTTCACGGATCGCGGTCACGTTTTCCTTTAATGGGGTACGAGTTGCCAGCCCATCCGCAATCGTGTCGCACGTAGCGGTTGGAACCGGAACACCGCGTTTCCAGGACAAATAATAAGAAGGGGCACGTTCGGCTTGAACGCCAATGATGCGGATTTCGGGACGGAGGTGTTTTGCCGCACAGGCGATTCCGCGACTTAATGCGGTGTCCCCGACGGGCACCCAGACCGCCGTGACCCCAGGTAATTGTTCGAGTATTTCAAGCGCGATGGTTGCTGTTCCGGCTGGAATGTCAGCATTGCTGGCATCGTTCAGGAAAAAGGCGCTGGATCGCCGCGCATAGTCCTGCGCAGCTTCAGCGGCATCGCTGATATCCTTGCCACCTTCTACGATCTCCGCACCCTGTTCGCGTATTCGCATCTGCTTAGCAGGATTTGCGTTCGCGGGCAAAAAAATTCTCGCAGGAATGCCCATCACTTTCGCCGCGTACGCCACAGCAGCGCCGTGGTTTCCCGTGCTTGACGCAACCACCTCGGCGACTGGCCGCCGGTTGAGCTCTGTGTAAAGCGCGTAGAGAGCGCCGCGCACCTTGAACGATCCCGTTGGCAGTTCCGATTCGAGCTTAAAATAAACCCGCGGGCCAACGCCTCGACTCAATGACGTCGCGGGGACCACTCGTGTCTGCGCAAAGTGGCGCTGCAGGAACTGCCGCGCCGCTTGCACACTTGACCATTCAAGATTCATGGCGCTCAATCTGGCGAAGCATATTTATTGGCCGATACTTTCGAATCTTTTCATCGTAAAACAAGCTTAATGTCGGTGTGGCTGCGTTCCAATTGTAATGAACGACGCCTGCTCCCTGGATTCGAATGGTCCACCAGTCTTCTTGAGATCCCTTGACTCAACTATTGGACCTCATTTCAATCAATCCCGGTGATCGGCGGTAATCCCGCGATTTTCGCTATCTTTACTCAATGCTTAGCAGTAGACTAAGCGCCGGGAAAGGAAACACAGATGCATAAACGCATTGCATATACAGGTACAGATTATCGTTCGCTCCGCGAGGTGGAGCATCCGCTGTATCTGCGGGTGGCAGGCGATATTGAGCGGCAGATTCGGGCCGGCACTCTGCGCGTAGGCGAAAAGGTTCCATCGATCCGGGAAATCAAATCAGGATGGCAGGTCAGCACTTCGACGGCATTGCAAGCTTATTTCTGGCTGGAAAATCGAGGGCTGATCCAGGCCCGAGCGCGATCCGGTTTTTACGTGCGAGTTCCCTTCTCTGATCTCGCGCCCGAGCCCGGCTTTGAGCGGCAACGATCTGCGCCCCGCGACGCGGGTTTGGATGCGCGCCTGGGGCAACTGCTGCAGTTACGGGCAGCTTCCGGCGCCCTGCAACTCGGAGCGGCGGTTCCCAGCGCGGACTTCTACCCCGTGCGCAAGCTGAATCAGATGATCCGCCAGATCATTCGCGAGAACCCGGCCCATAGCTGCGGCTATGAATTTCCGCCCGGCCATGCCGAGCTGCGGCGGCAAATCGCGAAACATGCTTCGCGACAGATTGGAAGATCGTCGTGGGAAGAGATCATTGTCACTGCGGGCGCGATGGAAGGGCTTACCCTCTGCCTTCGCGCAATCGCTAAACCCGGGGATGTTATCGCGGTCGAGAACCCGACGTTCTTCGGCATTTTGCAGCTCATCCAGTCACTGGGGATGAAGGCTCTTGAGATTCCCACGGATCCACGCTCCGGAATGGACATGAACGCGCTGGAGCAAGCGATGCGGAGAAAACGTATACGCGCCTGCATCATTATCACGAATTGCCACAATCCTCTTGGTTATGTGCTCCCAGACAAAGCCAAAGCCGTTCTGGCTGAACTGAGCAGACGATACAAGGTGCCGATCATCGAAGATGATATTTTTGGCGACCTGGCATTCGAAGAGCCGCGTCCGCGGACGATCAAGTATTACGACCGCGAAGGTCTTGTGCTCCTGGTCTCATCATTCTGCAAGGTGCTCGGCCCGGGCTATCGTATAGGCTGGGTGCAGGCCGGGCGCTGGCAGTCGAGCGTTGAGCAGTTGCAATTCATCAACACGGTTGCAGCGCCATCCTTGCCGCAACAATTGATTGCGAGGTTTTTAGAGTCCGCCGGGTATGAACGTCATTTGCGGCGCGTACGCCTCCTGCTCGCAGATCGTCTCCGCATGGCAAGCCGGGCCATTGCGCGGTATTTTCCTCCAGACACGCGCGTCACGCGCCCTGGAGGGGGATTTCTCTTGTGGGTCCAACTGCCGAAGGCAGTTGACGCGATCACCGTATTTGAGCAAGCGCTGCAACACAAAATCGGAGTTGTTCCCGGGCCAATGTTCTCGTCCACGGGACAGTTTGGCAACTGCCTGCGGCTAAGCTGCGGCATGCCCTGGTCACGCCGAGTTGAGGAGACTCTGGCAATTCTAGGCAGCATCGCGGGACGGCTGCTGATCAATAATCGAAACGGGCAGCCCAGGCTGGCAGCGAAACTTTAAATTCAGATTTCGCGATTCGCGGTCATTGCTCGGTCGGATAAATCTTGGGCGGGATCGTCAAAGTCCAACCCACCTGACCGGCTCTAAACGGCACGAAATTTCAGCCACAAAGAGCTTGGGAATTCGAAACCTGTTGCGCATAATAGCAAACAGAGTCTCTGCCGGTGAGCGTTCACATTAAACCAAAGGCCCTTCGTGGCGAATGGAAGAAGGGTTTTGCCCTGGATGTGCATACCACAAGCAGCACCTTTGTTGGGTATAACGAATACGGCCACCCTGAATTCGCCACAACACGATCTGCTCTAGGAGAGCTTTTATATCGTTTAAAGTACAAGCGCGATGCCAGCGTTATCGGGGAAATCGTCGACACGGTTGCCGAGTTTATCGAGGCTTCAAAAATTGGAATTGATGCAATTGTCCCGATGCCACCGTCGAGTATCCGAAGCAGTCAGCCAGTGCTCCAAATAGCGAATGCGTTAGGAAGGAAGTTGGAAGTGCCAGTACTCGACAATTGTGTATCCAAAACAAAGCGCACACCCCAGTTTGAAGATATTTACAATTATGAAGAGCGGACGAAGCTCTTAGAGGGAGCCTTTAAAGTAGATCGCGACCAAAGTGCCGACAAGAGCCTTTTATTATTCGACGACCTTTATCGTTCGGGAGCAACCATGAACGCTGTGGCTCGGGAACTGACAAAAATGGGTGAAGCGAAAGAAGTTTTTGTGCTTGCTTTGACGCATTCAAGGAGCTCACTGTGACAAGCGTATTCATTGGCGGATCACGAGCGATTTCGAAGCTGAATGACGTGATCCGCGAACAACTCGACAGTCTGATAACAAAAAACTGCGCAATTTTCATCGGTGACGCCAACGGAACGGACAAAGCAGTTCAAACGTATCTCGCCCAAAAGCGGTATTCGAATGTGACTGTGTTTTGCATGGCCGACCATTGCCGGAACAATCTAGGCCTCTGGCCAACTCGACCGATTACAGCCCCCCCAAAAGCCAAAGGGTTCGAATATTACGCCGCTAAAGATGCAGCGATGGCCCGCGAGGCCAAATGCGGTTTCATGCTCTGGGATGGCGAAAGCCGGGGAACTCTGAATAACGTCTTGAATTTGTTGGGACACGGCAAGAAAGTCATGGTTTATTTAGAACCATATAAAAGCTTTTACAAACTGTCGAATGAAGACGACCTCGAGGCCTTGCTTGCCCGTTGTGATCAGGACACGATTCAGGATCTCAAACGCCGGTTGGAACCCCAATTGCGGTTTCATCAGCTTTGATCAGTGAACGTTGTGATGCGAATCACGGAGTCTGCATAAAGACACAAAGAGCTACGGTCAAGCTTCTTCGCCTGACCGTGGCTCTTCAAACTTAAAAACGCTGTTCTTGCCGTTCGCTTACTGGCTTGGAGGGCGTTGCTGCAGGCCTCCGGAGCGACCGGTGATCGGCCGCATCTGCAGGTCCTGTGCGAGCTTATAGCTCAGCTCGGTTTCAGCCGGTATTGCTTTGCCTTTTCCGGTGTAAACCTGTGCTCCGGCGCCTCCAGCTCCGCCGACGAGCGCGCCGATGGCCGCTCCCTTTCCGCCGCCCAGCAACGCTCCCAGCACCGCTCCAACGGCAGCGCCGCCTCCAACGTATTTGGCGGTACGAGTGTTGGCCCCAAGCCCACCTGGTGCAGAGCTCTCGCTCTTGCCCTGGGCCTCCAAAAGAAAACGTTGTCCGTTGACGCTTACGGAGCGCAGATCAAGGGTGGTATCTTTGCCATCACTGTTGGGTACGGCGATCAGTGTGGCTCGTGAGCCGCGCGGAATAAGAACGCTTCCCGACGTGTCTGTGACATCGTTGCTCACAGTTGCAGTGTACTTTGCATTGGCTGCTGGTTTGGCAGGAATTGAGCTGTCAGTTCGTACTTTAATCTCAGTTCCCTGCGGCAGCATATGGACTGACTGGGCCAAAGCTCCAGTAGCCCACAGCATGAAAACGATCGCAAGGTGACGCAATTTCATAGGATTCTCCTACTAGGAAAAGATGCAGTTGACTTGTTCCTGGTTGTGGTGTTCGCGTTAGGCGTCTTTTCGATCGGCAGTGACTCTGAACCAGCCGAGCAGGATTCTCTACGAGACAGCTACTCTGGTCCTAATCTTTCGAGCGGCAATCTCCACAGCATTCTCAAACTCTGCCGCGCGAATCTCGTTCGTGTGTGCTGTTAGCACCCGCGCCTGAGCGGCCCGGCCGATGCGCCGCAGTTCGGATTCATCCAGCCCTTTCAGGTATCGGCAGACATCATCCGCGTCCTGGGGCAGGAGAATTTCCTTTCCGGGAACAAAAAATTCTTCCAGGCCTGGCCAATTGTCCGAGATCATGGTTGCAGCGCATGCCGCCGCTTCAAACAGGCGAACCGAAGGAGAGTAACCTGCGGCGACCATCGGCCTGCGCGTGACATTCAGCACCAGCCTCGATGAGCAGTAAAGGTCAGCATGATGACGAGGATTCAAATGAATAATTCGTTCCACATTCGGTGGCCAGATAAGGGTCTTTGGATATTGGGCGCCGGCAACAATGAACTTCTGCTGCAATGACCGTTTCGCGGGAGCGCATAGAAGTTCGTCGATCTTGGCCTGCCGGTCAGCAGCATAAGTGCCAAGGTAGCTCAGATCACATTCAAATTCCCGGCTCGCGGGCCTTTCGAAGTATTTTTTCGGATCGACTGAGCAATAGAGAGGAACGGCCATGCGCACATCGAACCGCTTCTCAAGCTCCTGCAACATCGGGCCGCCGGTAAAACTGAAGTAAATATCCAGTTCGGGCAAATGCCGCCGTAAAAGGTAATCCGTGCTTCCCTGCGACCACAGGCCGGCCATGGTGATTGGAGTATCGATATCGTAAAACGCTTTAACGGAAATGCCTGACCCCAAAACCTCATCGAGAGCCGCAACTCCATCGGGAAAGTAGGAGCCGACAACCGCGACGTCGGCCTGCCGCAATTCTGCTCGCACCAGCGGCAGAATTCCGTCCCAGCTCTCAAAAACCTTCAGCGTGCAGAATGGCGGGTCCGGCAGGTCGCGATTGTGCTCGTACCACTCCGCATTGTGTTCGAAAAACACGACATCGTGTTTTCGCGCGTGCAAGGATTTGCACAGCGCGCGAAACGTAGTCGCGTGCCCATTGCCCCAGGCAGAAGAAATCGAAAGGCCGAAGATCACGATTTTCATAGTGTTTCTCAGGTCAGCAGCGTTGCAGCCTGCGTCATGGAAACCATTGAGTCAAACTGGCGCGCCCGCAACGCATAGGTATGCTCGCGCAAGGCACGCGACCGCATATTGTCGCCGATCTGTTGCGCCCGCGATTCCGAAATGGTCCTTAAGTATCCAACAATTTCTTCCGGATTGCCGGCCACCAGAATTTCCTTTCCCGGCACAAAGAAAGTCTCGATCCCTTGCCAATAGTCGGTGATGAGGCAAGCTCCGGCGCCTGCGGCTTCAAAGACGCGCGTAGGCGGTGAAAAACCGACCGCCGCCATGGATTCCCGGTTGATGTTCAACACCATGCGGGCCGAGCAATTCACGCGGTTGTGATCATGGGTTCCCACGTGCCCGATCCAGCGCACATTCGGGGGCAGCGGCTTCCCTGCCCAGCCTTCACCGCCCAGCACAAACTGGCGTTCAGGGGCAAGCTCGGCGGCGCATAAAAAGAATTCTTCTACACGTCGTTCACGATCTGGAAGACGATTGCCCACGAATACCAGATCACAGTTGAGCCCGTTTGCGGGCGGGACGGGATGGTGCGTTGCTGGATCGAGAGCGTTATAAATTGGATGGCAATTGCAGGCGCCCAGCCGGAGATAGTGCTCCACGACCGGCGCTCCGCCTCCGTAGGTAAAAATGAAGTCGTATTCAGGAATCAGACGGCGAAACGGAGCAGCCGGATTTTCTTCCACGCGCGCCAGGGTTGCAGGCGCGTCTACGTCCCAAAATGCAACTCGGGTCTGATCTGAACGACAGTGAAGAACTTCTGACTCGAGCAGCTCGTCAAACACTCCCACGCCGCTGTGCTTGATCACGATATCAAAATCGCATGCGGCAGCAATTAATTCAGGAATTTCCTCCGCGCTCTTGTAAATGATCGAAGTGACATAAGAAAAGTCGCCATCATCGCGTTTCTGCTGGCGGTTGTAGGCGTCCGGCTCGGCGAAAACAATCTCATGGCCAAGGGCATGCAGCTCTTTGTAAATCCCGCGGTAATACGTGGCCGCGCCGTTCCAGTAAGAAGAGGTGAGGCTGGAGCCAAAAACAAAAATTTTCATACCACGATTTCCTGGCAAATCATGTCTCTACTACAGAAGGTGTGTCCGCCTGCCGGATCTGCAATGAGCTTGCGCCCGGCAGGAGCTTGTTATAAAAGCCGAGGTACTCCTCCACCATGCGGTCAGCAGTGAACCACCGGCGCGCATGATCACAGGCGCGTTGGGCGTACAACTGCCGACGCTCCGGATTTTCCACCAATGCAACTAAGGTTTCGCGCAGACTGCCGGCATCGTTGTTGCGGAAAAACAGCGCGGCAGTTCCCCACAGCTCGCGCAACGAGTCAAGGTCACTGGCAACAATCGCGCAGCCGGAAAGCGCAGCCTCCACGGGCGCCAGGCCAAAAGGCTCATACCGCGATACCGCAGCATAGATCGCTGTCCGGCTCAGCAAATCGCATATCTGTTGTTCGTTTTGTGGTGGCAAAAACTTGACTCCGGGCGCGCTCTTCAGCATTTGTCCGGAAGAGTTTTCCGTCCCGGGCTGCGTGTCTGAACCGACAATGCAAACCGGCCACGGTAATTGCTCCTGCAAAAGCAGAGCCACATTCTTGCCGCTGTCCCACACGCGCCCGATGCTTGTGATTGCCTGATCTTTTGTTTCGCTGGTCCGGAAAAATGAGGCTGTACGACCGTTGTAAATCGCCGATGTCAAAGCTGGATGACCATAATGATGGTCGATCTGTCTCAACATCCAGCGCGAAGGCGCGACCACCGCGGTCGCGTTCATCACTCCGCGTGTGACCACGCTGCGGTACCAGCGCATCCATGCTGAATCAGGGGGTTCGCATCCGTGAACTGCAACCCACCAGCTCACAACGTCACTGTGCGCAACCAGGACCCGGGGCGCATCCGTTTTTATTCCGCCGTAGTAGAACTGGCTCAGGTGAATCAGGTCCGGCCTGGTTTCATCCGCAACCGTTTCCAGATATTCCGCTGACGCGCGCATGTCGTCCGCGGAATCCTGCATCCATTCCAGTTTGAAACCTGTCGGGCGGTAATCGAGATTGGAGAGTCCATTCATCCACTGCGTCTGCTCGGCGGAAGGAATGTTGCCGAAGCTCACCAACACGACTTCGAAGCCGCGGCGGGTGAGTCCCGTCACGAGCTCACGGGTATAAGTCCAAACGCCACCTACCGTATCAGCGGTGACTAGGATGCGCATCTTTCCAGGTTCTCCAGGGAAACGGGTACAGCTTCCTGAATGTCGCTGTAACCCTTGTCCGCGAATGTTGTGGTGTAAAAGTGGTGCGCGCGCTCCCAGGCCTGGTCGTCGGGAGGGCCGCCAAAAGTCTGCGCGTACAACGGGCTGCCCGGAAACGGATACATCGGAACCGGCTCACTCACCCAGACGCCTTTGGCCCGGAGATGCTCCTGCCACGCACGGATCTGCGTGCGATCATCTTTATCTGTGAGGATGAGATTTGCCTGGACCCACGGAATCCGGGTGCGGGCGTAAATCAGCAACTCGCTGATGCGGTCTGTATCCATGCGGCAGTTCTTGTTCAACTCATCACGACCTTCCTCAGTGATGGATTCAATACCGCACTCCACAGAGATGCAATGCGCGCGGCCAAGAAGATCCAGCGTTTCTTCATTCCACAAGTCGATTCGAGTCTGGAAGCCGATCTTGATGGGCCGCTCCGCCACGCCTTCCAGCAGCCGGCGGACGTTCCTGCCTACACCAAAGATTTCATCAATGAAGTAGATGTACTCGACTCCGCGTGCGATCAAAGTATCGATCTCCTGCAGGACAATTTCCACGCTGCGTTCGCGAAATTGATTGCGAAAAAGCGTCTTGTTGCAGAAGGTGCAGGACCAGGGGCAGCCTCGGGCAAATTCCAGCTCCGCGCCAATACCCTGATCATTGGTGAAGACGTGATGACGGTGGTGGTGCGCCTCCACGTTGTAATTGCGAAGACTCAGCGCCGGGAGCGCCTTCATATCCGTGACGCCCAGCTCCCCGCTTAGATAAATGCCCTTTCCCGTTTTGAAACAGCAGCCTTCAATCTGGCGCCACGATTTCAGGGCCAATTGTGGAATAGTCTGGTCCGGCTCACCGCGCAAAACCACATCGCATCCGGTTTTGCGAAATGTCGCTGCGGGGGTCGCCGAGGGATGCGGCCCGATGGCCACACTTACGGCGCGCGATCGCAGACCCTGAATCCATTCCATAGGGACACGAAGTTCCGGGGGCGGACAGCGCCAGAAAAGATAGGAAGGCGCAGTCGGGATGATCAGGAAATGCGGCTCAAACGCCCGCACTTTGCGCCGGGTTTCTTCCAGAGTGAGATTGTCAGTCTGCGCGTCTATCAGCAGCGGCTCACAGCCGGCGGCAAGGATCTGATCGCAGGCAAACAGCAGCTCCAAAGGAGTGTGGGGATCTTTGCACCCAAAATACGTGGAGCCTTTGAAATCCCAGTTAGGGTTGACCAGAGCAAACTTCATCCGGCCCTCCCGGAAAGCTCAGTGGCCATAGCAAAGGCCCTCTGCGCAGTCACAGCAGGATCAGCAATGTGCTCCCGATTTTGCTCCCAGAAGTCACGCAGCAATTCGAGCGTCTGCTTCACGCTGATCTGTGGTTTCCAGGCCGTGTAACCGTGGATCTTGGAGTAGTCGGTAATGTAAACGGGCTGGTCACCGGGACGGCATTCATCCCGCACATAATCCAATTCACGACCGGTGAGATCGCGAATTTCGCGGATCAGATCCAATAGTGAAAGACTGTTTGTGAGACCGCCGCCAACGTTATAAATCTGGCCTTTTGTCAAAGGCAAATTCCGGCTCACGGCTTCCATGGCGCGGACCAGGTCGTATACACAAAGGATATCCCGCACCTGGCGGCCATCACCGTAGATCACCACCGGCTGGTGCTGCAAGGCAGAGTACAGGAAATGAGCCACCCATCCCTGATCTTCGGTGCCAAACTGTCGTGGTCCGGCAATGCAGGACATGCGAAACACTACGGTTGGCAAATCGTAGATGCGGGAGAAGTCTCGTACGTACTGATCCGCAGCGCCTTTCGAGCACCCATAAGGCGAATGGAAATCCAGCGGTTGTTGTTCAGATACACCACGGTGGCCGGGATAGCTATAGCGCGTCTTGCTCAATGCGGGCGGGCCCAATCCAAGGTCTCCATAAACTTTGTTGGTGGAGGTGAAGAGAATGAAGGGCCGGTGCCCGCATTTTCGCGCAGCATCCAGGACATTGAACGTACCGCCAACGTTGACCTCAAAGTCCGTGCGCGGATCGGCAATCGAAGTGGTGACTGCAACCTGGGCGGCGAAATGATAGATCTCGGTCGCTTCCGCAACCGCCCGGTTCACCAGGTCAATGTTGCGCGTATCCCCAATCGTCACGCGAAGTCGGCGGGAACGTGTGCATTCCTGGAGCCAATTCAAGTTATGCGTGACCCCGGGCCGGGAAAGGTTGTCGAATATGTGCACATCAGCGTCCGTCCGCGTGAGCAGGTAGTGCGCCAGATTGGAACCGACAAAGCCGGCGCCTCCAAAGATCAATACGGAACGGATGTCTTGCCTTCTCATCACTACTCCTTAAAATGCAGCTCTTAGTAATTAATACTTAGTATTTACCCGTTATGCGGACTGAAACGAGACTTTTGTTTCTCGTTGGCTCTCCTCCGACTTCTGCCTTCTGCCTTCTGACTTCTGCCTTCTGTCTTCTGTCTTCTGTCTTCCTGCTAGTTACTAATTGCTTTTTTTCACGCCGTTAATCCGTAATAGCTCAATTCTGCAGCCGCTTCCTCGGCGCGGTCCGGCGGTTGTTGCGAACGGAGCCACGCAACTAAATCGATTACTCCTTCTCTGAAGCGAAATTCAGGCTTGTATCCCAGCAAATTCTGCGCGCGAGAGATATCTGCAAAACAATGGCGGATGTCTCCGGCGCGATACTTTCCGGTGAGTTCGGCCGGGACCGGCGTGCCCAGCGCGGCAGATAAAGCCATCGCCACTTCGCGAATGGAAATAGGTTCTCCGGAGCCGATATTTACAGTCATCCCATCGGCCCGTGATCTTTCCATGGCCAGGAGATTTGCCTGCACAACATCATGCACGCTGACAAAATCGCGCATCTGCTTGCCATCTTCAAATATCAACGGTGGCCTGGCATTCAATAAGCGAGCGGCAAATATCGCCGCTACTCCGGTATAGGGATTCGAGAGCGCCTGGCGCGCTCCGTAGATATTGAAATACCGCAGGGCCACAACCGGGAGTCCGTAAGTGCGCCCGTAGAGCAGGCACATCTCTTCCTGGTCTTTCTTGGAGAGCGCATAAATCGAGCTGCACTGGAGTGACTTCGATTCATTTGTCGGAGCGGGTTTCAGGATTTCACCGCATTCAGGACATACGGCCTCCCACTGTTTACTCCGGAGCTGTTGGACGTCGCGCAACGGCGGCGCCACTTCGCCGCAATGCTCGCAGATGTATTGGCCTTCCCCATAAATCGACATGGACGAGGCCAGCACCAGTTTTTCGACCTTATTTTTTCTATTGAGCAGTTCCTGCAACAAGACGGCCGTGCCCAGGGTATTCGCTTCCACGTAGCGGGAAATCTCATACATGGATTGACCAACGCCGACGACCGCGCCCAGATGGAAGACCACGTCGACGCCTTCCAACGCGCCACGAACAGAACTGTCGTCACACAGACTTCCGATCACCAGTTCAGCATCGGGCGAGAGATACTCAGGAATGCGATGACCATGAACCTGCGGCGACAAGTTATCGAAGACACGAACGTTGTGTCCCGCGTTGAGCAGGGCATCCACCAGATGAGATCCCACAAAACCCGCCCCACCGGTTACAAGAACGTTTCTCTTCATTGCTGCCTGTCTCCTGTACGAACAGTTTTACTCGTGAATGGAGCGGTGGCTGAACCAGCTTGAAACGGCGCTGTTTTACAGCCCTGATGACCGGCGTCGTCCAGGCGAGCTTGTCCCTGAGAATACCAGTGGCCACGCGGAGCTAGATAACTCAAGTCCGAGTGGCGGAAATTATTAAATTTTCTCCACGGCATTACTGCCCGAACCATCTCTCACACCTTGCAGAAAGCTGGTCGCGATGGGAGCACAGACCCATCCCGCCGCTTTGGCAGTTCGTCCGGCGGGTCCACGAATCTGCGCTACGGCGGCCAAGAGCAATCGATTTTTTAATGGTGATTTCACGCGAGTTTCAGCTACAAACAAGTCTTGCACGGATTAGAGTGTGATAAAGGTAAGTAGGATGTCCCGCGACCCCCTCGCCTGCCGCAATAATCGCAAGCGTGTGGCACACTTTGGCGCATAAGTCGAACCTGTGAGGGTTGATATTTCGCCTTGTCCTTTAGCCCTCTCCGTGTCCTCAGCTTCGCCTCTGCGTCCTCTTGCCTGCACTGAGCGGAGTCGAAGTGTGGTCGGGTTTGGGGTTTTGCCTTTGCTTTTTTGTTTTCTAACCGTCTTCCGCCTTCCTCCTTGAGTTCCTCTGTTCCCTCAATTCCTCCGCGTTGAGGGTCTTGGTTTTAGTTGCAGCTGTGGTGCTCTGTTTCGGCAACCCTGCTTCAATCTCCTTTTATTCTCTGTACAAACTGCGTGTTTCGGCCTATCTGTGGGGCGGCTTAGCTTGGATTTGTTGGTGAAGTGCCCTGACCCCGACTCTTCCACCAGCCCAGGCGGTTTTTCC
>DATDNH010000460.1:0-21524 GCA_036518395.1 Candidatus Angelobacter sp. | reverse complement strand
GGGCGGCATCTGGTCGGCGTCGAACCTGGTGATCGATCAGGGAACGGTGATCAGCGGCAACACGGCGGGGACAGACGGGACCAATCCGGTGGCGGGGCAAGAGGGCGGAGGACTTTACGCTAACACGCTCAACAACGGTTGTCCGGCGTGCACGGACACGACATCGCTGAGCAAGGTGACGATAACGGGCAACAGCGCCACGGGGAACGGCGGGGGCATTTCCACGGGGAACAACAGTGCCTTTCCCTCGGCGGGTTCGATGACGATGAGCTTCAGTCGGCTGGCGGGCAACAGCAGCAGCGGGGGCAGTGGGAGCAATCTTAACAACAACGGCACTACGGCGACGGTAACGAACAACTGGTGGGGCACGAACGCCGCATCGAGCACCATCCACACGATCAACAGCGGTGTGACGACCTTCGATCCCTTCATCGTCCTTACGCACACGGCGAGCCCGGACAAGATCCGAATCAATCAAAGCTCAACCCTGACGGGAGACATGAGCAAGGACAATCATGGGAACGGTGCGGCGCTGAGCGGGAACCTGGATGAGATTGTGGGACTCCCGATCACCTTTGACAGTCCCGTATTGGGAACCATTCCTCAAGCGCAGCCCGAGACCCTGGGCAATCCCGTCCCTGCAGCCACGGCAACGTTCAACGCAGGCGGAACGGGAGGACTGGGAACCGCCAATGCGACGGTAGATCAGGCAGTAGTACCGGTTGATTCCAACCTTATTGCAAGCGCGACCGAGTCGGGAACGACCGCGACCATCACCACCGTCGGCGCGCACAATTTTATCGCCGGGAATCAGGTTACGATCACCGGCGTGGGCGTAAGCGGCTACAACGGGACCTTCATCATCACCAGCGTCAACCCGCCCACGCAATTCAACTATACGGTGAATACTTCCGGGCTGGGCAATTCCAGTGGTGGCAGCGCCAGCATCGGTCTGGTCGTTCTGCAACCGCCTTCAATCACCAAGACGTTCAACCCCACATCGGTAGCAATCAATGCGCCGAGCACCATCACTTTCAGTATCACCAATGGCAACGTTGTTTCTATTGACTCCAGTTTTACTGACAGCTTGCCGGCAAACCTCGTCGTAGCCACTGCGCCGACTGTTGTCAACAACTGTGGTGGCACAGTCACGGCCACAGCCGGATCGAGCAGCATCAGTTTTGCGAACAGTGCATTGCCGGTCGGAACTTGTACCATCCAGGTAAATGTCCAGAGTGCGATAGACAACACCTATTCGAACAGCGTGACCATTGACTCGAGCGACGCCGGCAATGGCAACACCTCTTCCGCGAGCGTCACCGTCATTAATCCACCTCACATTGTCAAAGCTTTTGGCGCGACTACTATCCCGCTCAACGGAACTACCAGCCTGACCTTCGCCGTTGACAGCAACAGCAACCAGAACCTCACGCTGAATGGCGTTGCATTTACAGATAGTTTGCCGGCCGGGCTCGTGGTAGCCACGCCCGCAAACCTTAACAACACCTGCGGGGGGACGGCCACGGCTGGAAACGGATCGTCTTCAGTCTCTTTGAGCGGCGCGAGTGTGGCGCCAAAATCCTCCTGCACCGTCTCAGTGAACGTGCAGGGCACAACCGGAGGGGCGAAGAACAACAGCGTCCCGGTTTCCTCCACCAATGGAGGAACCGGCAACACCTCCAGCGCCTCGCTGACCGTAGTTGGTCCTCCCAGCATCAGTAAGGCCTTTGGGGCGTCCAGCATTCCGCTGAACGGATCGACCAGCCTGAGCTTCACCATCAACAATTCCAATCCAGTCGCACTGACCGGCGTCGGCTTTACAGACACCCTGCCTGCCGGGCTCATCATCTCGACTCCAAATGGGTTGACGGGAAGTTGCGGCGGCGGAACCATTACAGCGACGCAGAATACCAACGCGATCAGCCTGTCTGGCGCAACCCTCGCGGCCAGCAGTTCGTGCACTTTCAGCGTGAATGTGACCAGCACAACGGCCGGGTTGAAAAACAACACCACCAGCGCGGTGAGTTCGAATGAAGGTGGAAGCGGAACAGCGGCTTCGGCGAGCGTCACCGTGGTAGCACCACCCTCAATTGCCAAGGCATTCAATCCTGCCACTATCGCGTTGAATGCCACTACCTCACTGACCTTTACTATCACCAATCCTGTTGCCAATACGGTAGCCCTGAGTGGCGTCGCGTTTACAGATACGTTGCCTTCCGGCTTAACGGTCGCCAGCAGCACAAGCACGGTTTGCGGTGGGACATTGACCACCACAGCGCCAACTGGAATTGCATTGTCTGGAGCGACTATCAACGCGAACAGCCAATGCCAGTTCAGCGTCACAGTGACAGGCGCGGCATCAGGCCAGTACACGAACACTACCGGAGCAGTCACCTCAACCAATGGTGGAACCGGGAACACAGCATCAGCCAATTTGACTGTCGCCAGCCCGGTCTCCATTACCAAGAGTTTCGGCGCAGCCACCATTCCGTTGAACGGCACTACCACTTTGAGCTTCAGCATCAGCAATCCGAACAGCAGCTCTGCCACCGGAATCTCATTCACGGATAGTCTTCCTGCCGGCCTGGTCGTCGCCAACCCTGCTAATCTCACCAACACCTGCGGCGGAACAGCTACCGCCGTTTCTGGTTCAGGCTCAGTGAGTCTCTCAGGGGGGACATTGGGCGGCAATGCCAGTTGCACAGTGTCAGTGAGGGTGCAGGGCACGAGCACGGGCGTCAAGAACAACAGCGTTACGGTGAGCTCAACTGAAGGCGGCACGGGCAACACATCGAACGCCTCGATCACCGTATTAGCGGCGCCCACGATTCAAAAAGCATTTGGCGCTGCAAGCATTCCCATCGGCGGAAGCACGAGCCTCAGCTTCACTATCAACAATCCCAACTCGAGCACGCTGACGGGTGTTGGCTTCACTGATGTTCTGCCCACAGGCCTGGTTATCTCTACTCCCAATGGTTTGACGGGGAGCTGCGGTGGCGGAACGATCACGGCCACGCAGAACACCAGCACTATCAGCCTTTCCGGCGCAACCCTCGGGGCGAGCGCCTCCTGCACGTTCAGCGTGAACATTACAGGAACAACGGCAGGTTCGAAAGTTAATACCACCAGCAACGTTACGTCGACGGAAGGCGGAACGGGTGTGTCGGCAACCGCGACGATCCACGTTGAAGGGCCTCCCTCAATAGCCAAAGCGTTCTCGCCGTCTACGATTGCGCCAAACGGCGTTTCAACTCTTACCTTCACCATTGCCAATCCAGCAGCCAATGCTGATCCACAGGCAGGAGTTGCCTTTAGCGATACATTGCCGGCCAACGTGTTTGTGGCTACACCGAACGGAGCAGTTAACAATTGCGGTGGAACACTGACTGCGGTGGCGGGTTCCGGGAGCATCAGCCTTACAGGTGGGGGCATTGCGGTTGCTAGTTCTTGCACGGTGAGCGTGAACGTCACCAGCGCAGTGCCGGGTACTTACAACAACACCAGTGGCAACGTGAGCTCCACTAACGGCGGCACCGGCAATACTGCATTCGCCACGCTGACGGTGGCGCACGCGAACTTGACTATCACGAAGACACACAGCGGCAGCTTCCCGCGTGGCTCTTCCGGCAATAACTACACTATCACCGTAAGCAACAGCGCCAGCGCAGGACCAACTACGGATACTGTCACCGTGACAGACACGCTGCCCAACGTTCAAAACACACTGGTACCCAGCGCGATCTCAGGCACTGGCTGGACTTGCAACCTGGGGACGGTTACCTGCACGCGCAACGACGCACTGGCTGCCGGCGCAAGCTATCCACCGATCACATTGACGGTCAGCGTGCCTATTGGAATCGGTGCATCAACCGTTACCAACAGTGCCACTGTTTCCGGTGGCGGCGATCCAAACAGCCACACTGCTAGTGATCCAACACGCATCACTCATCCGTAGACATGAAGCGGTGGGTTGATGTTTGAACTGAAGCTTCATAATTGCGACGGCGCCCTCAGTGGCGCCCGGCGCAACCATTTTTTGATGTCTCCTCGGTTACGCAGTTCTACACACGTTGGCGAAACGATCATCATGAACAGTCCACATGTAAACTAAGAAACGTTGCACGGCAACATCTCGGAATGGTTTGCTGCTGTTGTCGGTTGCTTACTGAACACCGGAGTAAAGAGATTTGCAACACTCACGTGCGATAAACGCCCTGAGGAATAGCTGCTCTCAAAAACTCAAGAGGCCGCCCGGCAACCAGGCGGCCTCTTTTTCAAGGGAGAATAGTTCCAACGGAGGTTCGTTTAAACCATCAGAACTTTCTGGCAAAAATCTTATGTTTCCCGGAAAGGCAGTGTCAAGGAATTTTTCCAGAATAAACGCCTTTGTTTTCAATAACTTACCTAATTCATCAACACTGTGCGAAAAATGGCAAAAAATGTCATTGCCAAGACCTTTCGACACTAAGGAGCAGGCGAAACCGAGCAGCAGAAGGCAAGAAGCCCCTTATTTTCATTGAGATACGCGAGTCCAGGAATTTCGCTCACAGCCCCGGAAGCAAATCGGCAAAAAACTTCATGCGAAACTCATTTCGAGAATCACTGCTTATTTTGATCCTTAGCGTTGAAGTCTTCCTTCACTTGAGGTTCAGTCGAATGATCTCGACGTCTTCCGGGCGATCAAAAACTCTGTCGGGAAAAAGTTTTTTGGTGAGAATTCTGATGCCGCCAAAAGCGAAACCGAAAATCAATGCCAACAGGACGATGAAGCCGATGAGCACAAAAATCCCGATGATTAAATTTCCAATATTGTCTTTGGGATTCAGCCGGGTCGGCTGGCTCCAGGTGACGTTGGCATCGTAGTTCACTGACGCCAGCAACGACTGAGCTTCATCGGCCGGAACATTGCCGTTGATCACCGCAACGATCGGGCCGGTGCGCTTGAAGTAGAAAGGCCCACCGGGAAGAGACACGGCCTGAATAATGTGCAACTGTTTTTCCGCAATTTGCGGTGTTGGATAGCCAATGAGGAAGAGATTGGCCTCGCCCCAGGTGCTGCGATACTTGGCGGCCGCAAGCTCCGGGCCCATTGTGAAATCCACCAGTGCAGGAGGAATCGGGACGCCCAGGCGCTCCATCGCCACGGGACCTTCAATGTAGCGTTCTGTATGAGGTATGTAGAGCTTGCGCGGAAGATTACCAGGCAGTGTGGGCAGTGCCGTCAGATTCCCGTGCACCTGGGGCAGGCTGTCGGCGAGCGCGCGCAGATCGCCGGCCGTCATTGCCGTCACACGGTCAAGAGAGACATCGACGAGAACGTTACCGCGATAAAACAAGATGCGCAAGTTGTCAGAAGCGCCTTCGTCACCGATTTTTTCCGTCTGCATTTGTGGGCGGACGTAGTAAGTGAATGCGCCATAGGCGCCGCTGGCATCCTTGAATCGTGCTGTCTTGACCTGCATTTTGCGTTCATCACGCGTGTAAGTGGCAGCTTCAGAATCGGTAAATCCGTACTCCTTGAGCACAGCAGCGTCGGCCTGGTCCGTGTGGCCGGGATCAGTGCTGGTCTTAACACTGGAGGCTTCTATGCTCCAGCCGTGGAATGAAGAAGGCAGGATTGCAGTCTCTTGCGCCGGTGCCGCGAGACACAGACAGCTGAAGGAGAGAACAAACAAGATGAAAAGCCGGCATTTCATGCGGACATAACGCAGAGGTCTCTATATTAGACACTGCGAAACCATGGAAAGATTCTACTAGGTTCGTCGCTGCAATAGGGCTCCCTCTGCCGCTTTGTGGCTCCGGGATAAATTCAAAATCAAAACCTGAAACAATCCGGCAGCAGATGCTCCATGGTGCTTTGCTGGATTCCATTGCGGCCCTGATACCACAGGATGGCTTCGGAGCCAAACTCGGCAATCACCTGGCGACATGCGCCGCACGGCGAACAAGGCATATCGTGGTCATTGACTACGGCCAGGGCGCGAATTTTCACATTGGCTCCGCCCAGTTTGGAGACTGCGGCAAAAATCGCCGAACGTTCAGCGCAGTTCGTAAGCCCGTACGAGGCATTTTCCACATTGCAACCGGTAAAGATCTCTCCATTTTCCAGCAGCACGGCCGCTCCAACGCGAAATTTGGAATAGGGAGCGTACGCATTCTGCTGGGCCTCACGGGCCAGCTTGAGCAACTCGTCTCTTTGGTCGGTGAGAGACATTTCTGATTGTTGATTGATGATCTTTGATCTCTGATCTCTGATTTTCACTCAAAAATCAAAGATCATAAATCAACAATTCATTGGGTATCACCGGAATGGGGCCGCGAGGAGTGCTGTGTCGTGACAATCGTTTGTTCTTCCGGTCCGGCCTTCGCGGCTACTTTTACTCCACTCAACCCGCTCACGTATTTGGCAATTCCCTTGTAAAGCGATTCCGCCACGCGCTGGCGATATTCAGTGGTTTTGAGTTTTCTCTCGTCAGTGGGATTGCTGACAAAGGAAATCTCAGCCAGGATGGACGGCATGTTCGCGCCGATCAGCACGATGAATGGGGCCTTCTTGACTCCGCGATCGTGCAGCCCTGGGCTCTTGATAACCAGGCCGCCATACAGGGACCTTTGCACGTCCAATGCAAATTCATGAGACTCTTCAATCTTTTCCTTCAAAGCAATTTTCTTGACCAGGTCCTGCAGTTCATGAATGGATTTTTCTGAGACTGCATTTTCGCGTGCCGCCACTTCCAGCGCATCCGCCGACGAAGTGAAATTCAGATAATAGGTTTCAATTCCGCGGGCGGAGGGATCGCCACTCGAATTGGCGTGAATCGAGACGAACAAATCTGCCTGCTCTTTGTTGGCGATTGCAGTGCGCGTCTCCAGGGGAATAAATGTGTCGTCATCGCGCGTATAAACCACTTCCGCGCCCATGCGGGCTTCCAGCAGCTTGCCCAGTTTCAGCGCAACCTCCAGCACCAGGTCCTTTTCCATCAGCCCGCTAGGTCCGATCGTTCCGGTATCGTGTCCGCCGTGCCCGGCATCGATCACGATCTTGCCTATCTTCAATCCCAGCGCACGAATGAGCGAACGCTGGCCGGACGAGCTGGGTGAGGCCGCATGCACTGATTGATCGGCCGCCTTCGATTTCGACTTTGTTTTTGCCGTGCTCTTATCCGGTTCATGCGGCGCTACAGACTGAAATGTAGGGCCAGTCGTAGGCTTGCTCGTTGCCTTATCTTTTTCGTCGATTTTGGATTCTTCGATCGCGGGTTCTTCAGTTCTGGCAACCTCGATTGTCTTTGCCGGGGGCACTTCGGCGCTGTTGTTCGCGTGGATTGCCGGCGTTGCAGCGCTGGCTGGCGCGGGAGAGCTTGCTGGAATTTCCGCGTGAACATCCGGTGGAGTTGATACTGCCGGATGTTTTGCCCCCGCCACTGTCTTACGACCGTGAATGTCAATGATCAGGCGATAGGGGTTCGGCAGGAAGAAAGCTGAGTATTCCGCCACATCGTCCACGTCCAGCACCACGCGGGCGAGATTGGCTTTGTACTGTGCCACGCGAATCCTGTGCAGGAATCCGTCATCCACGGCAAACGATTTTCCCGCCAGTCCCGCGGCAAGCTTGGCGCCGTGAAGATCAAAGAAAATGCGGTCAGGATGCGGGACGCGGCCTGCTTCGTATTTCACTTCCTGTTCCAGGTCAATCGCCACGCGCGTATAGTCGCCGGTGGACCAGTGCCGGATATTCGTGAGCAGCGGGAGATGGTGGCGATCGTTTTTAGCTTCCGTCGCGGTGTCTTTATCCGAACCGCCGGTTTTTGACTTGGAATCCGCTGCTGATTTGTTCTTGCTGTTCTCTTCTTTTCTCGCCTGTGCATCGATATCGTCAATTTCATCCTGTGCACGGCCCGCCATCTTGCTGTTGGGATAGTGTTTCAGGAAGTCCTGAAACACCGCCCTTGCCTGCACGCTGTCATCCAGGTCATCACGATAGATTTGCGCGATGGTGAACAGCGCCTCGCCCCGATATTTGCTGCCCGGATACTCGCGGCGCAGGAACTCGAGTTGGCCGATGGCGTCTTTGAAGCTCTTGGGATCATTCAGCACGCGGCCCTGCTCATCCAGCAGTTCAGCCACCGCCAGCACGGCTGCATCAGCTTTATTGGAATTAGGCGCCGTATGGTAAACCTTGCGATACGCCTCCAGCACGCGGTCATAGTCGCGGCGCGCGCGTTGTGATTCGGGTTTTCCATCCAGTGATTCACGCAGGCGCTCCGCAAGTTGAAACTGCACCCCGGCGGCCTGCTTCTTCTGCTTAACCGTGCGCGCAAGGGCCGGCGCCAGCGAGATGCAGACCAGGGAAAAGACAGTTAGAAGCCGAAGGCTGCGGCGCGTGCCGGCGCTGCGGGTCTTGGGGTAAAGGGTCCGGGTCAAAATTCTGTTTCCAGGTTCCATTCAAACTTTCTAAAAGCAACCTGTGACCCGGATGAGAGGCGTCTTCACTCGTTCGAGTAAACGATGTGTCCGTCCGGATCACGCGATATGCGTATCTGTGGCCCTCTGACAAATGGCGATCCGCCCTGATAAAGCCCCGTGATCTTTCTCACATAATCGCGGGTTTCGCGATAGGGAGGAATGCCGTTGCTCCTCTGCACCGCGTTGCTGCCGGCGTTGTACGCTGCCAGGGAGAGCTCCACATTGCCATTGTAATTGTCCAGCAGGGACTTCAGGTGGCGCACGCCCGCATCCACGTTCTGACTGGGATCAAATGCATTGGTCACGTTCATGGATTGCGCCGTACGTGGCATAAGCTGCATCAGTCCCATAGCTCCCTTGCGCGAAACCGCGCGCGGGTTGAAGTTGGACTCCACCTTGATGACGGCTCGCACCAGGTTGGGATCCACACCATGGCGCGAAGCCGCTGACTCAATGGCGCGGTCTATCGACTCCAGGCTGAGCTGCCGCCCGCGCAACAGACCGGCGGTATCCGGAGACACGGGTTCAGATACTCTGAAAGATGCGTTTCGCATCGGAGCGGCTGCCACCTGGCTGGTAACTTCCTGGGCTGCCCTGCGGGCCGCTTTCATCATGGCTGGCGAGGGCGGCGGTATCTCTTTCCAACGATGTTCCGTCTGGCTCCAATACACCAGATGGCGGTAACTCGGCCTGATTGCAGGCGAGGCAGCGGGCGTGGGCTTGGCATCTTCGCCATTAACCCAGACCAGGCGTCCGGTCTGATCCTGGACAGCCGTCATGTTCTGCGCCCCGCCGGGCTCACAGATAAGCATGGCCAAAATGGTCGTCAGGAAGGTAAATAGGTGTTTTTTCATTGTTTTAACTGCTTTTGAATATCACCTTTACTCCGGCCCGCGCTACTGACCGAAGTACTAAACACCTTTATCCAAACCTGACCGACGATTGCCGAGAATTACCAGAGTAACTGGATTATATGGCGGCCAATAGGCGGGAGCAATCGGCGAAAAGGCCATGAATCCAGGTAGAAAACCCCGCTACTATGAGCTAGTTCTTGGGTATTTTAGAGTTGGTTTTGAGACTCTTATGTCGAGATGTCGGGCGGGATCTAAACCCTCGAGAATTGTGCCCACCAAGCGCTACTCTAGGTGCTTTTGAAGGCCTCGCTTCGAAACCCTCGGCCAAGGGAACTTAGGCCGTTACTCTAGTTGTTCTTGCTGGTCCATCACCGCCAAGAAGCGATTTCACCACTTGATACGTTGAATCGAGAGCCGCGTTCAAGTGTTCCGGGTTCTTGCCTCCCGCTTCCGCCTTGTCGGGACGCCCGCCGCCCTTTCCGCCGACTTTTTGGGCAATTGGATCAATGACTTTGCTCGCAGGCAATCGGCTTTCGAGGTCTGGAGTCACGCCGACGATGATGGCAGCCTTGCCGTCGAGGAGGGATCCTAGCACCACTACGCCAGACACAAGTTTATGGCGGATATTATCCATTAGAGTCCGCATCTGATCGCGGTCCAATCCTTCAACCCGCTCAGCAACGACACGAACTCCATTGATCGTTTGTGCGCGATCATTCACCGAGGCCACTGTGGAGGCGGCAGACTTCATGCGCAATTGTTCCAGCTCTTTTTGCAGCCGCTTGATCTCGGATTCTCTCTTGTCCAATTCCGAGCGCAAAGCGTCAGCTGGCGATCCCGCCTTTTGCGCCTGAGGGACAAGAGTGGCCACCACGTGCTCAAGTTGATGGTCTTTGCGGAAGTGCAGGAGCGAGCTTTCACCGCTCACAGCCTCAACACGGCGCACACCGGAAGAGACGCTGCCTTCATTCAGAATCTTGATCAGACCGATCTCGCCCGTGGCCGCGGTATGCGTGCCGCCGCAGAGTTCAGTGGAGAAGTCGCCGATTTTCACCACGCGCACGCGCTCGCCATACTTCTCGCCAAACAAAGCCATGGCTTTATATTCATTGATGGCGACATCAATAGGCACGTCTTCAATCGTCTGTACCTTAATGTTTTTCAACACTTCATCGTTAATAAGATCTTCAATGTCCTGAAGTTCTTCGTCGGCCACACCGGCAAAGTGAGAAAAATCAAAGCGTAGATGTTTCGGATCAACCAGCGAGCCCGCCTGTTTCACGTGCTTGCCCAGGATTTCGCGCAAACCCGCATGTAAAAGGTGAGTAGCAGTGTGGTTGCGCATTGTGGCCTGGCGAACGTCAGTATGTACAACAGCGTCCACCTTCATCCCAACATGGATTGACTGCTTGGCGGTGACTTTGTGAGCGCGCACGCCCTGAACCGGCATGTAGCAGCCGGTGACCTCGGCCACGAGTGCGTTGCGCTCGTGGTTGTAGAACACGCCAACATCGCCGACCTGACCGCCCGCATCGGCATAGAACGGGGTGTGATCCAGGACGATTTCACCTTGCTCTCCCACATTGAGCACTTGTACACCCTGCCCGTCCTTAACAATGGCCAGCACTTCGCAATCGTCGGACTCGGTTTTCCGGTAACCCTCAAAAACAGTTTTGTCCAGATCGCGATAGACCGGCGAAGCCGCCTGCTTGGTTCCGCCTTTCCAGGATGCCATCGAGCGCTCGCGCTGTTCCTGCATCGCGCGCTCAAACCCCTCGACATCAAGCTCGACTCCAGCGTCACGGCACGCATCCATGATGAAGTCAAAAGGAAGGCCAAACGTGTCGTAGAGTTTGAATGCCTGTTCCCCGCGCAGCTTCGGCGCAGCAGACTGGTCTGCTTTTGCTGCTCGAATCAGTTCTTCGAGTTTCTCCAGCCCCAGGTCAACTGTATGCGCGAACCGCCGTTCCTCTTCATGAACGATCTTCGACACGCGATCCGCGGAATCAATTAATTCGGGGTACGCCGTCTTCATCAGGTCCCGGACTGCGAACACCATCTCATACATGAACGGCTTAGTTGCGCCTAGCAATCTGCCATGACGAATGCCGCGGCGCAGAATTTTACGCAGAACGTAGCCGCGTCCTTCATTCGCAGGAAGGACTCCGTCAGAAATCAAAAACGTTGTTGCCCGCGCATGGTCGGCGATTACACGTAATGATGCAGCCGAGCGTGTGCCTTCTTCCGCCGCCAATTCCTTTTTCAGGTCAACGCCAGTCAGCTTCGCTGCAGTTTCAATCAATGGCGTAAACAGGTCAGTGTCGTAATTGGACAACACGCCCTGCAGCACCGCCGTTGTCCGCTCCAGTCCCATGCCCGTATCCACTGACGGTTTTGGCAGCGGGTTATAAGTGCCCGCAGCATCGCGGTCAAATTGCATGAACACCAGGTTCCAGATTTCGACGTAGCGGCCACAGTCGCAGGGGAATTTGCAATCTGCATGGCCCAGCTCAGATGCTGCCGGCCCCATGTCGTAATGCATCTCGCTGCACGGGCCGCATGGGCCGGTATCCGCCATGGCCCAGAAATTGTCTTTCATGCCCAGGGCAAAGACGCGCTCTTTGGGCACTCCCACTTCGATCCAGTATTTTTCCGCCTCATCATCGCGTGGAATGCCCTGTTCGCCCATGAAAATGGTGGCGTAGAGTTTGCTTTTGTCGATGCCGAACCACTCTTTCGACGTCACCAGTTCCCATGCATAAGCAACAGCTTCGCGCTTGAAATAATCGCCAAAACTAAAATTGCCCAGCATTTCGAAAAATGTGTGGTGGCGCTTGGTAAACCCGACATTCTCCAGGTCGTTGTGCTTGCCTCCTGCGCGAACGCATTTCTGCGAGGTTGTTGCCCGGTTGTAATCGCGCTTTTCCAGGCCCAGGAAGACGTCCTTGAACTGGTTCATCCCGGCATTAGTGAACAGCAGAGTAGGATCGTTTGCGGGCACGAGCGAGGACGAATGCACACGCCGGTGCCCTTTGCTTTCAAAGAAGCGCAAAAACTTTTCCCGAATTTCAGATCCGCTAAGCATTATCTCTCATTTTAACAGGCGGTTTTTACCACAGAACACGGAGGAACACCGGGACAGATGAAACCACAAAGGACACAAAGGACACAAAGGAATGAGAGATCAACGAGGAATGCAGCTATTTCCGTTGAATATACCCAGTTCCCTGATTCCTTGGTGTTCCTTTGTGCCCTTTGTGGTTAGAAATTCTGGGCAAAAATCTGGGCGGCATTACTGCCGCCCAAGCAGGAGGGAGTATGAAGGAGGCTGAAAATGCTTGCGGCTGTCCCCATCTTTTACAATACAGGGCAATACCAGCAACCGGGTTTAGTATTACAGGTTCCCGCTGGTTGGAGTGTAAGGAGTTGTTAACTTCCAGAGTGCGTGCTCTTCACAGTTCTTAACTGATATCGGGTATTCGCGTGATTTAATGTTGTTAGCCCATGATACCTGTCCTGCTCATTGACGACGACACTGAACTGACCAAGCTCTTACAGGAGTATCTCGAACAAGAGCAGTTTCAACTGGATGCGGCGCATGATGGCGTCAGCGGATTGCAAAAAGCACTGAACAACCAGTTTTCTGTTGTGGTCCTGGACGTGATGTTGCCTGGCATGAGTGGACTGGACGTATTGAAGCAACTGCGGCAGAAGACCACCGTGCCGGTGCTGATGCTCACCGCCCGTGGCAGCGAATTGGATCGCATTCTCGGGCTCGAACTGGGCGCCGACGATTATCTCCCCAAGCCTTTCAATCCCCGCGAACTGGTGGCGCGTCTGCGCGCTATCCTGCGACGCACGACCTCCGGCGCGGCAGCCTCCGGCAAACCCATCCGGCTCGCGGATGTTGAGTTGCACCCTGAATCGCGCAGCGTGACCTGTGGCGGCAAGGCGGTGACGCTGACCGGAGCTGAATTTGATCTGCTGCATGAATTTTTGCGCAATCCGGGAAAAATCATCAGCCGCGAAGATTTGACCAAAGCGGCTCTTGGCCGCCCTATGTCGCCCATGGACCGCAGCATTGACGTGCACGTAAGCAATCTGCGGCGCAAACTGGGCACCTACGATGGCAATCACGAACGCATCAAAGCTATTCGGGGCAGTGGATACGTTTACCTGCTTCCGGGAGAGCAGCAGTGATTCCTCGGACCCTGTTTTTCAAAATCTTCATCTGGTTTTGGATGGCGGCCGCGCTGATCATCGGCGTCTTCTACCTGATGATCCAGATCTCCTATAACCAGTCCATTCCTCAACGCATGCGGACCTCTTATGGCGAAGCCATGAGCTTGTATGCCGAAGCCGCCGTTCACACCTACGACAAAGATGGGCCGCAGCCTTTCGCAAATTTTGTTTCCAGGTCCCAAAAAGAATCCGGCACGCTGGTTTACCTCTTTGACGACCAGGGACATCCCCTGACGTCCGGAGCCGGCGACGAAGAGGTGGTTGGTCTGTTGCATGACATCGATACACAACCCCCTCAGGATCGTTATTACAGGCTGGTCAATAACCGCGTGACCTGGGGTAAGCCGGTCATTGCTCCCAGTGGCCGTCGCTACGTTTTTATCGCCCGACTGGCTGCGCGTACTGTAGGACCGCCATTTGACATTTCTGTCCCGCGAGTCGCAGTCAGCATCCTGATTGCCGGCATAGGCTGTTACCTGCTGGCCTTATATCTGGCTGCGCCGCTCAAGACGCTGCGATTGACCGTGCAGGCTTTTGCTCAGGGAAATCTTGGAGCGCGGGTGGGGCCTTCGCTTGGAAACCGCGGTGAATTTGCCGATCTCGGCCGCGACTTCGACAACATGGCGGAACGCATTTCCACTCTTATCGATTCCCAGAAGCGCTTGCTCGCCGATATCTCCCACGAACTGCGTTCACCTCTCGCGCGTTTAAGCGTAGCCCTGGAGCTTGCGAGAAAAAGCAGTTCTCCCGCCGCAGCCGGACCCCTGAACCGCATCGAGCAGGAAGCCGAGCGCCTGAATGAATTGGTGGGACAACTTCTGGCTCTCACCCGACTCGAGAGTGGCGCCGAGCGCGTGCCGGCTGAGACCGTCCTCCTCGAAGAGATAGTGCAGCAAATTATTGACGACGCGAATTATGAGGCCAAGCCGCAGCACAAAGAAGTCACGATTGTGCAATTAGACAAATGCCGTGTGAATGGCTCCCCGGAACTGCTGCGCAGTGCTGTCGAAAACGTGGTCCGCAACGCTGTGCGTTATACCGCGCCAGGGACTGCCGTCGAGGTTGGACTGCACTGGAAGCTGGCTACCGCCGAACTGACAGTCCGCGATCGCGGCCCCGGGGTTCCGGAGAACGAATTAGATCGCATCTTCGAACCTTTTTACCGGGTGAGTGAAGCGCGAGACCGCGCCAGCGGCGGCGCCGGACTGGGCCTCTCCATCGCCGATCGCACAGTCAAGTTGCACGGTGGCACCATCGCAGCAAGAAATGTCGAAGGTGGATTGCTGGTGGTCATAAGGCTTCCACTCGCACCGAGCCAATCTACGGTGCAACAGGATCAGGCGACTTTTTCGCCGGCTTCCTTGGCTTCGGGATGACCGCGTACCGCAGCGGCATGCTCGATTTCCGAATTGATTTCTCCGCCCACCAGGATTGCCAGGCCACTGATATAAAGCCATAGCAACAGCACGATCACGGCTCCCAGCGACCCATAAGATTTACTGTAGCTGTTGTAAAAATGCAGGTAGACGCGGAACAGCAGTGAGGCGCCAATCCACACCAGCACTCCTACCAGCGATCCAGGCGTGATCCACATCCATTCCTGCTTGGCATCCGGTCCCCAGAAGTAAATAAGCGCAAAAGACGACACCACAAAAAAGAGCGCGATAGGCCATTGCACGACCTTCCAGGCGAATACAGCAACACCGCTGAGGCCGATATGCCTGCCGACAAACTGGGCAATATCACCGCCGTAAAGAACAATGGTCAAAGCGCAGATCATCAGCAGTGCGATCCCCATGGTAAGGCCTATTGCCACGAGCATTTTTTTCCAATACGGCCGGGACTCGTTAACGTGATAACAACGATTGAGAGCATCCATGATCGAACTCATGCCGCCTGCTCCCGACCAGAGCGACAGAATCAACCCAAACAGCAGCTTCCATCCGGTGCTGCTCGTGCTTATTTCATGCAGCGCCTTTTCAACCAGCGTGAACGCCTCTGTCGGCATGACCTGGCCGGCATAATTTAGAAGCGTGGCTCGCAAATGTTCGCTCTGACTGGCAAACATGCCCAGCACTGCCATCAGGAAAAACACCATCGGAATCAAGGCAGAGAAAAAGTAGTACGAAAGCGATGCTGAACGCGTGAACACCTCGTCATGCTCAATCTCATGCCAGACCCGTTTCCCCAACTGGAAGGAGCTTAAGCCGCCCAATTTCCAGGGCGAGGTTCTTTCTTTCGTCTTTTCCACTGACTCCCTGTGCGCATTGAATCTGAATAGACGCATACTTCTCCCTGTGCTTGATCTCTTTGTTATTTGGATGAATATTGCGACCGAATGGGAACTGCTGGAACAGCAGCCATTAGTACCTAGAGGTCACTTTTGACTCCTGAATTCTGGCTGCTTGGGATTTTCTCGACTTCAGAATCGATTTCCCCGCCTGCCAGGATTGCCAGTCCGGTGATGTAGAGCCAAAAAAGCAGGACTATCACGGCGCCGAGTGAGCCGTAAGACTTGCTGTAGCTGTTATAGAAGCGCAGATAGAGCCGAAACAGCAACGAGGCTCCGATCCAGATCACCACCCCCACCAGCGACCCTACAGTGGTCCACTGCCATTCCTGCTTCACGTCGGGAGCCCAGTAGTAAATCAGCGCAAAGGCCGCCAACACAAAAAACAGGGCCACCGGCCATTGCACAGCTTTCCACATAAACAAGACCACGGTGCTCAAACCCGTATGCACTCCGGCGAATTGAGCAATCTCGCCGCCGTACAGCACAATCGCCAAAGCGCAGATCGTCAGCAAAGCCATGGCCACAGTCAATCCGAGCGAGACGAGCATGCGCTTCCAGTAGGGACGTGATTCCTGCACGTGATAGCAGCGGTTGAGGGCATCCATGATGGAACTTATGCCGCCGGAGCCGAACCAAAGCGATAACACCAGACCGAATACCAGTTTTAGCCCCGTGCTGGTCGTGCTGATCTCACTCAACGCTTTTTCCACCACAGCGAAGGCCGACGGAGGCATGACCTGGGCAAAATAATTCAGGAGGCTGGCGCGCAAATCCGCGCTGCGACTGGCGAACATTCCCAGAACTGCCATCAGGAAAAACACCATCGGAATCAATGCGGAAAAGAAGTAGTACGCGAGGGCCGCTGCACGGGTGAAAACCTCGTCGCGATTGATCGCGTTCCAGAGTCGCTTTGCGAGCTGAAGGAATGTGACTCCGCCCAGGTTCCAGAGAAATGTCCGCTTCTTTGTTCTTTCCGCGGAGTTGTGAGAACTCAATCTGAACCGGCGCATTGTCCAGCCTGATGGGATTCTCTCATGCCTCTCACTCCGGACTCGTAACTTGTGACTTCTGGCTCCTGACTGCTGACTCCCTTGGCTAGTCAGAGAAATGTAAAAAACCATGGAACCAATTTTGTGGCTGGACGTATTACTAACCAAAGGGTAACTAGGCCGTCCAAAAGAACAGACGGCAACAATTTCTGGAGGCAATTATGGATGCGAAATGGAATAAAGTAATCGACAAGCTGGCGGTACGGACAGCATTACTGATGCTGGGTTTTGGCGCATGGCTGGCCGTGAGTTACGGTTTGCTGGCAATGTGATTACGGCTAAAAGCAGAACAGGGAAGGAAATCAGGCTGGGGCCCCAACTCCTTCAGTGCTTTTCACCGATCCGTAGCGAGTGGCAACGTACTCATTCAGAATTTCAATAAATTCGGCGACAATGCGGTCGCCCTTCAAGGTCGTCATCAACCGTCCATCAACAAAAACGGGCGCTTTGGGCTCCTCAAACGTTCCCGGAAGTGATATGCCGATATTGGCGTGCTTGGATTCTCCCGGCCCGTTCACCACACAGCCCATGACCGCGACCTTCAATTCTTCCACACCGGCGTATCTCCCCTTCCACACTGGCATGTTGGCGCGCAGATACGATTGGATCTGCTCCGCCATCTCCTGAAAGAAAGTGCTGGTGGTGCGTCCACAACCCGGGCAGGCCGTAACCTGGGGCGTAAAACTGCGGATTCCCAGCGACTGCAAAATCTGCTGCGCCACAATAACTTCTTCTGTGCGATCTCCATTGGGAGCCGGTGTGAGCGACACCCGGATGGTGTCACCGATCCCTTCCTGCAATAGAACGGCGAGTCCTGCCGTGCTGCTGACCACACCCTTATTCCCCATGCCTGCTTCAGTCAGTCCCAGGTGTAGGGGATAGTCGCAGCGTGAAGCCAGGCTGCGGTACACGTCGATCAGGTCTTGCACACCGCTTACTTTGGCGCTCAGGATGATGAAATTTCGCGGCAGCCCGAATTTTTCTGCCAGCTCGGCCGAGCGCAGGGCGCTTACGACCATTGCTTCCATCGTGACTTCACGCGCGTCCCTGGGATCGCTGCTGCGGGAGTTTTCATCCATCATGCGGGTGAGCAGTTGCTGGTCCAGTGATCCCCAGTTCACGCCAATGCGCACAGGTTTCCGGTTTTTGACCGCCACTTCGATCATCGCGCGGAAATTGTTGTCGTCCTTGCGGCCAACGCTGACGTTTCCTGGATTGATGCGATACTTGGCCAGCGCCCGCGCGCATTCGGGATAGCGCGTCAACAGGAGATGACCGTTGTAGTGGAAATCGCCGATGATCGGCACATGGATATTGCGTTGATGCAATCCATCAACAATGGCCGGAACTGCCTTGGCGGCATCGTCATTGTTTACGGTCACGCGCACCAGCTCTGATCCGGCCATGGCAAGCTGCGCCACCTGCTGAATTGTGCCCTGAACGTCGGCGGTATCGGTGTTGGTCATGGATTGCACTACGACGGGGGCGTCTCCGCCCACATGCACACCGCCAATACTTACAGCAACGCTCTTCCTGCGCTGAATGGAAGCCATTGTGTACTAGTTTAGCATCTCTCCTCGGCGACCTTATTTTCAGAGAGTTAAGGGCATCTGCTAAAAAACGGAACCGAAGAACCCAACTCAGGGTAGAGCAAATAGAGATTCTCCAATGAGCCTGCTGCAGCAATTCACGAAGGGCGATCTCGATGCGTTTGAAGTCCTTTTCCGGCAGTTTCAGGGCAGAGTCTATGCCTGGATCGTGCGCATCGTGCACGATCCCGGAACCGCCGAGGACCTGACACTGGAAACGTTCTGGAGAATTTTTCGGGCCCGAGGGCGTTTCAATCCCGAAGCCGACTTTGGGGCCTGGGCCTATCGCATCGCCGTCAACCTTGCCTTATCGCACCTGCGGCGTAGATGCGCCGAACAGGAACTTCGTGGAGACGAATCAGCGGGCAATACACCCGACCCAGCTTTGCGGCAGGAGACGATTGAGCAGGTTCGTCGCGCCTTTGCAAGATTGCCTGCCAGGCTGCAAGTGACGGCGACCATGGCGTTGATTGAAGAGCGTCCGTATCCGGAGATTGCCACAATTTTGGGAATTGCTCCGGGAACAGTGAAGTCACGGGTTTTCCGCGCAGTCAGGATCTTACGCAAGCAACTTAGCCGAATGCGAGTACACACATGACACAAGAGAATCACGAAGAAGAAATCAAAGCTTTGCTCAGGGAATCATTTCCGCCGCCGGATCGCGAGTTGCGACGGGATTTGTGGCCAGACATGTTGCAGCGGCTGAACACATCCGCTGTAAGAATCCCGTGGTACGACTGGGCGCTGATAGCCGGTCTCGCGGCCGTTGTGATCATTCTTCCCAAACTTGGCTTGTTGTTTGGTTACAACTTATAAGCGGAGGTCATTATGAATCAGCATCCCTACTTGCGGGCTTACATGGCGGGCATTGCCTTTCCGACGGTGATTCTCCTGATCTGGTTGACCGGCTTTTGCATTGCCCGATTCGCTTTGGGGATCTCAGCCCCCATCGAGCAACTCCTGGTCTTTCCGATGGCTGTGGTGCCGAATGTGTTTGGCGCGTGGAACATGCTGTTCGTCAAGCTCCACCAGCATTGGCGCGTGCCCATTGGTCTCTACGGTGCTGCATTGCCATTCTTTTTGGGGCCGATCGGTGCGGTTTTTGTCATCTCAATGGGATTCCTCAAGATTACTGAAACGGGATTGATTTACTTCGATATCTTCCGCGTCCCGTACTGGTATCTGAGCATAGCTCCCTTGCTGTTCATTGCGGTTTATTACCTGATCTGGAAATACATTGTGGGCTCGCTGAATAAATTGCTGGGAATCGCCTATTGAGAAGCGATTGGCAATCACAACGCGCACAGATCAGGAGGAACCCAGGTTTGTTTTGCCTGTGCTGAAGCGAGGAGTTCTCTGGAGTAGTACTGATAGACCAGATCTTTATCCGCCAATGCCGCGACCACTCGCTGCACTGAATCACACAGACACAAGTTGCGATCAAGGTGGTTTTCAGCCTGAAGCATCCAGAAGCGGGTGATTGTCTCGTGGTAACGAGTCCCGCCATGATGGGCGGAGAACCGCAACAGGCTGGCGCGCATTTTGTTCATCGCCAACTCCAAGTCAGCAGCATAGAGATAAGTTGCCGCCACCATCAGATGGTGCTGATGACGAAATTCTGTGTTAGAGAGCAGGCATCGCTCCAGCCGGTCAACAAGAACAAGGATTTCACAATCGGTCATGGATATCTCCAAAAGGAAAACGCCCACCGCCGCAACCAGCGACGATGGGCGTTAGAATTTTTGACCCAAAAGCAAAACCGCCGGAAAATTCCGGCGGTCGCTTGAAAAATTATTCTAATAAATCTTCACGCGAAAAGCTAGAGACAAAAGCTAAGAGCCAAAAGCCAATAGCCAAGAGCCGATCTCACAATAAATGTCCCGGCAGGGTCTTGGCCAGATCGTTGTAAATCACCACGGCTGCAAACAGGATCAGGAAGACGAACGCCGCCTGATAAACGCGCTCTTTGATTTCCTGCTTGATGTCGCGGCGCAGAATGCCTTCGATCACCAGCATCAGCATCAGCCCGCCATCGAGAATTGGAATGGGCAGCAAATTGAAGATGGCAAGATTCAGGCTGATCAGCGCCATGATCTCCAGAAGCTTCCAAATACCAATCTTCGCGGCTTCGCCGGAGATGATCGTAATTCCGATCGGACCGCTCATCTGCTTGATGGAAACCTTGCGCTCGATCATCTTTCCCACCAGCCGAAAGATCAAAAGAGAGTTGTTCTTGCAGTCCACATAAGCGCTGCTGAACGCCTGGCCGAAGGGAAGCCGCTCGACCGCCATGACCCCGAATCCGAGGCGGTATCGCTTATTGGGTGAATCAGGAGCATCTTTGAGCGCAGGTGTCAGAGTCAGTTTCGACTCTTTGCCATCCCGCCAGATCGTCGCTTCCACTGGTTTGTCTTTGGTTCCCTGCAACAGGTCTGCAACCTCAGCGGTATTTCGAACAGGTGTGCCATTGATGGCCAGAAGAATGTCACCTTCATGTACCCCTGCCTCGATTGCTGGAAATCCAGGTTCGAGCGTGCCGATCACTTCCGGCGGAAAGATTCCAGCATCGCCCACGCGCTCAACGCCGGTAGCCTCGGGCACCACTTTCATGTTCAAAGTCTGGCTGCCACGTTGGAGAATCACATCCACGTTCTGATTCGGACTGAGGGCGAAAGTCGTAAGCGCCTGGTCCCAAGTGGGGTTCTGCACGTCGTCAACCTTGACGAGTCTGTCGCCGGGCCGAATCCCCGCTTTTTCGGCCGGTGAACCAGGGTTGACAAAGAACACGTTCACAGGAAGTTTGGTGAAAGCCGGATACTCGTGGTGAAACTTATAGACGCCCGTCAGCACCACGATTGCCAGGACAATGTTCATTGCCGGACCGGCAATTGCGATCAGAAAGCGCTGCCAGCGCGGATGGCTGGTGAACTCACCGGGGTCGCCGGTATGGACTTCCATCGGGTTCTCGCCGGACATTTTGACGTAGCCGCCCAACGGAAGGAGGCTGATGCGGTAATCCGTATCGCCCCGG
>DATDNH010000459.1:0-2921 GCA_036518395.1 Candidatus Angelobacter sp. | reverse complement strand
TGCTCCAGTTCCCACTCAACTCTTCGCGCATAATTCCACTGATTCAAGTAGAGGGCGAGCGCCTGAAGTTCTTCATCAGGGTTGCGCCGCATCTGGCGAAATTCCTCGATTACATCAGAGTAAAGTTGAATCCAGCGACGCACCGCCGGCTCGAGTCCCGCCTCCTGGCGGACGCGCCGGCACAGCGCAGCGGCATCCTGGGAATCGTAGAGCTCGATCTGCTTTTGGATGAGGTCGGCGCGAATTGGATTGACGGTCGCGCTTGAGCCAAAGTTCATCGGCCGTAGGCCGTCGAAGTTTTTGGTTGAAACCATAGGCCCAAGTCCCTTGAAGTCGCAGAGCACAACGGCATTGCCCACGGCCATGGCTTCCAACGCACAACGCGCTTTGGCAAACACAATGTCATAACGCGGAAGAAGATTTTCCGGATTCGGCACAGAGTTGCCGGATAGCAAACCCGCAACATGGACTTCCAGTCCTGCACGCCGGCACGCTCGGCGCACTGCGGGAAGATAGCTGGACCTGGCTGCATTGTTGCTGAAAACCAGTGCCCGTTTGGGTCTGCTTGGAAGTGGAATCCTCGGTTGAAATCGCGCCAGGTCAACTGCGTTCAAAGAGACCTGAATGCGGTCCGGTGGAATTCCGGGTGCGGCGGCTACCCGTTTCCTGCATACTTCGTCCACCGCCACATAACGGAGAATGCGCGGAAAGTAACACAGCGTTTCCGTATATCCCGGCATGGCGCTGTGACACACATAAATTGCGGGAGTAGATGGGAAGCGCAGCAATGCCTCAATGGCCGGGTAATGCTGGCCATGAATGATGTCTGGTACGGCGGCCAGATTGTTTAACTTGTCAGTCACCTGTATGCCCGAACGGGTGAGTGACTCGCCTACAGCTCCAACCTTGGGCGAGTAGACCATTGGTTGATGGCCCTGCCGCCGGAGTTCGAGTGCCAGATCTTTAACCACGACCTGCGTCCCGGCATAGACATCCAGATACGCGTTGGTGATCAGTACTTTCAAGGGCACCGCCAACCTATCGTTTGTCCCCAACCAGCAAAGGCTCGCCGTAAAGGGCATGTTCGAGTATTGCTTCGAGGATAGGCCGTATGTGTTGGTCGAAGCGAATCACTGCTCGATATTTTCCTTCCTGCACTCGGTGTTGGCCCCAGGCTTCGTAAGCCGGCTTTGGAGAACCATTCCACGCTGCGGCGGGCTCGACCACCCCGCGCAAGCATTCAACTCGAAAATATTCTTTGCCGCGCAGGGCGATTGCCATCCGGACTTCGTTTTTCAATTCGACATAAGCCGCTGCCGCGGCCAGCTTGGATGCGAGCAGAGGATCATCCAGCAGGAAATGGTGGCAGTGATCGTCATGCTGCGGCTCAGGCGAATTCTGCTCCCATTCGGTGAGTGAAAACTCGAAGTTGGCTATGGTTCGGCCGGTTGCGCGTTGGGTCTTGACGACTGCGGCGTTAATGAGAGCGCGACACAGATCGTGCGTCGGGTTGAAACCTTCCGCTGCATCGCCCGCGACAAGGCTGATTTTGTGCTTTAGAAACGAGTCGGCGATGCGATCAACCAGGTTGAGGAACAGTCTGACGTCTGTTTCCAGCATTGCGCGATAAATCTCGGCATCGGAAAGCGCCCCGAAGAGCTCTCCCGGCTCGCTTCCGAGCTCTGTCAGCAACGCGGCAGTGGAAAGCGTTCTGGGCAGGCCTTGATGTCCGGAACCGTCAGTGATCAGAAAGACCCGCGGTTTGTATTCAGACATCCAGCCAAATACTTTCAGCTCATGACCCGGATGACCGAGCACCAGCGCGCATCGATGAGAATTGTTCAGTAAGGGACCGCCGGGCAGCAGGCGAGAGATCGGCGACATTTGGACGAAGTTCCTCCTGTAGAACTCGTCTTTCACGAAAAGTTGTGGTTGCGTGGGGCAGAATGAAGCTAAATCAGCCGTGTGCCACAGTCAACAAGTAAGCGCTGCTTAACAAACAATTTACAGTCCAGGATGAGCAGAAGACAGTGAATCTGCAGGTCAGGACCTGCCCGATCGTGGTGGACGACGGCAACGCGGCCAATTTGTGACGAACCAGCGAGTGCGTTTATCTCGGGACATAAGCAGAAGCGGGAACTCCCAGCTATTTTCTTTAAGGCACCTGAGCCTCAAGCCCGAAACTGGCTTTTTCATGCATCGTGCGAGGTTGTATCCAGCCTTTCTACCAGCCATTGGGCCACGGCGGTTTTCAATGCAAAGTGCAATTGAATGTCGCCGACGCCCAATGTTCTCCAACCTGCTGCTGGCGATGAAAAGGGCTGACCTTGAGCATTCAGCGATCTGAATTCAACGTGTCCTTGCTTGATGCGGTATTCGTTGACAGGAGATCCGTTTTCAGAAGGAATTCTCAACAGATTTCTCGAGATGTGAGTGTGCATGGCTGCTCCTCGGGCATACAAGGGGCAAGGCCGGGGCTCCTAGGCGCCCATAGCCTTTTTTGGTTGCGCTCGAAATCACAACCCCGTGTTAGAGGTTTAGATGTAAAGTGTCAGAGAATCAGGGTTGTCCCGTTTTTCACCAAATCGAGCAGCTCACGCCAGGTGGGACTCTGCTGGAAATTGGTAAATGCTGCTTACGCACCGAATCTAGGCCTTCATCCTGTGTGCAAACTTCTGCTGGAATTTTTTGACTTTCGGCGCCACCACGAACTGGCAATATGGCTGGCTGGAATTGTTAGCGTAGTACTCCTGGTGGTAGTCCTCAGCGATAAAGAATTTTTTTGCCGGTTCGACGGTGGTCACAATGGGATCAGGCCAGATTCGAGCAGCGTTGAGCTCAGAAATGACCTGTTGTGCAGTCTCGCGCTGCTCATCAGAGGTATAGAAAATCACTGAGCGATACTGCGTGCCAACGTCGTT
>DATDNH010000458.1:0-23218 GCA_036518395.1 Candidatus Angelobacter sp. | reverse complement strand
ACGACCAGCAATGGCCTAAGCTAGCCTCAAGGGTTGCTGGATTCCTCCTCTCAGTATGAAATTCCTGCGTAAATCTCTGATTTTTCAGCTAGTTGCTTTCTGGCTGGCGCTGGCGCAAACGGCATCTGCCGGTGGGCTGCGACCGGTGCATGAGAAGCATGCGGTCGTGGTGAGCGTCCACGAGGAAGCTTCCAAGGCAGGCGTGGCGATGATGCGCCGTGGCGGGAACGCCGTTGACGCGGCCGTTGCAACGGGCTTCGCGCTGGAGGTCGTGCATCCTGAAGCCGGGAACATCGGCGGCGGCGGCTTCATGCTGATTCGCATGGCCAGCGGCGAGACGCATTTCCTCGATTACCGTGAAAAAGCCCCAAAAGCCGCCACCCGCGAGATGTATCTGGATAAGAACGGCAACGTCATCCCCGACGCCAGCCTGGTCGGCTACAAAGCCATCGGCGTGCCTGGATCGGTTGCGGGGATGGTGTACGCGCAGAAGCACTGGGGCAAGCTGCCGCTGCGCGTGGTGATGGGACCGGCCATTCGCCTGGCGCGCTACGGTGTCCGGCTGACATACGAGGAAGCGCAGGAGATGCATGACGAGCGGCTGAGCGGCTTTCCCGATTCGAAACGCATCTTCCAGCGCAATGGCCATTATTACGAAGCGGGCGAACTCTTCCGCCAGCCGGAACTGGCGCGCACGCTGGAACGCATCGCGGCGAACCCCAATGATTTTTATAAAGGAGCGATGGCGCAGGAACTTGCGGCGGAGATGAGGCGCAATGGCGGGCTCATCACCGCCGAAGACATGGCGGAGTATGAAGTCAAAGAACGCCAGCCCATTCGCGGCACCTATCGTGGACTCGAGATCATCAGCGCTCCCCCTCCCAGTTCCGGAGGAATCACGCTGATGGAGACGCTGAACATCCTGGAAGGCTACGACCTGAAAGCGCTGGGAAACCGTTCCGCGGACGCGATCCACCTCACGGCTGAGGCTTTCCGGCGGGCTTTCTATGATCGCGCGGAATTTCTGGGTGACCCGGATTTCACCCGCCTTCCCATTCCGCAATTGATCGACAAGAAATATGCCGCCGCATGGCGCACTTCGCTGGACATGATGCGCTCGAGCATCAGCAAAGAACTGCGGCGGCCCTCGGGGTTTGGCGATTTGGACCGCCAGGCTGAAATGCGAGAACCGTATGTTGGCAGGGAAAAAGAAAACACCACGCATTACTCTGTGGTCGATCCGAAAGGTAACGCGGTGGCGGTGACTACGACGCTAAATGACGGATTCGGCTCGGGAGTGACTGCCGGCAAGCTGGGATTTGTGCTCAACGATGAAATGGATGATTTCACCTCCAAGCCGGGCGTGCCGAATGGCTATGGATTGATTCAGGGCGAGGCCAATTCGATTGGGCCGGGCAAGCGTCCGCTGAGCGCCATGGCGCCGACCATCGTGTTGCAAAACGGGAAACTGTTGCTGGTGCTGGGCTCTCCGGGCGGTCCGCGCATCATCAGCACCGTGGCGAACATCCTGATGGGAGTGGTGGATTACGGGCTGGACATCCAGGCAGCCGTCAATGCGCCGCGCTTCCACCACCAGTGGGAGCCGGATGAGATTGACGTAGAGCGCGTGGGGTTTTCGCCGGACACGCTCAAGCTGCTCGAAGCCCGCGGGCACAAGATCCACGTGCAAGGCTACTGGAGCGATGGCGAATGCATTGCCATTGATCCCAAAACGGGAGACGTGCTGGGCGCGCCGGACGGCCGCAATGGCGGAAAGGCTGTGGGATTCTGATGCTGCGCGCCATGTCCAGTTATGTCTTTATCAACCGGCGGCTGCATCCCGGGCTGCTGGACGAGTTTGCCCGCGGAGGCGCTCAGGCAATCGAGGTGTTCGCCGCGCGCGGCCACTTTGATTATGCGGACAAGGCGCACGTTCGCGAGCTGGGCAACTGGTTCAAGACCGGCGCCGTGGAATTCCATTCCATGCATTCGCCCATGTACATGAGCAATGAATTCTCCAAGGGCGTTGAGCCGCCACTGAATATTGTTGATCCGGACAAGCGCCGCCGCATTGAAGCCATGGACGAGATCAAACGCGCGCTGGAAGTGGCTGAATACATTCCGTTCAAGTTCCTCGTTCAGCATGTTGGGCTGGGGCATGAATCGTATGAGCCGCGGAAATTCGAGGCGGCGCTCAGCTCCATTGAACACTTGCGCGCTTTTGCCCGGCCGCTGGGAGTGACGCTGCTGGTCGAGAACATTCCCAACGAGCTCTCCACGCCGGAAAAGTTGATGGAGCTGATCAAGGCGCTCCATTACCCGGATCTGGGAGTGTGCTTTGATACCGGACACGCGCACATTATGAGTTCCGTGCATCAGGCTTTTGGTGTGCTGGAGTCGCGCATCCGGTCCACGCACGTCCATGACAATCAGCGAGACCGCGACTCCCATCTGTGGCCGGGAAAAGGCAACATCGATTGGAACCAGACCATGCAGTCGTTGCGAGCGGCCGCGCAGGTGCCTCCATTGCTGCTGGAGATTGAAGGCGAAGAAGGAGCTAACGTGGCGGCGAAGATGGCGGAAGCGTATGACAACCTGGAAAAGGCGGCGGTTGCGGTGGACTGAAAAATCGGGTTATCGGGGCATCGGGTTATCGGGGCATCGGAAAATCTCAGATTGGTGTTACTGATAAAACTGATTCGCATTGATTATGACTAAGAGCTAAGAGCCAATTGCCAACTGCTATTTGCCAATTGCTTTATTCGCGTTGATTCGCGTTAATTCGCGGCTAAATCATGGAAACCACAACCAACACACAGACAACATCACAAGCTCCCGTCAGTACGATTGCGCAGATTGGATCGCATGAGGGCCAGACTGTCACCGTTCGAGGCTGGCTCTACAACCTGCGCGAGAGCGGGAAGCTGCTGTTCCCGATCTTTCGCGACGGCACTGGAGTGATCCAGGGCGTGATAGCCAAAAACCAGGTTGCGCCGGAGATTTTTGATACGGTGAAGAACCTCACGCTGGAATCGAGCGTAATCGTGACCGGCAAGGTGCGCGCAGACAAACGCGCCCCCAGCGGCTATGAACTGGACGTGAGCGACGTTCGCGTAGTTCAAAAGGTACCGGAAGACGATCCGTTTCCAATTTCACTGAAGGAACACGGAATTGATTTTCTGATGGAGCATCGCCACCTGTGGGTGCGCACGCCGCGCCAGACAGCAATTCTGCGCGTGCGAGCGGAGATCATCCGCGCAGCCCGCAACTTCTTTGATGAGCGCGGCTTTGTCCTGACTGACCCGCCGATTCTCACCCCGGCAGCCTGCGAAGGCACGACGACGTTGTTTCCCGTCGATTATTTCGATGAAGAGGCGTTCCTCACGCAGTCCGGGCAACTTTACATTGAAGCTACGGCAATGGCGCTGGGCAAGGTGTACTCTTTCGGGCCCACGTTCCGCGCGGAGAAGTCGAAGACGCGCCGCCACCTGACCGAATTCTGGATGGTGGAGCCGGAAGTTGCGTTCGCCGAACTCAGCGACATCATGGAGCTGGCGGAAAATTTCATCAGCCACATTGTCCAGACAGTGCTGGCAAATCGCAGGGCTGATCTGAAAATCCTGGAGCGTGATGTTACGAAGCTGGAAAACATCAAGCCGCCCTTTCCCCGCATCACCTATGACGATGCAGTAACGAGTCTGCAAGAGGGCCACGCTAAAGGACAGGTTGAGACAAAGTTCGAGTGGGGCGGCGATCTGGGATCACCAGATGAAACCTATCTTTCCTCCCAGTTTGACAAGCCGGTGATGGTGCATCGTTATCCGGCACAAGTGAAGGCTTTCTATATGGAGCCTGACCCGCAGCGGCCGGAGCTGGCGTTGTGCGTGGACGTGCTGGCGCCCGAAGGCTATGGAGAGATCATTGGTGGATCGCAGCGTATTGGCGATTACAACCTGCTGGTGAAACGGATTCGTGAACACGGACTTCCCGAATCGGCATTCAAGTGGTATCTGGATCTGCGCAAGTACGGCGGCGTGCCGCACAGCGGGTTTGGGATGGGAATCGAGCGCGTGGTGGCGTGGATCTGCGGCCTGGAGCATGTGCGCGAAACCATTCCGTTCGCGCGTACGCTGACACGGATTTATCCGTGAGGAACCAGGCAATAGGCCACAGGCAACAGGCCACAGCACAAAACCAAAAGCCAGGGGCTAAAAGCTAGACGAATGACTTCCGAAACAACAACCGCCGCACCCAAGACCGAAACGGCAGACAAGAAGCTGGTGGCGCCGGATATTGTGCCGAAGAAGGTCAGGATTCTTGGTGTGCCTTTGGATCTTGGCCAATCACGCCGGGGCGTGGATATGGGGCCCTCGGCGGTGCGTGTGGCCGGGCTGGAAGCGCGGGTGGAGGCAATCGGCTACATAGTCGAAGATGGCGGCAATATGACAGTGGCCATCGCCGAGCAGAAAAAAGAAGGCGATCCCAAAGCCAAGTATCTGAAAGAGATTACCGCCACCTGCACAAAACACGCGGAGATGGTGGTGAAAACGCTGGAGGCGGGGAAATTTCCGCTGGTGCTGGGCGGCGATCATTCGGTGGCCGCAGGCACGATGGCGGGAGTGGCGGAATTCTATCGGCGTCAGAACCATAAGGTCGGGCTGATCTGGATTGACGCTCACGCGGACATCAATACACCAGAGACTTCGCCCAGCGGCAACGTCCATGGCATGCCGCTGGCGGCAATTCTGGGACTGGGGCCGGCTGATTTGAGCAACATCTTTAATTTCTCGCCCAAGGTGCAGCCGGAAAACTGTGTTCTGGTGGGAGTCCGGGATGTGGATGCGCGGGAGCGTGAAAACATCCGCAAAGCCGGGATCGAGGTTTATACCATGCGGGACATTGATGAGCGCGGGATGCGCCAGGTGATTGAAGAGGCGTTGCGCGTGGCCGGACGCGGCACTGCCGGCTATCACATTTCCCTGGACATGGACTGGATCGATCCGGAAGATGCTCCCGGAGTAGGCACGCCTGTGCGCGGCGGGGCCAGCTATCGCGAAGCGCATTTGGCCATGGAGATCATCGCCGACCATGGCCGCATGACCAGCTTTGAGATCGTGGAGGTCAATCCGGTCATCGATGAACATAACCGGACGGCGGACCTTGCCGTGGAGCTGACGCTCTCGGCGTTTGGAAAGAAAATTCTGTGAAGATCAGTATTGAGTACTTAGCTATTGGCTATTGGCTTTTGGCGCTTAGGGAAAACAAAACCGTGCAACTGACCGGCTGCTCCTGGGTTTAGGATGGATTCAGGTCCTTCAAATAGTATGTAATGTAGTGGAGGAAGAAAAGATGCGCAGGCAAACCTATTTGTTGCTGGCCATGATTTTAGTGAGCGTTTTTGCCTGTGCGCAGGACGAGACTGAGCCGAAGCGCGGTCCGTCGACTGCGGAAGAACGCAAACGGTTTCTGGAGGTGGTTAACAAGTTTGAAAAAACGCCTCTCGATCCCGGCATGATTCCTGATATCGATTGGGCGCGCAAGTGGCTGGAAGATGTTCCCGACGTCAATGTCACGGTTTGCCCAACTCCACTGGGAAATCTGCTTGTGGAAGACTACCAGTACAAGTCGCGACTTGGAGTCCAGTTCACGCTGGCGATGGGGGCCTACCTGATCCAACATCCGGACAAAGCCAGTGATAATGTTTCACAATACCTGGCTGGAGTGCAGAGCGCTCTGCGGATGTACAAAGCCATCCTGAAAACCAAACCGGACGCAAAATCCAAGGCCATGGAAGAGCTGCTGGACAAACAGGCAGACGGAACGCTGGATGATTTTATCCAGAAAGCCAGCAAACTCTGCGAAGACACAAGAGCCACCTAATCCGATCATCGGGTCGTCGGTTCATCGGGTCATCTGAAATTGGCAATTGGGTAAGTTAGTAAGTTGGTAATTTGAAAGTCCCTGCCTTTGTGCTCAGCCGCCGTTTAATTCCTTGATTACTGACAAATCAGTCAAATCTGTACCATCTGCGGTAAAGTTTTTTGGAGAATGCAATTCAGCGATACAGTAGTTCCTGATAAAACGTCTATGAGATTTCTTCAAAAATGGTTCCGTAAAGCTGAAGTTGAAACAGGAGAAATAACGCAACGCCCCCTTTCTTTCGTGCAGGCCCTGAATCAAGCCGGCCTCAAGCAGTTCGAGCAGAGGTTAGAACCGCACTTGGCAGATTCCATTTTTATAAAGACTACGCCCGCGAATGCGCGCACTCACAAACCGGGATCATCACATATTGGCGGCCTTCCCGACTTACCAGCAGGTGCTGATTGGCCAAGCGTGAATGGAACACCTTTAGGGCTCGTTGCGCAGTTCAATCTGACGGATATCCAACCGTTTGATAAAAGCGGACTGCTGCCTTCTTCAGGATCTCTCTTTTTCTTTTACGACTCGCAACAGGGTGCCTGGGGTTTCGACCCAAACGATAGAGATTATTGGCGGGTTCTATTTCATCCGGGCCCGGCAATAGACCTGAAGAGAGCCAGCGCTCCTGACAAATTGTCGGAGGTCTGGAAAGAATGCGCAGTGCAGTTTTCTTCGCAGCCCACAGTCCCCGAGAATCCGCCAGAAGGTGTGCCTGATGACGAAGATCAATATTTCAAGCTTAGGAATTACCTGGGTGCTTTCATGACTCACCACCAACTTTTGGGACATGAGTCACCGGTCCAAGGTGACGTAAAGCTAGAGTGTCAGCTTGTTTCAAACGGTCTTTATTGTGGAGATGCCTCAGGCTATCAAGATCCTCGAGCAAAAGAGTTGGAACGAGGAGCCGATGATTGGCTGCTCCTGTTCCAGGCGGACTCAGACGATAATGCGGAAATGATGTGGGGTGACGTCGGTCGGCTTTATTTTTGCATTCGTAAGCAGGATCTGCGAGATCGGCGCTTCGACAAAGTCTGGATGGTGTTTCAATGCCACTGATTCAAACCACTAAACTCGTATTTGTACGGTACATTAGTTCAAATGAAAAAACTCCGTGTGGGTGTCCTGTTTGGCGGGCGCAGTGGCGAGCATGAGGTTTCGCTGCTTTCCGCCGCTTCAGTCCTGAAAGCAATCAATCCTGAAAAATATGAAGTCGTGCCGATCGGCATCACCAAGGAAGGCCGGTGGGTAAGCCCCGCGCACGCGGAAAAGCTTCTCCGGGGAGAGAGCCTCCATGAAGAGAGTGGACGCCACCTGCGCGCGGGTGATCCTGAAGCTACGACTTCGGCCGCCGTGCTGGCCAAAGGCGAGGCCGTGATCGTGCCGCCTGTGCCGCAGTCGGATTCGCTGGTTCCGTTTGAAAGCCAGGCGCGGGCTGCCGATCATGGCATCAATGTGGACGTGATCTTTCCCGTGTTGCACGGCACCTTTGGTGAAGATGGCACCATTCAGGGCCTGCTGGAACTGGCAGACATCCCGTATGTGGGCGCGGGAGTGCTGGGCTCGGCTGCGGGCATGGACAAAGACGTGATGAAGCGCCTGTTTGCCGCCGCCGGCCTGCCCATTGTGAAACACATCACCATTCTTCGCAACCACTGGGAAAATGATTCGCGGAAAATCACGCGGGAAATCGAACGCAAGCTGAAGTACCCGTTATTTGTGAAGCCGGCGAACCTGGGATCGTCCGTCGGGATATCGAAGGCGCACGACCGCAAAGAGCTGGGGCCGGCGATTGAAACCGCGGCAGGCTACGACCGCAAGATCATCATCGAGCAGGGTGTGGGCGGCAATAAGCAGAAAGCGCGTGAGCTGGAGTGTTCCGTTCTGGGAAATGATGAGCCTCAGGCTTCCATTGTTGGGGAGATTGTCCCTTCGGCGGAGTTCTACGATTACAGCGCCAAGTACCTGGACGAAGGCTCACAGCTCATCATTCCCGCCAAAATCACCAGGAAACAGATGAAGCAGGCGCAAGAAATGGCGGTTCGTGCGTTCCAGGCAGTAGATTGTTCGGGACTGGCGCGAGTGGATTTCCTGATGGACCCGAAGACGGAAAAAATTTATGTGAATGAGATCAATACCATGCCGGGCTTTACCTCGATCAGCATGTATCCCAAGCTGTGGGCCGCTTCGGGCCTCGAGTACCCGGAATTGATTGATCGGCTGGTGCAACTGGCGCTGGAGCGGCACGGTGAGAAAACGAAGAATCGGTATACCAAGGAGTGATGGCTCCAAAGACTTATGTGTACTCGGTGGACTAAGTGGACGAACTGGACAACATGGACGCCCGTTCGCCTCAATTTTTATAAACTGGCTAACTTTTCAATTTTGTAATTTATGTGGCTGCGTCTTTTGGTGCTGGTGTTTGCTTCGGCGCTTGCGTTAGGCCAATCGTCTGCTTCCAAACCTGTCGGCGGGCAAGTAGAGGGCACAGTTGTAAGTGCGATCAACGGGCAACTGGTGCCGAGGGCGATGGTGATGGTGCGCAAAGGCAGCAAAGATGCTCCAGCCACTCTGGGTCGCGCCGACGACAATGCACACTTCGTCATTGACCACCTGGAGCCCGGCAGCTATGTGATCTCCGCCGCCAAGCAGGGTTATTTCACCGATGAGCACAAGCTGGGGCAGCAAGCGACGCTGGATCTCACGGCCGGCGGGCAGGTGAAGGACATCGTAGTGCGGTTGATGCCGCTCGGCGTGATCACTGGAAGAGTCGTAGACGAGGCCAATGATCCGATTCACGGCGCTGAAGTACGGCTGCTTGCAGTGGAATACTATCGCGGGCGTGAATCCATGCATTTGGTGGGTGCTGCCACCAGCGACGATCGGGGCGAGTATCGGATTTTTGATGTCCGCCCAGGAAGCTATTTCCTTCTGGTAGAACACAACCTGAACAAAGAGTGGAGAAAAGCCACCGGTACCCTGCCACCGAAAGGCAGCTGGCTGGACGTAATTCATCCGCTGATCTTCTACCCCGCCAGCACAGACGTACTTCAGGCGCAGAAGATGACTGTGAATGCCGGGGACATGCTCAATGCGGATTTTGCGCTTTTTCCCGTGCAGGCGGTATCCATTCAAGGAAGGGTCGTGAACGGTATGACAAACCGTCCAATTTCTCATCCCTCGGTCACGGCTTACTGGGGAGAAAGCACAAGCATGATGGCGCGTATCGCGGAAATTTCTGACGATGGTCGCGAATTTGAAGTCCGCGGGCTTGGGCCGGGCACTTACACTCTGCAGACCAAATTCACTGACGATAACGAGAGCTTCAGTGATGAACGGGTGGTGGAAATCGGCAGCCAGGGCATGAAAAATCTGGTGATCGCCGGGCTGCCGGATTTTGAAATCACCGGCCACGTGCGCATGGAAAATGCGCGCTATGGGGCATTCACTCCATCTGTGGAGTTCGCTTCCGTAGGTCCCAAGATCGGCAGCATTTTCCGCGTAGGCACCAACAGGCCGGATTATCGTTTTGCCGGCAAGCTGCATCCGGGTGATCACTATAAGGTGAATGTGCCCAACCTGCCACAGGACTTTTATTTGAAATCTGTGCGCGTTGCCGGCCGCGAAGTCCCGAACACTGAGGTTTCCATTGGAGGAAGAAACTCGGAAATTGACTTGCTACTGAGCCCTGCCGGCGGACACATCGAAGGCACTACCTTGAATGACAAGCACGAGCCGGTCAGCAGCAGCTATGTTTTCCTGGTTCCTGATTTTTCCGACAAGATCAATGCGGATCTCATCCGCCCGACGCGCTCAGACCTGAAGGGAAAGTTCGTGATACGCGGGGTGCCTCCCGGAAATTACAAGCTGTTCGCGTTTGAAGACGTGGAATTGAACGAAATGCTGAATCAGCCTGAGTTGCTGAAAAATTATGATCAGAGTTCGCAGTCGGTGAAAGTCGAGGAGGCAGGGAAATACACGGTGGAACTTAAGCCTGTGGCAACGACGCAATAGCCTTTGGCCATTGCTAAGCTCCTGGCTGCCAGCTCCCAGACTGCTAGCTAACAACTAAGAAAAACCGCTTGAGCCGCGCTGGCGCGTCTCAGAGACGTTGCAGTGCAACGTCTCTACGTTTAGATTGGTGCAATTGGCAACACCTCTGCTGATGGTCGCGGTATTTCAAGAACGGATGCGCCTACTCGTTTACTCTCTTTCTCCTGTTGAATCCCAGCAGGTTTGAGCCGCGCTCACGCAGGTTGCGGGTTTGTTCGCTGATGCTGTCGAGCGTGCTGCGATAGCCTCGACGAATTGCCTCGCGGCAATCAGCGCCGCTCATGGGAGCAAGCAGGAGCGCTGCCGCCGCGCCAATTCCCATTCCGATCAGCAGAAACGCAATTGCTCTGCCTGCGCCGGCATTGCCGCTGGGCTGCTCGACGCGGGTCTGAGTGTATTCTCCATAGCGTTCATATTCGTTCATGATTTTTCCTCTCCTAAAAACTCAGCAATTAGCAAATAGCAATTGGCACTTAGCCGCGCAAGGATCCTCGGCTGAAGTGATAGAAGCATCGTCGGCATGGCCGGAATAAACCTAAAACTGCGAACGTGATCTAACTGGCTCGCTTTCTGGTGCGATTGCGGCCGGAGGCGCGAGCTTCATCGCGCTCGCTGGTGACCTTTTGCTGGCCTTTTCTTTCCGCACCGGCGGAGCGATTGGTGATCCCCTGCTGTCGCTGCCGGGAAGTCTGCGTGCGCTCGCTTCCACGCGATTGGCCGCTTTGCCGGCCCATTCGCGCGGCGCTTTCACGTTGATATTCAGTTTCTTCGGCGGCTACTTCTTCTCCCGGAGACCTGCGGCCTGTGGCATTGAATTGGGAATCCATGCTGCCGGTGCGCTGGGCAACGCCACGAGCTTGCGGCTGCAGGCCCTGAACGCGCTCCTGTGTGCGCCGACCGCTCTTGCCGCTCGCCGGCTTCACGCCTTCGGAGATATCCTCAAGCGCGTCGGCTGCGCGCTCGTCGCCAGCCTTCACCGAGATGTCGCCCAGCGAGATCATGCCGATGATTGTTCCGCTCTCAACTACAGGCAGACGGCGAATTTTGTGGCGCGCCATAAGCTCGGCGGCTTCCTCCAGCTCGGCGTCGAGTTCGATGGTATGCAGTTCCTCGCTGAGAATTTCTTCCGCGGTACAGGAAGCCGGGTCCTGGCCTTCCGCAATCGCGCGCACCACGATGTCACGATCGGTGATGATGCCGGCCAGATTGCCGTCTTCGTCAAGAACAGGTATGGCGCCAACATCTTCATCCCGCATCATGTTGGCGATCTCTTCCAGCGTGTTGTCGAGCGAGGCCGTGGCCAGTTCTTCAGCGGTCATAATTTCGCGCACTTTCATGGAATTCCCCCCTCTGGTATGAATACTGATACTTAGAAAAGGGGGGCGGGAAAGGCGTTGTCCTGATGCCTGTGGAAAAAATCTTTGCTGTGCTTTCGCCGTGGGCTGCCAAGTGCCGAATATGTATAGATTGCGGTAAAATTTAAGTTTGTCTTTCATCAATCTTCACGCGTAGTGCAGATTGCCGTGTTTCAGACGCAGGCAGCTCGCTTGCATTTCAAATAGAACGTCAGGAGAACATTTAAGTCCATGGCCATTCCAGCAACCCAGATGCGTCCGGGGATGATCATCAAGCACAACAACGACCTGCACCTGGTCTTCAGCGTAGAGCACCGCACGCCGGGCAACCTGCGCGCCTTCATCCAGGCCAAGCTGCGGAACGTCCGCACCGGCGCGATGTTCGAGCACCGCTTCCGCTCCGGCGACGCCATTGACAGGATCAATGTGGATGAGATCGCCATGGAGTTTCTGTACCAGGACGGCGACGATTTTTACTTCATGAACACGGAGACGTACGAGCAGACGCACCTCACCCGCGACACACTGGGCGATTCGGTCGATTACCTCACGCCCAACCTCCAGATCAAAGTTGAGTTCTATGATGGTAAGGCGGTGGGGATCGAACTGCCACAGACTGTGGAGCTTACAGTGGTGGAGACCGAGCCGGGGCTGAAGTCGGCGACGGCGTCGAGCGTGACCAAGCCGGCCAAAACCGAAACCGGGCTGGTGGTGCAGGTGCCGCCATTCATCAACGAAGGCGAAAAGATCCGCGTGGACACTGCCGAAGGCGCCTATCTTTCCCGGGCATAATTTTCCATGGTTGCAAAACGCTACATTGTGCGGGGCCGTGTGCAGGGCGTCGGCTTTCGCTGGTTTGTGGAGCACGAAGCGCGGCAGCTTGGGGTGAATGGCTGGGTACGCAACAATGTTGATGGCGCAGTGGAAGTTTTTGCGATCGGCAACGAGCAGCAGCTTGCGACGTTAAAGCAGCGACTGCAACGCGGGCCGCGCGCCGCGCGCGTGGACGAAGTGCAGGAGATACCCGCCGAACCGATCGCAGGGCTGAATACTTTTCGCATTGAAGGAGCATGGTAACGATGGAGCCAAGACGCGTGGGGAACTGCGACCATTTGAAACCGCTGATCCGCGAAGTGCCGGATTTTCCCAAGAAAGGCATCCTGTTTTACGACATCACCACGCTGCTCAAGGACAAAGTCGGCTTTGCCACGCTGATTGATGCTCTCTCCGAGCATTACCTCAATTCGCACGTTGATACCGTGCTGGCCATTGAAGCCCGGGGCTTCATTTTCGGGCCGGCGCTGGCCTATCGGCTGAATGCCGGATTTGTGCCCATCCGCAAGCCCGGCAAGCTGCCGGCGGAAACCGTGAAGTGGAGTTACGAGCTGGAGTACGGCATTGACACGTTGGAAATCCATAAAGACGCGATCAAGCAGGGACAGCGGGTGATTATCGTCGACGATCTGCTGGCTACCGGCGGGACGGCGAATGCCTGCGTGAAACTGGCAAAATCGCTGGGCGCGGATATTGCCGGTCTGGGGTTTGTGGTGGAACTGGATTTCCTGGATGGGCGGAAAAAATTCGAAGGAACGGAAGTGTTCTCACTGCTGCACTACGATAAGTAAGCAACCGCCGCCTGGCACAGCGCGGCAGAACCGCAAACCAAATCAAGACCCTCAAGGCAGACGAACTAAGTAAGCAGACGAACTGAACCAGGAAGGCCAAAGGCGGTCAGGGAAACGGAAAAGATCAAAGGCCAAAAGCAAAACCGACCACGAGGAAATTCCGGAGGCAGCAGAAAAGAGAACGCAGAAAAAATCGTCGTAGCACGGCAAGAATTCAGCGAATGGTAATACAGATGAACAAACATACGTTTGCCGCGTTGATGTTATTGGTGCCGGCATTTCTCGGGCTGGCATCTGCGCAGGAGCTCCCGCAGCCGCAGAAATTGCTGGATGCAGCGACGAAGCTCTCAGATCTTTCCGGTCTTTACCCCTACCAGTTCAATGCACATGTTGTACTCAATCGGGGTACGACGGTTGAAAAATCCGGTACACTCACAATTTATCGGGACAAAACGAATTACCGTTACGAGCTGCAAATCGGAGATTATCGCGAAGTGGTTATGCGCGAGGGCGATCGACTCTATACGTATTACTCGGCATTTCCCGCGGCCGGGCTTGGGAGCCTTCGCAGCATCGACAAGTGGCCCAAAGAACTCGCCTCGAAAAACATCGCCGGCCGCACTGTCAAAAAGAAGGTCGAACACGTCGAAGACTACTGTGTTGACTTCAAGGCTGGACCCGGGTGGCGATTGCGCGGATGCTTTGATCCGGCCCAGTTCTCTCTTCTGGAAGTATCAAGCGAAGAGCAGACAACATCGTTCCTGAATTACCAGCATATTGGCGAACAACTGTTTCCCGGAGCAATTCGGATCGTTCGGACGGACCCGGGGCAGACTGTAGAACTCAATGACATTCATATTCAAAAGCTGCCGCCGGGCCCGGCAACATTTGAAATTCCCAGGGGCGGCCGTGAATTCCAAACCTGTGATGATGAGCAGCCTGCGGAAAGGGTCACGCCCGCATTCTCGAATCCGGCGCTTGTTCCGGTATATCGCGCAAATCCGATCGTTGCCTATTTTTATGCAGTGATCGATGAACAAGGCAAAATGCATGACCTGGCGGTCTATTCTCCCAGCCACCATGAAGACGAATGGAAGAAGCTCACGGAATTATGGCGCTTTAAGCCGGCAATGTGTGGTGGAAAACCAATCGCGTCCGAGTGGCAGAACTCAGTTGTGGTGACGGTACGCCCAAATCAGCGTTAGCCTGACAAATTGATTCCAGCATTCTCTACAGTGATGTTTTTGTACGCCCAGGCCATTCTTGGCGTGTTGTGGGCAATGCCAAATCGGCCCTGGCGGTCCACCAGGATCATGCCACCGTGGCCGTTCAGGCGTGCTTTCAGATACGTGATGGCTTCGTTGGTTGCGGTTTCGGGTGTGCGGCCTTCGCGCACGCGGTCGGCGGCGCGCTTGGCCAGCACCAGTTTCATAATGGGTTCGCCCCACCCGGTACAGGAAACGCCGGCACTCTGGTTGTCGGCGTAGCATCCGCAGCCGATCAATGAGGCATCGCCCACGCGCCCCGGCGCTTTGTTCAGTGTTCCACCCGTGGAAGTGCCGGCAGCGATGTTGCCGTGCATGTCCAGCGCCACAGCGCCAACGGTATCGCAACCGGGGCCGGCAAAAGTCAAATCAGGTTTCCCGGCGGCCTCTCTGGCCTGCGCCTGTTTCAGCCTCTCGACCTCGCGCTCAATGACCAGCTCTTCATTGCGGCACAGCTTCATGCCATGCTCCTGGGCAAAGCGTTCCGCGCCTTCGGCTACGAAATAAACATGCGGACTCTGATCGAGGACAAGGCGTGCAGCCTGAATAGGATTTCTGATCCGCTCCACGCAGCCAACGCCGCCGGCGCGCAACGTGGCGCCGTCCATCATGAGGGCATCGAGTTGCACGCGGCCGTCGCGGGTGAGAAAGCTGCCGCGGCCGGCGTCAAAGGTTTCGTCATCTTCCATGGCGGTGATGGCGGCCTCGATGGCGTCCATGGCCGTGCCGCCGCGTTCCAGCAATCGCCAGCCGATATTCAGCGCTTCGCGAACACCATGCAGGTGAGATTCCACCATGTCATCAGGAATCGCCCAGGCGCCACCATGAACGACCAAGACAGGAGTTTGTCCCAAGAGTTGACCTCTGAAGAGATTGGCAAACTTTTGAGTTTACCAGAGGTTCGAAATCTCACCACGGAGGCGCGGAGCCACGGAGAAAAAAACCAATGTTTTGTGAGTGGCAAACTACGTTCCCATGGCCGCGCGCTTGAAGTCTTCGCTGGGTTCGTAGGTTTCTGTGATTACCTGGGGACAACGCAGGCAGGCAGCGCGGCCCTCCTGCTGATACCAGCGGCATGTCGGACGGATCAGGCAGGCGGGCAGCGCTTCCGAGACTGCCGGCAGGATCTGAACGATGCGCGTCGCCAGCCGGCAGTTCTTGCCGTCGAAATGGCAGCAGGCCTTCTCCTCGCATTGCGCGGCAATGCGAAATACCTGCAAAGGATTGGCAGGGGCAGCAGTGGCCAATAACTCTTCCGAAACGGGAAGATACTCATTCAGGTAAGCGAGTTCCTGGGCTTCCGGCGTACCGCTGACGACGCCTAGAATTCTCGCGTCCTTCATGTCCGGCTGGGCGCTGGGACAGAGCAGGGGTTTGGCGTCCGAAGCGCCCGAGTCGTGAGATGTAGAGTTAATGGCCATGCTGCGCTCCTTGACTGAGAACATTGCAAAGCGCGACTGTTTTTGCGCTTGCCTACTCCCGGAATTCAACCTCTGGCGCAATGAAGCCGCAAATGATCACGCCGCCGCGGATCAAGGTGGCGGGTTGCGCAGCCCGGGCCGAAGCCAGAGGGCCTCCGCTGCGAGTGAGGCTCTTGGTAAGACTGGCAGCGATCTGTTGCGCTTCGGCAAAATCTTTGGGCCGGGCAACTTTGCCGATGATGGTGGGGCTGATATGCAGTCCGGCAGTGAGCGACGATGAGCTTTGTCCTGCAACCAGTGAAGCGGCTTTTTCCACTGCCGATGCTAAGGTCTTGAGCGAGATAGAAGCTGGACGCTTGACAGCCATGGAAATCTCTCCTTTCAATCAATAGAACAACTGAAGTCGGGGAATCTTACAGCAAATGAGGCATTTGTGCCTGTCAGAGATTAGAAACGCAGGGCAGGTAGAAAACCCTAACGTGGCGGAAATTTACGACGAAAGACGGTGCGGGGCGCCGTTTCTACGGCGGAGTTCTTCAGTTGAACGAGGGTATCTGTTGGGCGCCGCCCTTGGTTTGCGGATTGTTGCGGTCGGCGGCGACAACTTTCTGTTCCGCGGCGGCGGCTGCGGCGGCTGCTTCAGCGGCAAGTTTTTCGTCGAGAATGCGGGTCTGCTGGTAGGTATACACGATGCGGTGGACGATGGTGATGGTTGAGAGCACCGCCAGGACCCACAAAACCGGGGCCATCGCGCCCCAGCGCTCAAACAGCGCTCCGATAATGACCAGCACCACGCGCTCAGGCCGCTCCATGAATCCCACCTTGCAGGAACCGATCAGCGATTCCGCGCGCGCGCGCGTGTAACTCACCATCACCGAGCTGACCATCACGATTGCCACCAGCACCAGGTAAAAAAAGCGGTTGGCGCGGGCGTAATAAACCAGCAATCCGAAGAACAATGCCACGTCGCTGTAGCGGTCAATTACGGAATCAAAAAATGCACCAAAGGTGGTAACGCGCGAGGTGGCGCGGGCAACGCGGCCATCTACCATGTCAAAGATTCCGGCGCCGATGATCACCAGTCCCGCATACAGAAACATGCGGACGTGGTCTTGCGATCTGGCATAGCCAAAGAGAATGGCTGCGACGGTATTGATGACCAGCCCCAGAAAGGTCAGAACATTGGGCGAGATGCGGGTGAGAGCCAGGCCACGCACGATGGCGTGCAGAAGCACTGCGCAACCGCGTCCGAAGGCCCGGGTCCAGGTCATTGCACCTCTTCGTGGATGGTGGTGAGAGTCAGGATCTCCATCTCCCTCTTGCCGTTTGGGGTAACCACAACGGCGCTGTCGCCAACTTTTTTACCCATCAAGGCTTTGCCGATAGGCGAGGTCGTAGAAATCAGACCCTGGGTGACATCAGATTCCTCGCTTGTGACCAGCTTATATTCAATCTCTGCTTCTTTGCTGTTATCGAAGACGCGCACGCGTGAACCGAAGGCGACGCGGTCTTTGGGAATATTGGAAAGATTCACAAGAGCAAGTTCGCTCATGCGTCTTTTGAGCTGTCCCAGGCGGGCATTGACCAGCTCCTGGCGCTGTTTGGCCATGTGATATTCGGCATTCTCGCTCAGGTCGCCCATAGCAGCCGCCTTCTTGATCTCCTGCGGCAATTCGTGCGCCAGTTCGTGCTCCAGCGCGCGGATTTCTTCTTCAAGTTTTCTCTTAATATGTTCAGGCATTCAGTGGAAGAAGCTCCTTGCCGGATGGGCAGGCGCATCCATTATAAACCTGTCGTTCAAAGACTCACGGTTGGCCCAAATTTGCCCCTCAAAGAGTGCAAACCGTTTGCTGGTTTTGGACATCTAAATCCTTGTAACTTACTCTTTCTAATAAAGTAATTCCGCTGCCGGGATTCGCTTCAAGTCGTTGCTAAATCTGGGGCTGGGGTTTATAATGTTTGTAGATCGTTCCCCCACAGCTCCCCTCTGGTGATTCATGAATGGTCATTTAAGCTTCCAAATCGGTGATAAAGTCGTTTACCCCAATCATGGCGTGGGGGTCATTGAGCAAATCAGCAGCCGCACTATAGGTCTTAACGTACAAAAGTTTTACCTCCTGAAAATCAAAGCCAGCAGCCTTAAAGTCGAAGTCCCGTTCAACAATGTTGGCAGTGTTGGGCTCCGTCCGGTAGTTAAGAATGGTGAAGTCGCCAAAATTCTGGCCTTTCTTACGGATGGCAAGTGCGACAACAATGCCGACTGGAAGTACCGTTTTAAGGAAAATTCCGACAAAATGCGTACCGGCTCGCTGCTGGAGGTCGCGGTCGTGCTTAAGAGCCTGCTGATTCTGGCCAAGAGCAAGCCGCTCTCCTTCCGCGAAAAGAAGATGCTGGAACGCGCTCGTTACCTGCTCGTGACTGAGCTGGCGATGTCGCGGAACACGGAAGAGAGCGAGATCGAAGACATGCTCAATAAAGCACTGGCCAAGAGCAAGCTCAAGTTCCCCGAAGTTACCGCCGATGCGTAAGAGCAGGCAATAGGTCACAGGCCACAGCAACGTCTATAAGGCACATGCATCTTGGGGCATTCGCCCTGATCCAGCATCGTGCGAGTAGGGATCCCTCGCTGCGCTTCGGGATGAAATACAAAAAACATCCTGTCACTTGTTCCCTGTCACCTGTTCCCTATGTTCGGTCTGGCCACTCAGCAGCTCCAGCGCGTGCGGCAGGATAGCTACAATCGCCTGGAGTGACTCGACTGCCGCTTTTGGACTGCCGGGCAAATTTAAGATCAGGCTTTTTCCCCGCACTCCACATATGCCCCGGCTCAGCGCCGCCAGTGGGGTACTTGTCGCTCCGGCAATCCGCATCTTCTCAGGAATACCCTCAATCAAGCGTTCGACTACCGCCATGGTGGCTTCCGGAGTTACGTCACGAGCGGCAATGCCGGTTCCTCCGACGGTCACAACCAGGCGGGCGGTCTCACAGGCTGCAACAAGCTGTTGCTGAATCTGGGCTTGCTCGTCAGGCAAAACGGCGGTCCGGGCCACCTGAAATCCGGCAGTCGTAAGCACCTGGATCACCGCCGGCCCCGAGAGGTCTTTGCGTGTTCCCTGGGAAGACGAATCGCTGATGGTGAGAACGGCGGCGGTATTCACGGTTCAGGCTTCGAGTACGTTTTCTTCCGCGTCGCGGTTTGACTCGTCCAGAAGCCGGAGGCCTTCCAGAAGCAGGCCCTGGGTTGAGCGGGTGGTGGTCTGTTCCCGGCTGCTGCCGTTGAAGTCGATTTCAAAGTTCCCACCGGTCCACAGCAATACTTTGTAGACCGCTTCGTCGCCTTTCAGTTCGCCATAGATGGCGTGATTAATCTGGCCGTCGTTAAAGTACAGCTCGCATTTGTCGCCATTGTTGCTGAGCACCAGGGAGCAGGTCTTGTGTCCCATATCCAAGGACTGTAACAAGTCCATCACGTTCATCTGGGCCAGGTTGCCGCGGAGCACGGACTCCCCGGGAGCTTCGCGCGCCATCTTTTCCAGCAGGATCTTGTCCACAACTTTCTTGACCCGCGCGGCTGCTTCCTTAATGAAGAAGGGCTTTTCAATGAAATCTTCCACGGTGTCCTGCAGCACTTTGAGCTTTTCGGTTATGTCGGCTTTGCTGGCCATCAGGATCACCGGAACATGAGCAGTGGCGCTGCGGCTCTTGAGCTTCTGCAAGAGCTGCTTGCCATCCATGGTTTCCATGGTGAAGTCAGAAAGGATCAAGTCGGGCTTGTCTTCGACGGCTTTGAGCAAGGCATCAGCGCCATCTGACGCGGTGGTGATGGCTGAAAATGGGGTAAGGGCCTGTCGAAGCATTTCCAGAACCATAGGATTATCGTCGACAAGCAGGAGCTTGATGTTGGCTGGCATGAATTTACGTCTTTGGGCGATTGGCTCTTCTGTAATCGCCGCTCTTCCCACCTGATTTGCGCTCAAGGACAACTTCGCGGATGGTGATTCCCTTGTCCAGCGCCTTGCACATATCGTAAACAGTCAGCGCGGCCACGCTGGCTGCTACCAGCGCCTCCATTTCTACACCGGTTGGAGCAGTGGTGGCGGCTCGAGAGCAAATCTTCACGCCATTCTCGCATACCTCAGTGGTCACATCAATGAAAGACAAGGGTAACGGATGACACATTGGTATAAGGTCTGCCGTGCGTTTGGCAGCGCTGATTCCGGCAATCCGGGCTACCTCCAGAGGGTTGCCCTTGGGGTTTTGCGGCAGGCGTTTTAACACGGCCGGCATCATGGCCACAAAAGCAGAGGCCTCGGCTTCCCGTTTCGTGACAGGCTTGGCAGAGACGTCCACCATTCGAGCTCTGCCCGAGCGGTCATAATGCGAAAGTTTTTTCATGATGCCGAACGCAACAAAATGGAAACCATTTCCCCCGCGCCGATGCGGTCGCGATCCGGAGGCACAATCACGTAACAGTTTGCCCGCGCGACTGCCGCAATGTCACCCGAACCTTGCCAAGGGACGAACTCAACTTCGGGCTCATATAAATCGCCGCGCAATGTGGCCGGGAGAAATCGCGTCAGGCCGGTTTTGGTTTTGATTTCCCTGGCCAGCCGGGCTTTTGCCGTGGGTAATCTTACAGGAATCGCGCCGGCCAAAGCCTGAACTACCGGACGAACGAAAAGATCAAAAGTAACCATGGTGGAAACCGGGTTACCCGGCAAACCGAAGAATGGCGTTGCCGACTTGTCCTTCCCGCAAGGGACTTCGCCAAATACAACCGGCTTCCCTGGCTGAATCTCCGCTCCGGTAAAGACGAACCGTGCGCCGAGATCCGCGAGAACTTGTTCCACCAGATCGAACTGGCCCATGGAAACGCCGCCGGAAAGCAGCAGCAGGTCGGAGGAAAGGCCTTGCTGGATCAGAGCAGTTAGAGCTGGTTTTTCGTCCGCAGCAACAGGCAATTGGACGGCCTCGCCACCCGCCAACGTGACCTGAGCTGCGAGCGAGTAGCTGTTGCTGTTTCGTATCTGATGAAGAGCGGGGACCGCAGCCAGGTCCACCAACTCGTCTCCGGTGGACAAAATTGATACGCGCGGCTTTCTATAAACGTCGAGTATGGTCTTTCCAACGGCTGCGGCAACCGCGATGGGAGCGAAATCCAGGCGCTTGCCCGGTGGAAGCAGCTCGTCGCCTGCTCGCGCCTCGCTTCCTTGTGCGACGATGTTCTCGCCAACACTGGCGGCGCGCAAGACTTCCACTCGTTCTCCGATGTGTTTCGTGTATTCCACCATCACAACCGCATCAGCGCCTGGAGGAACCGCTGCGCCAGTCATGATTTCTACTGCCTCTCCCGATTTGATAGCTGCACGAGAACTGGCGCCTGCCTTGATCTGGCCAATGATGCGCAGAGTCGAAGGAGCACTTTGAATATCAGCCGCGCGGACAGCATAGCCATCACGCGTGGCCCGGGGATATGGAGGAAAGTCGCGGTCAGCAAGGATGGGTTCGGCCAGGACGCGTCCCAAAGCTTCGGAGATTGAGACCGGTTCCTGCTGCGGAGCTTTCAGCTTTCGCCAGTATTGCTGGACGGCTTCACAAGCCTTCTCAAAGCTGAGAATTCCTGGTGACGCGTCAGTTAAGGAAACAGGTTGCAGGTGAGTTCCTCCTCAGTTTACCTCGAACGAAGTGAGAGGTCCCTACACCTCAGAAGAATTCATTGGATGTACAGCATGGACTGTTATAGGGATCCCTCGCTTTGCTTCGGGATAAACTACAGAACCCCTATTTGCCTCTTTTCTTGTATGTAGTCTCCACCTTCGACCCAATGGCGGCGAGCATCTGCTTCACATCGTTCGCGTGAGGGCCGTCAGGCGCAAGTTCAAGGTACTTGTTGAGAGCCTCGGATGTTCCCGGAGGCGCGGTCATCTTACCTTCTTTGTCCATTGTGCTGCTGCCGACCAGCAGAGAACCTTTGATGAAATAGGCATCCGCCTTGTTCGGGTCGGCGGCGATGGCTTTGTCGCAAGCCTGCAGTGCGCCATCCACGTTTCCAGTGTTGTATTGCGTGGCGCAAAGATTGAAGTAGGCGGTAGCGGGATTCGGATCCATGGCAGCCGCTTTGGTATAGGCATCCACCGCTTCCTTGTTCTTATGCAGCTTGAGATACGCGTTGCCTTGATTGGTCAGCATCTGGCCAAGACCCGCCTTCTTTTTTACCGGATCGGTGGCAGGATTCTTCGGGTCCACAGTTGTAGTATTCTCGGCCGCCTGAATGCCTTTCCCGTATGCGTCAACCGCCTGATCCCACTGCTGAAGATTGAAGTAAGAATTGCCCAAACCCTGTTGGTATTGCCAATTGTTCGGGTCTATGGCGACCAACTGTTGTAATAGCGGTACAGCTTCCTGCCAGTTCTTGGCGTTCATGGCATCGAGGGCCTGCTTGATGATAGTGTTCGTGTTCTGGGCTTTTTCGTTCTGCTTCTTGATCTCCTCAATCTGCTCTTTCGTGTACTTAGGTTGCTGGCCTGGTTTGCCCGTCGTTTCACCAGTCTGCCCTGGCGGGGTTTGCCCCGGCTGACCTGCTGGCCCAGCGGAGGATTCTGGCTTCTTTTCGCTGATATCAATGTCCATCTTGCTCACGGAAGAACTGGTGCTGGGCTGGACCTCAGTCTGCTTGCGATGAAAAAGTTTTTCGCCGCTCGAGCTTACGATTTCTACCTCGTAGATACCGTAAGGCACCCCCACGGCAGAGAACTTTCCATTCTTATCAGTCTTCATCTTGAAAGTCCTGCCCGTCTGACTGGTAAGGGTCACGGAAACGCCTGGCAACGGTTTACCAGCCTCCGTTACTGTTCCTTCCACCTGCGCTGAGACGGTTTGCACCCACATCGGCACGGAGCCGAGCGTAAACAGCAGCACTGCAATCGCAGTAAATATCAAATGTTTTTTCATATTAATGAGCCTCCCTGAGCTAGAAACATACAATTTCAAATGTGCTGCATCTCGGCCCGACTCTCATAAGGAATCGGGTCTGCGCTGCCAGCGGCGGCAAATGCCCGCAAACGCAGCACGCAGCTTTCACATACTCCACAAGCTTTGTCTTCGCGGCTATAACACGACCACGTCAAATCAAACGGGGTGCCCAAATCCAGCCCCAGCCTGACGATCTCCGCCTTGCGCATGGCGATCAGCGGGGTAACAATCTCAATTTTACCCTCTCGCGTGCCTGCCTGGACCACCGTGTTGAAAGCCTTATAGTACGCGGGACGGCAATCGGGATATCCGGAGCTGTCTTGTTCGACCGCACCAATATAAACCCGAGTTGCGTCCAAAATCTCTGCCCAGCTCACGGCAGCGGCAAGGAAATGAGCGTTGCGAAAGGGCACATACGTGACCGGGACGCCCTGACCGCCGATTTCCCCAGTCTCAGGAACTTGGATGCTCGCATCTGTGAGCGCAGAACCACCTACCAGCTTTAAAGCTTCATTCCGCAGTACAAGCCGTTTCTGAATCCCAAGCCGGTCACAAATACCCTGGAATGCCTGACGCTCGCGTGCTTCAGTCCGCTGCCCATAGCTGATGTG
>DATDNH010000457.1:0-3447 GCA_036518395.1 Candidatus Angelobacter sp. | reverse complement strand
TCGCCGCTGGGGTTTCATTTAGAGAAGAGCGCGGTCCTGGCCGCGCTCTTTCGCTTTGTGATTTGCTGTGTAGTTTTATTCCGAAGCGAAGCATGGTCTTCCGATCACGCGCGATCACGGGGTCCCCGCCGCGCGCCGGTTTTGCGTGTGGTGGGGTGTGGGTCACGTTGCGCTCACGTGCGATCACGGCGATTCTCAACACCAGCATAAGCTCAGACCGCCGGTAATCCCGCTGTCCCCTTCGCTTCCTGTAGAATGCTCGCTTTCAGGAGGCCTGCGGGCTTGGACCCTGTCACTCACTTTCTCACCGGAGCGTGTCTAAGCCGCGCCGGGTTGAATCGCACAACCGGTCTTGCCACCTTGACGCTGGTGCTGGCCTCCGAAGCTCCAGACCTTGACATTGTCACCTTGTTCGGCGGTTCGGTTTCATATCTCGAGCACCATCGGGGAATCACCCATACTTTTCTCGGCGCCCCGTTTATAGCCGCAGGTACGCTGGGAGTCGTCTATGGCATCCACCGCCTGATGCTGTCTCGCGGCCGCAAGCCCAAACTCGCTCCGCGCTGGCGCCTGCTGTATTTTTATGCGCTCTTTGCCGTGCTGCTCCACATCTTCATGGACTTCACCAACGGTTATGGCGTGCGCCCGCTCGCGCCTTTCAACTGGAAGTGGTACTCGTGGGACATCGTCTTCATTATCGATCCCATTCTGCTGGCAGCGCTGCTGCTGGCATTATTTGTGCCGGCGTTATTCGGATTGATCTCTGAGGAGATTGGCGCGCGCAAGTCTCCGCGCGGACGCGGCGGCGCCATTTTTGCCCTGGTGTTCTTTGTGGCCTTACTTTACCTGCGTGACTTTGAGCACCGGCGTGCCGTGAACATCCTGAACTCGGTAACGCATGGTGGCGAAGAGGCGTTGCGCTCGTCCGCCTACCCAACTTTTATGAATCCCTTTGAGTGGCTGGGAGTGGTGGAGACCCAGGACTTGCTGAAGTCCGTAGTTGTCCACCCGCGAACGGGCGAGCTTGAGGAGGATACCGCCAGGACCTATAACAAGCCGGAAGAAACGCAGGTCACTCAGGCGGCAAAGAAGTCACGCCTGGGACGCGTGTACCTGGACTGGGCACAATATCCGCGGGTAGAAGAGGACTCGCTGCCGCAGGGCGGTTATAAGGTCACGTTTACCGATCTGCGCTTTGCCCGCATTTCCAGCGAAGGTGATCCGCCTCCGTTGGCCGGTTACGTAATTCTTGACCCAAAGTTAAACGTGGTGGAGATGTACGTAGGCGGCCCGGGACGCCGAAAAGCCAGATAGAACAGTTCCGCAGTTGCGTAACGTAGAGACGGTGCTAAGCACCGTCTGTCGCGCGAAGCGCGAAATGAATTTGTTGCCTGCTATTTATTGATGGCCTGAAGAGTACTTTTCAATGTTGGTGTATCCCACAGTTTTGGATCGGATCTCTAAACTGGCTGGCGAAGGATTCTCGTGATTCTCCGTCCTGACTCCGTGGTTTTTGCTTTTGCTATTGCCTTTGCTTTTCCCCAATAGTTTTCTCCGTGCAATCTCCGCGTCTCCGTGCCTCCGTGGTGCAATTTTGGTTTTTCGTTGCGGCTGTGTCGCGCAGCGCTCACTCTTGCTCGCTCGTCCTGGTTTCCACGGCAACTTCTTTTGCGGCTTCGCGGAACATGCGATAGACAAAGTAGAGCACGCCCAGAATGATCACTCCGATCGCCACCGCAATCGATGGATGCTTCCGGATCAGGTCTCTGGTAAGCTCCACGATCTGCTGGCCGAACACAATGGTCAAAACAGAGAGAATGCCGAAGCGCAGCAGTCGCCCGGTGAAGATGGCCAGCAGAAAGGCGCGCAGCTTCATCTCAAACACTCCGGCGGAGAATAGGAAAATCTTAAGCGGCGCGGGCGGCGGAAGCATGGCGGGAACCATGATGGCCAGGAATTCGCGCTTCTCAAAACGGTCGCGAATGCGGTCGAGCCTCTGCTGATCAATGCGCTTGAGCAGGAACAGTTCGCCGCCGGCGCGTCCCAAACCATAAGGGACCAGACTCCCGATGGCCGATCCCAGCGATGCAGCCAGGCAGTACAACCAGGCTTTATGAGGGCTGGCGTAAACAAAGCCGGCAATCAGCGGGTCCAGGGGAATGCCGAAGAGTGACGAATCGAGACCGCTGATGATCATCACGCCCCACGCCCCCAGCGCCTTCAACGCCGCAATCCAGGCAGTGTACTTCAGAAAAAATTTGGAAGTGGAGGACAAGCAAGTATTGTAAAGGCCGATCGGCCACCGCCTCGAACAAAAGCCTGTAGGCTCTTTTTAACGAATACCGTCCTCGGAAAGAATGGAATTCAATGCGCCGCACGGGGACTGGCAGTAAGTGAATTAAGTTTCGTAGGTGCCATCCCAGGGTGGAAAAAAAGCCAAATCGTTGGGGACTAAGTCTATTCTTTGATAACCCTCTTCAGGCACTGAAGCGTCTATCAAACCGAACTGGTGGCCATCTATTTCGACCGAGAATTGCCCGACTTTGACGTCACCATATTGGACCGTTCCCAAAGCCTTAATCATATTCACCAGTTTCGGTTCTGCGTCTGGTATCTGATATGCAAATTCCTTCGTTGCCAGAAAAGATGCATTCGTTCCCTGGTGATTTCCACGGGAATCAAAGCAATGGAGAACCGCATACCACCTCAGCTTGCGACCGATCTCCTGGATATTCGTCCTGATCGGCACGCCGACCACGAACCCCATGAACTGGGTCCCATCCTCACTCGTGCCTATGTAATGGGTGTGATAACCCTCCTCGCGGCGGATCTTGATCTTCGCCGGAGGCGTTGTCGACGATCTCAGCCTCTTGCCATTTCGTGGATGTGATTTCTTGGGTCTCATTTGTCGATCATTTTGGCAGAGTCGATGCCGGAGTTCTAAGTTGACTCACGGATGAGATGGTTTCAGCGAACTAAGAATCGTTTCTAAATCGTCGGCTTCGATGTGCTCCCTATCTTTCTGGACGTTGTAGGTGGCGTATACAATCATGTCTCCTGATCGGAGCCACCATTCCTTCCAAAAGAGACTGCCCTTCAAATAGCTAAGAGCAAAACCTGAAAACACTTTGTATTCAACAGGCAGCAATGCCCTTCCGGCAACGACGTGGTCTTCGGCGAAGTCTCGGAGATCATCGTCGGTTACCATCCCATCCGGTTTTTTTACAGCGCTAACCTGGAGGACCCCCAGACGAGGCTCGCGCGATATGGTCGCGCATTCAGGCTCCTGATGCCCTTGCCAACCATTCGGCAAATCAGCAGACCACCAAGCCGACAGAAAAGTTGAGTTGGGTTTATGTTCGGCCATTTCTTACTTGTTCTTATCGTAGTACACGACGCGTTCAATCTAAAAAACAACAGAAAAACGCACTGCGCACCACGGAGGCA
>DATDNH010000456.1:0-16571 GCA_036518395.1 Candidatus Angelobacter sp. | reverse complement strand
TCACGTTGTGATGCGCCAGGAGAGTCCTCTGGGACTGGACAAGATTCAGTCGCTATTGGATAGCGGGTCAGAAGAGAGCCCGTCGCCGCAGGCGCCGCCCACTCCAGCGGTGCTGCCGAATCCCTAAAGCTCAACCGCTGGTTTCCGAGGATCACCGCAAAACAGCAAGAGCGCAGTCTTGCGGCTGCGCTCCTGGTTTATGTGAAATAGACGTAGAGTTATTTGGGTGGTGGGGTGGTGCTGGCGCTGCCTTTCTTGCTTTTCTCTCCGCCACCTTTGCAGGTATCGGCAATGTGATCAATGGAGGTCACTTTGAAGTGACGCTCGCCCTTTTCTTCCTTGCCTTCCTTACCTTCCTTGCCTCCGGCTTCTTCCTTTTCTCCGATCTCGCTGCCGCCCTTGGCCCAGGTGCCGTGCAGTTTTACCTCATTACCCACGTGTTTGCTGAGGTCGTCAAGGCCGCCGACCTCCACTGTTTTTTTCCCGCTCTTCAGCTCATAAACGCCTTCCGAGCTAGGTCCGCTGAGACAGCCGGTGAGTGTGGCGCCTCCGCCACCCTTGGTGGGTTTCTTTTCCTGATCGGTTCCACCGGTTTGCGCGGCAGCCAGGAGCGCCATTGCAAACACGGCGATCAATATCATCATCAGTTTCTTCATAGAGCTCTCCTCTGGTCGATTTTGAAGCAGGCAGGCTGCTCCATTGGAAGCAGATGGAGAAAGGTGGTGTTGCGGTTGTATGCGGAGAAGGCAGAAGTCAGGAGCGAGAAGGCAGAAGTCGTTCTGGCTTGGCATGTACAGATTCGGAGCTTTGTGAGAATGCCTTGAGGCAGCATGGGCAGAACATGCATTCTGGGGATCCTTCGCTGCGCCCTTACCCGCTAACGCGGGCGCGGGCTTCCTCAGGATGACAGGGTACTGAATTTTTGGAGCAGGACATAGTTGTGTGGAAAATAGGCCAAGGACAAAGGCCTGCCCTCAAAAAAATGAGCGTGGCCCTGGGGCCACGCTCAGGAGAGGCATGAAGGGAATTGGTCAGATCATGTTGTCAGATTCCAAATGCCAATTTTTTTGCGCTTTCTCAAGCTGTTTGCTTAAGCCCTGCATTTGTTGCTGAAGGCGGCGCATGCTCTTTTGAAATTCCGGTCCAAACTGAGTGGTCAATGCTTTCTGGGCCTTGATCAGTTGTGGCCGCACTCGAGTCAGGGTCTGGTCGATCGTCCGGTCAACTTCAGGCTCGATTTGCTGCAACACACCATCAATTGCGGGTCCAACTTGCTCCCAGACCTCCGGCATTATTTCGTCCAGGGATTCCAGATCGGCCATGTCAGCGTCCGGCACAACAATTTCGATTCCTGAAGAGTCGCGTGATTTGCGCGCGGGCAGGTCCACTGTCAGGTTCTGCTCGCGCTTTTCGCGAACGATGCCGATGGTCATTTTGCCACCGTCGTGATGAGCGCGGAGCAGGCGGCGCAGGTCAGAGCGGTCCGTGACTTTCTCGTTGTCTGCGCGGACGATGACGTCACCGGCTTTCATACCCGCTTTTTCCGCCGGGCTGCCCTTTTCCACGGACTTGACCAGGAGGCCTTCACCGCCTTTGACGCCAAAGTATTCTCCAAGCTGCTGGTTCAGGCTCTCGACCTGGACTCCCAAAGTTGCGGTATAACCTGACACCTGAATATCGAATGGAATGTTGAAATCAGGAAATTCAGGGAGCTGCATCGGAGGGCGCTCAATCCTGAACATGTTGCTTGCAATCTTGCCGCGGTCCCCGATCTGGACATTGATGGTCATGGGATTGCCGTCGCGGCTGATGCCCAGAGCGATGTTTCTGCCGGGCGGAGTCTCACGAATCATGCGGCGAAACTGCTCCTCGCTTTCCACTCTGGCGCCATTGAATTCGAGGATGACATCGTGCTCTTTCAACCCTGCTTTGCCCGCGGGAGCATCCTGATCAACCGTGGTGATTTCGACGCCGCGTTCTTCCTTGAGCTTGAGTGCGCTAACGCGGTCAGATGTGATATCGCGCACATCCACACCCAGATAAGAGCGGCCGGAAGAATAGAAGAAACCCTCAGGGTGCTGGCTGATTTGAACAGGTGGATCTCCGGGCGCCATGGCCGATGCGGAGATAAACAGCGCCAGCACCAGCGTGGCGATGGAAAGTTTCCGTGTCATATGGTTGCTCCTGGTTGCTTTCTCTGGCTATTTTTGACGCTTGAATTCAATCGATCCGTTTGTGGTATGAACGTGCAAAAGCGGCCCACCGCCATTCAGAGCGCCTTCGGCTTCGACTTCGCGGGGGCCCCACTGCTGGCTTGGAGTTGTGATCTTCAATCCGGGAAAATCGCTGGTAATGCCGCTGCCACGGGCCACTTCCACGGCGGCACGAATCGTGACCTTCAGGTCGTCCGGGATGTAGACGACAATGTCTCCGGCAGACGTTTCCAGACGGGAATCCGTGAAGGCCGCGCCGCCGTTGGCCAGCACAGCCATGATGGGACCGCTGCCGGTTTCGACGCGCAAACCGCCGCGGACGGGCCCAACGTGAATGGAGCCTCCGCCGCTTTCCACCTGGGCGTGGCCTGAGACTTCCTTTACGTAAATGCTGCCGCCACCGGTAGAAGCTTTAATGGCGCCGGTACACTGATTCACCTGGATTGTGCCGCCACCGGTCTCCAGGCTCATTCCTTTACCGGTGCCGATAACAAGGGTGCCACCGCCGGAAGAGGCGACGATCTGTCCACCGACGTTGCCGATCTTGATGGATCCGCCGCCGGTTTCTACGCGCACGTCTCGTTCGATGCGGCCGACCTCGATGTTGCCGCCGCCGCTCGATGCGAAGCCTTCGCCAATCTGATCCATCTGGATGGATCCGCCGCCGGTAGTGGCATGCAGCCTTCCAGCAATATTGTTGGCGGAAACGGCCCCGCCGCTGGTTTCCAACTTGGCAAATGTGGTTTGCGCAGGAACGTTGAGGTCGAAGCCGACGTAGCCCCGGCTCTCGCTGTCACATTCGCCACGAAGCAGCGCCACGTCACCGGCGGAACTGACGTTAAAGCGCAGGCGTGCGAATTCCCTGCGGGCCGATTCCTCTGAACCCGCTCGGACGCGCTTGCTGACCGTGTAGGTGATGTCGTTCTGCTGGCCGCCGGTGAGGTGAATAGGGCCGGCGGTGGTTGTTACTTTGATTGTCTTTTTCGCGGGCAGGGTGCCGGTGGATTGTTCGACCCAGTCGCCATTGCTCAGACGAAAGATTTTGGAGTTGGAAGTTTGCGCCACTGCGGCGATGCTGGCCGCGAAAATCAGTGCCGCGAATTGAACGTTTTTCTTCATTTTCTGATAATTGCCTTCAAAATTGTCAAAGTCAAAAACAAGACCTTTGAAACACAGAGGAACGGAGGAAGCAGAGGAAACTTAAAATTTCAAATGTCTTTGTCGCAAGCGCCTGATTCTTTGTTACCCCGCAGCTGATCCCTCTTTCTGCATGCTGTCCGGTTAAAACCGCACATCCAGAGGCACAAGCAAGAGGTCGCAGATTTTCTACTTCAGAGCTTCGATTTGTGAGTCTCCCTATTTCCTCCGTTTACTCTGTTCCTCTGTGCTGCAAAGATTTTCTGTTGCTCTTTAATACAAATTCGGTGTGCTCTCCAGATATCTTCTGGACTGTGTGCGGATGAACTGGTCTTTATCGTGCTGCGACAGAACCTGGAGCGCTTCCCGGACGCTCATATCTGCGCGCACCGGATCGAGCAGCGTGATGGCTTCTGAGCGCACGCCGGCGTTGGTGTCATGCATCAAGGCTTCCAGGACTGCATCGCGCACATGCACGTCATCTTTTACATAACTCCGCAGGCCTTCCAATGCCTTCAGGCGCACTCCGGGGTTTTTGTCGTAGCGCAGAGCATAAACCAGGGCCTCGCGGACGGCATTATCTTCCGCCTGTTGAGTGAGAACATCAATCGAGTCGATCCGCACAGCCGAGTTGCGTTGATTGTGTGTACCCAGCAAGAGAAGTTGCTGGATGTCCGGATCGTTCGGGCTGCCTTCTTTTATTTGTGGGTACAGCAGATCGTACTTGATGGAAACCGTGTTGGACTTTGCATCGGGAGTGATGGACGTAATGCCAGCAATGTTGGCCTGGTCGAGTGGCGGCGCCACAGTCCCGGCAGTGCGATCAGCAGGAATTGAGCGTGAAGCGACAATCCGCCATGTAGTTAAGGAGCCACCGGCAAAACCAATAATCAACAGGGCCGCGGTAAGCGCAGGAGCAAGCTTGAGCTGGTGCAGCCATGCGGCAAGATCGAAAGTGAAGCGGCGCCAGCCGTGTGATTGCACGGCTTCATCAAGAGACTCCTGAAGGCGCATGCGGCTGGAAACGAGCAAATTGGGCGAGACTTCCTGAACTGGAAGCTCAGACATATCATCTTTGAATGCTCGCGCCGACTCGACTTCATGTTTGCAGTCGAGGCACTTGCGGATGTGCTGCTCGAATTCATATTTGGCGTCGTCCGCCAGCTCATCGTAGATGTATAAAACAACGTTTTCTTTGGTCCAATCGCAGTTCATAAAAATTTCTCCCGCACTTACCTCATGCTTGCGAGCACCACGCGCAGCTTCTGGGTGGCGCGAAACAGAGTGTTTTTGGCGGTTTCTTCCGTCGTGTTCAACATTTCCCCGATGGTGCGCAGCCTGAGGCCCTGATAATGCTTGAGCTCAAAAACCATGCGCTCGCGGGGAGTGAGCCGGGTCAAGGCGCGGGCAATTTTAGCGCCCAATTCGCGCCGCATCAGGTCGCGTTCCGGGTTCGCTCCTGAGCGGTCATCGGAAACCCGTTCCAGCAGATCAACTTCCTGCCCGGAAGAATCAGTGATTACGTGGGAATCTTCGCGACGCGTCTGCCGCTTGCGCAGATGGTCCAGGCAGAGATTGGTAACAATGCGATAAATCCAGGTGTAGAACGAGCATTCAAAACGAAAGTTACCAATGTGCCGATAGGCTTTGAGGAAGGCTTCCTGATAAATGTCCTGAGCGTCAGCTTCAGAGTTGGTCAGGTGAAGCGCCAGGCGCAGAACGGCCTGGTCATACTGGCGCACGAGCGTTTCAAACGCAGCTCGATCACCGCGCTGCGAGGCACGAATCAGATCACTATCATTCAGTCGGCCCTGAGCTTGGCTCACTATCGCTCCCGCTGATTGGGAGTTGGTTCTTCTGCCGCCCGCACCTATGACGATCCGGATGACTGATGTCTCCGCCGGCATACTGCTCTGCCCCTCGTAATCCTCTCTGTTTCTATTACTTGGACGGAGCATCCAGAAATACGTAAGCCGGGATTAAAAGGTTCTAAGCTAGATAAAAGGGCCGGAAATAAGCTTCCAGCCCTATATTTGCACTGTTTCTTAAGCAGTTTCACATCTCACCGCTTAGTCGGAAACAGATTTATTCTTCAGCTTCCTTCTCAATCACCACTTTGACCCTGCTGGTGACATCGCGATGCAGGCGCACCGGGACTTCAAATTCGCCAAGGTTCTTGAGTGGATCGTGGAGCTGAATCTTGCGGCGATCAATGTTGAACCCCTTGTGTTCCAGGGCTTCAGCAATGTCTGCCGAGGTGACCGAACCGAACAGGTGGTCCTTTTCTCCGGCCTTGCGCTTGAAGCTGAGGCTGACGCCCTCAAGCTGCTTTGACAGAGCCTCAGCATCAGCTTTTTCGACCGCAGAGCGGCGCACAGCAGCCTGTTTCATCTGCTCGATGACAGCTTTGTTGCCCCTGGTGGCTTCGATGGCGAGTTTGCGCGGCAGCAGATAGTTGCGGCCATAGCCTTCTGCTACCCGCACGACGTCACCGCGATGGCCGAGCTTGGGAACATCTTCTTTGAGAATGACTTCCATTCCAAATTCTCCGTTTCGAAATTTTTATCGTGCCGCAAAGGGCAGAAGGGCGATGTTGCGCGCCCGTTTGATCGCGGTTGTAAGGCGGCGCTGGTGAGGCGTACAGACGCCGGTGAGGCGGCGAGGCACAATCTTGCCGCGCTCGGCCACAAACTGCTGCAACAGCCGCACATCCTTGTAGTTGATGTCGTCAATTTTCTCGACGCAGAACTTGCACACTTTCTTGCGGCGGAAAAATTTGCGTCCCTGATCGCGTCCTCCGCCGCCACCACGTTCTCCGCGGTCACCACGGTCGCCTCGATCGCCGCCGCGGGATTGCGGCCGGCTGGGTTCTCTTGCTTCCTGATTTACTTCGTCAGCCATAACTCTCCTTCATTTAAACCATGTCAAAACCATTCCGCGCAAGACGGTGCTGAGCACCGTCTGTACACGTTTAATTCTTTATGCGGAAACCGCCGGAGTTTCCGCCTCTGCAGGAGTGGACTCCGCCGGCGCGCGTTTGGTATGAGCGGCGCGAATCTTGCGGATTTTTTCCAACCGCTGGTGCTCCTCGTCTGTGCGAACGGTGATGAACTTGATCACGGGTTCGGTGACGCGCAACCGGCGCTCCAGTTCGTGAATGGCTTTGCCGTCCGAATGCAGCGTGAACAGCACGTACTGGCCTTCCTGGAATTTCTTGACGTCATAGGCCAGGCGGCGTTTTCCCATTTTTTCGACGTTGGCCACGGTGGCGCCGGCATTGGTAGCGTGCGTCTGGAGGGTGGAGATGACTTTGTCCATGTCCTCCTCCGTGAAGTCCGGCCGCACAATGAACATTACTTCGTAGGATTTCTGCATCATTTTCCTCACTTCAGTACTTAGTATTTAGTATTTAGTAGTTAGCAAAATCCTTCCGCACGGTTCGTTCCCGTTTTCCTCGATTCGCTCCGCTCATCTCGGGAGACGTTGCAATGCAACGTCTCTACGTTTAGATTTTTCAAGGCAAAGCTAATTACTAACTACTAAATACTAAGTACCGTCCTTTTTGTTAAATCTATTCATGGCCACCGAGATTCCTTCGTTCAGAATCACGTTGACGGCCTCGGCGGCCTTTTCCAGCATCTCGTCCAGGGCAACCATTTGTGACTTCCTGAATTGCGCCAGCACGTATCGTGATCCATCTTTGACCGGATGATCAGGCGCAATTCCGAGCCGCATGCGCCGGATTTCCTGTGTTCCCAGCGCGCCGATTACAGATTCCATCCCTTTATGACCTGCGGAGGAACCGCGCTCACGGATGCGGATGGTTCCCAGCGGAAGGTCCAGTTCGTCATAAATCACGAGCAGGTCCTTCTGCGGATCAACTTCGTACTTCCTCACCAGCTCCAGCACTGACAAGCCGGTCAGGTTCATGTAAGTCTCCGGCTTGGCCAGCAGCACTTCCTCTTTGCCGATCCTGGCCCGCGCCGTAAGGGCTTTGCAGTGCCTGTTGTCCACCATGACGCCGCATTGTTGAGCGATGCTATCAATGGTGAGAAATCCGATGTTGTGCGGCGTGAACTGATATTCGATGCCAGGATTGCCAAGTCCAACGATCAATTTCACTTCGTTCTTCTTCTTGCTCTCCGGCGTCTTCTTCCTGCTCTCCGGGTTGCCAAGCCCCACAATCAGCTTCACGCGTTCTATTTCTTGCCTTCAGGAGCCTTTTTGGACTCCTTAGCTTCCTTGCCTTCTTTCGCCTCGGCAGCCGGCTCCTCTTCCTCAGTCTCCTGCTTGCCCTTCTTGATGACTTCGGGCTCAGCAGGCGCAGCAGCAGCTTCCGCCGCAACAGCCTCAGGCGTGGGCGCAACTTCTTCCTTCACTGAGGTGATGTGCGCCACGGTCTGGTTCGCGTCAGTAAGAAACTTGAGCGAGCCGCTGTGCGGCAGGTCAGCCACGCGCAATACGGTGCCGAATACCAGGTGACTGACATCAGCATCGATATGGCTGGGAATGTCGCCGGGAAGGCACTCAATTTCGACCTCACGCAATACCTGATCGAGAATTCCGCCCTGCTGCTTCACGCCTTCGGCCTCGCCCACCAGGTGAATCGGGACTTCAACCTTGATGCGCTCATCCATGGCGATTCGTTTCATGTCGATATGCAGCAGCTTGTCCTTCAGCGGATCATATTGCCAGTCGACGATCATCACGCGAGCTTTGTCGCCGTCGACCTGAAGCTCAAAGATCGTGTTGTGACCTGATTCCGAATGGAGGATCCGGGAAATCTGCTTGGGATCGACGCTGATGGCCACGGTTGGTTTCTTTGCGCCGTACACTACGGCCGGGACGCGACCGCTAGCGCGCAACCGCCGCGCCTCATTCTTGCCGCGCGAGCTGTCTTCTCTCGGTTTGGCTTCGACTACTTCCTGTGAAATCATGGAAAAACCCCAGTATTTAGTATTTAGTAATTAGCCTTTGGCCCTTCGCCTTTCCACCCCACCACGCGCAAAAAAACCGCGCGCGTCGGTGACCCCGCTTCGGCCTTTAGCCTGAGCCTCTGGTAGTGCTTCGCCGTCTAGCACGCGCGGACTACCGTGGTTTTGCCAAACACTGATTACTAAGTACTAACTACTGCTTTTATGCAAACAATGTACTGACCGATGTTTCTTCGTGTATGGACTGAATTGCCCGGCCCAGCAATCCAGCGATCGTTAAAACTCTAATCTTGGGCTCCTGTTTTGCCGCCCCTGTCAACGGGATGGTATTCGTGACCACCACCTGCTCCAGCTTGGATTTGGAGATCCGCTGAATCGCCTCTCCCGACAGCACTGGATGAGAGGCACAGGCATAGACTTTCGCCGCGCCGGCATTGACCAGAGCGTCCGCCGTCTTCACCAGCGTTCCGGCGGTGTCAATAATGTCGTCGATGATCAGGCAGGTGCGGCCTTTCACATCGCCGATCACGTGCATGACTTCCGCCACATTCATGTCCGTACGGCGTTTATCGACGATGGCCAGCGCAGCGTCAATTTTCTTGGCGAAGAAGCGCGCTCGTTCCACGCCACCTGCATCGGGCGAAACGACGGTCAGCAAGGGCAACTGCATTTTTTTGAAGTGGTCCACCAGCACCGGCGAGGCAAACAGATGGTCTACGGGAATATTGAAGAAACCCTGAATCTGCGGCGCATGCAGGTCCACAACCAGGGCGCGATGCGCTCCGGCTGTAGTGAGCAGATCGGCGATCAGCTTGGACGACACCGGAACGCGTGGCTTGTCTTTGCGGTCCTGCCGGGCATAGCCGTAATAGGGGATCACAGTCGTGATACGACGGGCAGAAGCGCGTTTGAACGCGTCCACCATCAGGAGCAACTCCATGAGGTGCTCGTCCACGGGAAACGATGTTGGCTGTACGACAAAAACATCTGAGCCGCGCACATTCTCCAGGATCTGGACATAACATTCCCCATCAGAAAACCGGGTAATGTTGGCTTTACCGCGCTCGATGCCAAGGAAGGCGCAGATCTCGTCGGTCAATGGCTCATTGGCGGTACCACAAAAGATCTTGAACTTATCGTCGTGGCGCGCGCGCTGCGTTTTGAACTCCGGCTTTGGCGGACTCTTTTGCTGTCTGCTTTCAGTGTTTGCTGCTGGTGCTATCGTGGCCATATTTTTCACCCGTTCGAAGCTGGTTTGCGACAACGGATTTTCAGTTGTCCGGGCTGCTTGCTCCCAGAGTTTTTATTGGTGCATGTTGGCTGGGCGGCTAGGATTCGAACCTAGACAAAGTGCTCCAAAGGCACTTGACCTACCATTAGTCGACCGCCCAGTGGTTTAGTTCTTTTGTTCGTGACCCGACGAACTGGATTCCCCGATGTAACTTGATCTACTTATAGTTTACTTGGAAAACAGCTCTTTCCAATACTTTGATCTCGGCAGAGTTACGGTCGCCCTGGCCGGAATTCCGGCCTGTGTCACTCTTCGGGTTGCTGCGGCCGCTGCCGCGGCGTCCGAAAATAATCCATAGACCGTGGAACCCGAGCCTGACAGGGACGCATAGTTCGCGCCCGATCGTTCCAGGACACGTTTGACCTCGCGTATTGCGGGATATCTGGGAAAGACGACACTTTCGAAGTCGTTTTCGATCCCGGCACGGACAAGGTCGAGAAGCAGTGCCTCGGCCCGGTCCCAGGCCTTGTCTGGGACACCGGATGGGGAAAACCTGCTGCCGCTCAGCCATTCATATACAGCAAGGCTGAACTTGTTCATTCTATCGGAGCTGTCAGAATGGGTCAATTTCTCGTCCCACTCGGCAAAAGCCGCGGGAGTGGATACGCCGACATCCGGGGTGGCGACGACGCAATGCAATGGCGGCAAATCGTCCAGGGGATAGACCTGCTCACCGCGACCGGTGCCCAGGACCGTGCCGCCGACCAGGAATAATGGAACGTCGGAACCGACTTCTTCGGCAATGCGCAGGCGCTCGTGTGGAGGCAGCCGGAGCTTCAGCGCTTTCTCCATGGCAAACAGGGTGGCAACTGCGTTGGAAGATGCAGCACCGAGGCCGCCCTGAACCGGCAAATTCTTTTCAATGGTGACGCGAACCTTGTTTCGAACTTTGAGGGCCTTTAGAACGCGCTCGGCGACGCGCCAGCAGGTATTGCTTTCGTCGGTTGGGACTTGCGGGTGCTTACTGGCAATTTCAATTCCTACGCCGCGTGTGAGGTCTACCTTGATCACATCGTGAATCGCCAGCGTCTGGTAAACGGTGCGTAATTCGTGGAAACCATCGTCACGCGATGGTCCAATTCTCAAGCCAATATTGATTTTGGCAAAAGAACGGGCGACGGTGAGCATAGGAGGGAAGAATCATAAATTATTTTTGGTTTTTGATCTTTGATTTTTGATTTGAGAAGCAAATTCCGATGGGTTGGGTCATCAAAAACCTTACCACTGATTCACACTGATAAAACTGATCAAAAAGAAAAGAATCTGTGAAGAGTAGGGCATGGGGAGAATACCCTGATACGGCATGGCAGGGGATAAATACTCGGGGGTTCCTTCAGCCGCTCAAGCGGCTTCAGGATGACAGTAGTAAAAAACGCCGCTTAGCGTGAACTGCTAATGGTCGATTTATCAGAAGAGCTCTGGTTGTCTTCCGTACTTCAAGTTGAAGTGCTCGTAGGCCAGGCGGGTGGCTACGCGACCTCGGGGTGTGCGGTCGAGGAAGCCAATCTGGATAAGAAACGGCTCGTAAATTTCTTCGAGCGCGTCCGGCTCTTCCGCCAATGATGCAGCCAGCGTATTCAGGCCGACCGGCCCGCCATTATATTTCTGGATAATGGTCAAAAGCAGACGGCGGTCAATTTCATCGAACCCGTGCTTATCCACCTCCAGCATTTCCAGTGCCGACTGCGCGGTTGCCTTGTCGATACGTCCGGCGCCGCGGACCTGGGCGAAGTCGCGTACGCGCCGCAGCAGGCGGTTGGCAATGCGCGGCGTGCCGCGCGCCCGGCGCGCCAGTTCGCCGGCTCCTTCATCGTCAATGGCAATTCCCAGGATCTCCGCTGAGCGTTCGACGATGAACTTAAGCTCTTCAATGGTGTAGAACTCGAGGCGCAGGAGAATCCCAAAACGGGAACGCAGTGGCGATGAAAGCAGGCCGGCGCGAGTCGTAGCCGCAACGAAGGTGAATGGCTTCACCTCGATCGTGTGAGTGCGCGCCGATGGGCCCTGGCCGATGATGATGTCCAGCTTGTAGTCCTCGAGCGCCGAATAGAGAATCTCCTCCAGAGCGGGCTGAAGCCGATGAACTTCATCAAAAAACAGCACCTGCTTGTCCACGACGTTGGTAAGGATCGCGGTCAGGTCGCCTTTGATCTGAATGGCAGGCCCGGCGGTCTGCTGGAAAGGCACGCCCATTTCATTGGCGATGATGGTGGCCAGCGTTGTTTTGCCCAGGCCCGGAGGGCCATAGAGCAGCACGTGGTCGAGCGCCTCTTTGCGCGAGCGTGCCGCTTCAATGGCTACAGCCAGATTGTCCTTTACTTTTTTCTGTCCAATGAATTCGCGCAAGAAGCGCGGCCGCAATTTGAGTTCAAAGGAGGCATCGTCTTCTGCCCGGGAGGCAGAGACCAGGCGATCTTTGTCAAAAGGTTTTGGGTTTTGATCCGGCACTAGGGCGATGGTAGCAGATCAAAATCTAATTTAGCCGCGAATTAACGCGAATGAACGCGAATTTGTAAAACAAAAAAAGAACCACCAAAGGCTTCGACCGCAAAGGGCGCGAAGAGCGCAAAGTAAGAGAAAAGAACGGCAAAAGAAACCAGGGAATAGACGCAAATCTCACACCAAAGAGCGCTTTGGTTTTGCTAAGGGTCAAGCAGCAAGGCCCCCGCGGCCGGCGGGCTATTGTTTCTTCGCCACCATTGCGTCTTCCAGACGCTTCAGGGTCTGGCGGGCGTCTTCCGCGTTGGAGGCGTTTGGGGCCAGAGTCAGATAGTCGCGCAGTTCCTGGGCGGCGCTTGGGTAGTCCTGCTTATGAATGAAAATCTGTGACAGCAGCAGGCAGACATCGGGATGATGGTGCTCTGCGTCCAGTGTTTTGAACTTGCGAGCACTTCCTTCCGCAGGTTCGAGCCTTCCCAGGTTGTAGTTTGCCACGGCGTTATAGAAGTATGCCGAGGGAAAAGCCGCGGCATTCATTTTTGTGACCTGGTCCGTAAGCTGGATCGCGTCCTGCCATCTCTTTTGTTGCACGGCAACCAGCGCCAGGCCGAAACTAGGATTGACAAAATGGGAATCCGCGGCCAGGGCCTGAGTGTAATCGCTGATCGCCTGATCGAGGAGTTGCTGCTGCTGATGAATATCGCCGAGAAGCGACCAGGCGGACGCAAATCCAGGATAGATTTTTACGGCTTTGCTGAGTTCTTTCTCAGCATCGGCAAATTTTCTTTCATCAAACGCCTTGCGACCCTTTTCGAAAGCATGGCGGGCATCATTGGGCGCGTTGTAGGTGGTTGCGCTGATGGTTGTGCCGGTCACGTTCTCCATGCGCTTTAGAAAAATCGTGCCCAGATCGTACTGCCACGTGCTTCCCTGCAGCCGAAGCGGGGCCGAGCTGGAAAGAAAGCCGGAGAGCACAGCCCGAATTTCGCAGCCCTGGTACTTCATTTTTACGGCATCAATGGCTTGTGTCGTGGTGGCGTTGTCGTTGCCGAATATGCTGTTGGTGTTCTCGCTCGCATCCTGGAAGCCCACGGCTTGATCGAGCTGGAACTGAAAGCTCCCTTTACCGTCTGTATAGCCTTGCCTGCGCGCAACTCCATTGCACACGCGCTCAATGACAACAGGTTCCGGAGGCGCACCCTGGCCTTCCACTAAAACCTTGCCGGAAATAAACAAGGGCTGAGTGGTTGGCTGGGGGTTGGTGGTTGAAGGAACGCTGGTGCTATTTGCGGGTTTCCCGGTGCTGCCGCCGCTTTTACCGGTACGTTGCGCGGCCATAGTGGCCGGCAAAGAAAGAAGAACGCTGATTGCGAGTACGATCCTGAGAAGAGAGGAGTTGATCTGCATGACGCTCTCCGTTGTTTCTTAGATCACGGAAGTAGAAGCCGAGTTCTCCGCTGCCCACCGATTCTTAGTGTCGAACCGGACCGTACGGCAGTGCCCCTATGCCCAGCCAACCGTAATAGTAATCCTTTTTGCGAGCTCGTGCTCCTGGAAAAAGAGAGTAGCTGGCGACGGTACTTCACGTTTTCGGGGGAACCATTTTCTGCGAACAGCGTAATCACTTGAAGGCGGCCCTGACGTGAGGGTCCTCGCTCGTCCAAACGAACAACGGGAGGCGAAACATGGAGACTTTCTGGCAAGACATTCGATACGGCCTGAGACTCCTGATCAAGAATCCGGGATTCGCCGGCGCTGCCGTGATCTGCCTGGCACTGGGAATCGGAGCAACCAGCGCAATCTTCAGCGTAGTAAACGCCGTTCTGTTGCGGCCGCTACCTTATGTCCATCCTGAACGGCTGGTGAAAATCTATTCGGAGTTTCCCAACCAGCCTTCGGGACGCCGGTTCTGGGTTTCAGCTCCCGAGTTTCTCGAGATACGCCGCGAAGCGAAATCGTGGCAATCGCTGGATGCATGGGTGAATGGCGCCGTGAATATCGGCGGAAGCGTGGAGCCTGTGCGAGTGACAGGTTCTTTGGTGAGCGGCGGCCTTCTCCAGTCTGTCGGAGTTTCTCCGATCCTCGGACGGCTTATTACTCCGGAGGATGATGATCCTAAGTCGACGGCAGTCGTAGATATCTCCTACGGAGTCTGGCAGCGCCTGTTTGGCGGCGATGCAAACATTGTCGGGCGTGAAGTCCTTTTGAATGGGCAGAAATGCAACATTATCGGCGTGATGCCTAAAGACTTTGCCTTTCCTCCGGGCGAGGTTGATCCTCCGGAGGTCTGGACAGCTTTGCAGATCGATCCGGCAAGACCGGGTGGACGCGGGTCGCATTTCCTTTATCTGCTAGGGCGATTGAAGCCAAATGTGACCGAACCGCAGGCGCAGTCGGAGCTCGAGTCCCTGGTGAAGTATTGGGGACAGACCGGATCTGACAAAGAACATCATTTCGATCCGCAGAACCACACGCTGGTGAGTTTTCCGTTTCAGTCGGAGATCGTGAGCAACGTGCGTCCGGCCCTGGTCATGTTGCTGGGAGCGGTTGTGTTTGTGCTGCTGATTGCATGCGTGAACGTGGCCAACCTGCTACTGGCCCGCGCTGAAGGGCGGCAGCGCGAAATAGCCATCCGCAGCGCTCTGGGAGCATCCTTTGGCCGGTTGCTGCGCCAATTCATCGCCGAAGGCATTCTATTGTCGTTATTCGGAGCGATTCTCGGTCTGGGGCTGGCTTTTGGCGGCCTGCAGGTAATCAAAGTTACGAATGCGGGCAGCATTCCTCGTGCCGGCGAAATCGGAGTGGATGGGATTGTACTTCTGGTCACCCTGGCCGTCTCGATTTTGACCGGAGTGGCATTTGGCCTGGCTCCAGCATTGCATCTGGTAGCGCGAAACATCTTTGCCCTGCTCAAGGATGCCGCCGGGTGGACAACTTCAACCATCAGCGCCCAGAACTTTCGCCGCGTGCTTGTGGCGAGTGAAGTCTCACTTGCCTTGATTCTGCTGATCGGATGCGGCCTGATGCTTCGCGCCTTCTGGAAGCTCCAGCAGGTCAACGTTGGCTTTGATGCGCACAACGTCCTTACCATGCGCATTACTTTGCCGGATGCCATGTATCAGGACAATCAGAAAATCGCGGGACTGTGGTCGAGACTGAAGGAGCGGGTCTCGCGCATACCCGGAGTGGAATCAGCAGGATTGGCCACCGGCCTGCCTCCCATTCGCCGTCCGAATGTCAACACCACTGATATTGAAGGTTTTGTCGAGAAGCCCGGCGGGCCCGTCAGGGAAATTGATTTTTACCAGGTCGTAAGTGAAGACTATTTTGAAACTATGCGCATTCCCTTGATCGAAGGGCGCTATTTCACCGCGCACGACGCCGAGGGTTCACAGCCTGTGCTTATCGTCAACCAAACCATGGCGCGCATGTACTGGGGGAACCAGAGCGCTATAGGACGACATGTGCGAGGGAGTGACCGCGATCCGTGGGCGACTGTGGTCGGCGTAGTGGGGGATGTGAAGAACGCGGGAATGGACAAACCGACCGGGACGGAGCTTTATCTGCCCTTCCGGCAAAAGAACGGCTTCGGGCGCAGTGCCAGTTATGTGGTGCTGCGCAGCAATCAGAATCCGATGGCGCTCAGCAGCGCGGTGCGGCGTGAACTGCACGACCTTGAGCCCACCGCTCCGGTTTCCGGCGTGAGAAACATGGAGGACGTGCTGTATGCATCGCAGTCCCGGCCACGGTTTCTCACACTCCTGCTCTCAATTTTTTCGAGTGTTGCCCTGGCTTTGGCCGCAGTAGGAATTTATGGCGTGCTTTCTTATCTGGTGGCCCAGCGTGGCAAAGAATTCGGCTTGCGTATGGCGCTTGGCGCAACGCGTCTGCACGTCCTTGGGTTAGTGTTAAGGCAGGGAGCGCTGCTGGCGATTATTGGTTTGGCGATCGGCCTGGGCGCGGCGTTTGCCTTGACGCGGCTGATGTCCAGCTTGCTTTACGAAGTCCGTTCGACGGATCCCTTAACCTTTGTTTTCATGCCGCTGGCCTTGGCCGTGGTAGTGCTGGCCGCGAGCTATATTCCGGCCCGACGGGCAACTAAAGTGGATCCCATGGTGGCGCTGAGATATGAATGAGGCCCGGATGGCAATTGGCAGTTAGCAAAATAGTTTAGCTGCCTGCGGCTTTCTGCAACTGTTTTGCCGTCCAGTCTGCTTCATCTTTGAAACCGGCTTCTCGGCAAAAATCGCGCACATGAGCGTAACGCGCGACGGGATCAAACTTGATGCTCACATAGAGCTTGCGAAGATCGACCGGGCAGAGATGCAAGGGAGTTGAATCGTCTTCCGCCAGATGATTTGAGCCATTCATTACACAGCGAAAGTAGATGCAGTGCTCAATTCCGAACATGTGACCTGTTTCGTGCGCCAAAACTTTGCAACTGCGGCGCAACATGATCGCGGCGCGATCGGGGACATTTTCGCCGCTGAAACGTGGATCATAGCGGGCGAAGCTGTACACGCCAACGCGATCAGTGAGCAGCGCTTCTCCAAACAC
>DATDNH010000455.1:0-8785 GCA_036518395.1 Candidatus Angelobacter sp. | reverse complement strand
AAAACTTGTTCGGCCAAGCGTGGGCTGGAATGGAGCACCGAGCCGCGCCAGCCGGTGGCTCAGAAACGATGACGCCGAGGCTTGCAGCAGAAAGACGTGTTCGGGGTTGGCAAGTTTTGCCAGCGCGGAAAGCAGGTCTTTTCCATGAGCGCTCCGAATCACAGGTTCGTCACAGGAAAGCTCCCGGTACAGCGCGAGCCGAGAGCCGGTGAGCCAGACCAGCGGATGAAACCACAGCACGCACAATACAAACTCATAGATGAGCCGGATCAGGTTGTCGCGTCTTCTTGCGTGCGTGACCTCGTGCACCAACACTGCATTCAGTTCATCCTCGCTCAGCAGTTGGTCAATACCCAGGGGCAGCGAGATGTGCGGATGCAGGACGCCATCAACAGCCGGAGCCCGCCCGGCATCGGTGAACTCTACCGGAACGCCGTGAGCGAAGAACTTTGGGCTTGCCGTACCAACTTCCTGCGGAATCGTATGGCGACGCTCGTTCCGCAGGCGTACCCAGAGACGCGCAAACATCAGGATCGCGCCGGCCAGCCAAAGCGCGAAGAGCAGTGGCGCGAAGCGGTTTTGGGTTACGCCGGCGGCGGCATCGCCGACAAAGCTCAGTGGCGTGGCCCACGCAAGCTGGGAGGACCACAGTTTGTCCACAATGGCGCCGATCGGCAAAATGAAATTCAGCGCCGTGCCTACCCAGATCCAGTACTTGATGGTTGCGCTGCCGCGCCGGAAGGAAGTGAGAACCCACGCTGCCACTGCCACCCCCGAGGCATAAAGCAGGTGGACTTGAAAGTAATACATGGCGCGAGTGATGTGCTCAAGCATGCCCTTTGCCCTTCACCGACTGCAAATAGTAAGTCAGTTTGGTTGAAACGGCCCAGCATCTGAAACGCAGGTTCATCGCTCGGGCGATGAACGTCTGTCGGCACCCCAAAATGCGCAATAGCGGCGCATATTTGGGGACCCCGCAAGGCCCGCGATTCGCAAGCGAATCGCTAGACGCTGATACTGCTAGTGGGTCAGCTTCGTTGACCCACTATCCGGCCGCGGCTGTTCTTGCCCGCTGGCGAAGCGTTTTGCAGGGCCTTTAAATCTTTGAGCGTGAGCGTGCCCGTTTCCAGCAGGTTGGAGACCAGCAGGCGAGGCGACCCATTGAACAGATCCAGCAGGTCCCTGACCAGGCCGCTGCGGAATTGATTCTGGTTGATGGCCGGCTCGAACAGTTGAGCGTTGCCAATCTTCTTTACCTTCCGCAAGGCGCCTTTCTGCTCCAGCCGGTAGACGAGCGTCTGCACGGTGGTGTAGGCAACGCGCTCGTCCTCGGGCAAACTATCGAGGATCTCGCGCACCGAGCAGGTGCCAAGCTTCCAGCACTGCTCCAGGATCCGCGTCTCAGCTTTCGATAAACGTGTTCTCTTCATATCTCCTACATCAAGCGGCCATTCTACTACAAACCACGTTAGATGACAAATACGCCTTATCAGACGGGGGCGAGGAAATTTGGTGAGCGACCCGACTGTGGTTCAGGCAAGGCCTGTGTCGGGGCACGAGCGAGAATCCTTGCGTAAGCAGACTTCAGGCTGCGCGCAATAGAATGAATGGCAGCGGATTTTCCGGCGATCAGCTGTACGATTCCTAAATAGCGGAAAGGCAAAAGTGTCCTTTTCCAACGTATATGACGATGCCGCGCGGGCGGAAGCTTATGCCAAGCTGGAGTTTCCCGGCACCTACTATCTCGCCTACCGTGATTTGCCTGGGCTGTTTGCTGAACACGTGAGTGGAGGCACGGCCCTCGATTTCGGCTGCGGCGCCGGACGCTCCACACGCTTTTTAAAGAGCCTGGGTTTCGATGCGGTCGGGATTGACGTATCCAGCAGCATGATCCAGGCAGCGCGCCAGGCTGATCCGAATGGGAAATACCAATTGGTCGCTGATGGAGATTTCAGCGCGCTGGCGCCGGCCAGCTTCGATCTCATCCTGGCAGCATTCGCGTTCGATAACATTCCCGGCGCCGGCAAGCGACGCGATCTGCTGAATGCTTTGCGCCAGTTGATGAAACCTGAAGGCCGGTTCGTCCTCCTCGGCTCCACGCCGGAAATCTACTGCCATGAGTGGGCTTCGTTCACCACAAAAAATTTTCCCGAAAATCGCTTTGCGCGAAGCGGGGAAACAGTTCGCATCGTGATGAAAGACGTCGAAGACCAGCGTCCCGTAGTGGATCTGGTGTGGTTCCATGAGGACTATCTCAGTCTGTTCGCCGCGTCCGGGCTCAAGCTGGTCGCGCATCACCTGCCACTCGGCCGCAGCGACGAACCCTACGAGTGGTTGCGCGAAACTTCAATCGCGCCGTGGGTGATCTACGTGGTCAAAAAGAAACATTGAGCAGAGTATTTTTAGACTTGGGCAGGGAGAACAAAGAAACACGTCCGATGCGAGCTTATCGTCATCTACATCCAGAAAAGATTGAAGCACATCCCGCAAACTCCACCAGAGCGCGGATTGGCGCTGCACAGGACGTGATCCACTGGTCGCAGCAAACCAGACAATGCCCTGAAGCTGACAACCTCATAACCGCGACGTTTATTGTTGATCTGGAGGGCGCGCTTTGGATCGCTGACCGCCGCTCGGAGCATCTTGCCTGCGCGAGCGGCCGCGATGTGCTGTCGGCTGGTGAAATCACCTTTGATCTTGATGCACAGCCTGTAAAAGTGGTCTCGGTTACGAATCAGTCTCTAGGATATTGCCCGGAACCGGAATCGTGGCCCAGGGTAGCGAAAGCTTTGGAGAGCGCGGGAATTCCGGCGCCCGGCAAGTTCACAGCGGAATTCATTTTCCGTCTCTGCGACGCCTGCGGCACCACGAATGTGGTTCGCGATCACTGGTTCGTCTGTGCAGTGTGCGGCGCCGAGCTGAATCAGAGATGGAACTTTGGAACCGAGATCACCGATTGATTCTCCTCGATTAAGGCGCTGTCAGCAATGGTTAGGCTGTCTATCTGCTGTCAGGAGGCCTGCTCTTTTCTGTTGCTGTTTTCATTCAGGTTGTTTTGGAAAAATCAGGCCATCCATGGCCCAGATTTCGCCTGGTACTTTTACGCCGCCAAAAACGTCTCAAAATTCCGCTTTGCCGCCGAAGCTGTTGAATACAAAGGCAAAAACAGGAAGCGGATAGGAAGCGGATGGGATTTTATCCGCTTCCTTCCGCTGTCAGGCTCCGCTGGCCGCCTGCTCCGGTGAAATCTCGGGTGGGACGATCTGCGCCGGAGTTGAATTCGATGAATGGGAATCCGGAGCGCCTGCCTCCTCGGAGATCGAAATGGGATTGAGATAGCGCTCCCAAGCGTCGTGGAAATGAATCAGCCTGTATCCTTTGATTCCCCGTTCGGAACCAACGGTGAAATTGCCGGGTTTGATTCGGTAGGGCTCAAGAAGCTGGGCGAGCCGGCGAGCGGAACCGGAGGTGTTGGGCCAGGCTGCCCAGGGGCGATGCTCCATGCTGCGAAGCATGGGCAGAAGATCGCGGGTGAGCAGATGGTCAGGATTGTTGTTCATCAGGAATGAAGTGCGGATGTCGGCAAGCACCTGAACTGAGGGGCTGCAATCGGCGAGACGAGAGCAGGCGATGATGGCGTTGCGGGCGCGCTCGGGCCAGGGGCCGCCGATGGCGTGGGCAATGTAAAGGAGCGGCTCGGCGCAATCCTGCTCGTGGGCGGTCAGTACCGGCGGGATTTTGGGCGGGCCCTCACTTAGTTTTTCAAGTATCCATTGATCGTCTTTGGCGAGTGACTGGAGCTGTTGAATTATCGCGTCGGCTTCTTCAATTACCAGGAAGTAATCGAAACGATCCACTACATCCGGAGGTTTTTTGCGCTTGAGAATGATGGGGACGCAGCGGGCGCCCAGGGACCGCGGCAGCGGCGTGTTGCCAGCGAAAGCCTTGGGACCAAAGAGGGAATAAGAAGTTTCGCCGAGAGTGTACCATGAGTCTCTCCGCGCGCCGGAGTTGAGCATGGCCACAAGCTGCTGACGTTCGGATGGGCCGAAGACGTGGTGAGAGTCATCGAGCAGTATGGTACGGGATGGAGCAGACAAATTCTTTTCAAGTTTTGCCAGCGAAGAGTCTTTGAGGAGCGTCTGGATGACGGTTCCGGGAGTGGGACCCCGACCGCGCCACGGTGACTGGCAAAGGACACCAAGGAGATCCAGACAGCGGGTTTTTCCTGATTCAGGTTGTGGCGAACGGATATCCAAATAGGCTGTGCTGGAGAACTGTTCGAAGCACCAGGTATGAACGATCCAAAGCGTGAGAATGGTGAGCTGGTAGTCGTCACAGACCAAGTACTTGCGCAGCAAAGCGACGATTAAGTCCATCATATGCTTCAGATCTATGGGATCTGGATCGGGCTCCTCGGCAATATCGGAGGAGTCGACGGTGTTGATAATGGGCGAGTCGGCAATCGGTTCCGCCGGTACTTGAGCTTCTGATTTCTGAATTTCTGATGGATCAGCCACGTGGCTGGTAGTGGCCGGAACCGCAGGTTTTTCCGGCGTGGCTTGTGCTCGGGCGCTCTGCTCCGGCCCTGTTGGCGGAAATATTCCTCGCAGGTATTCAAGACCCCAATCGACTGACATATGTATTTTTGGCCCTTGGCCATTGGCCCTTAGCCTTTGGCAAAACCTTTTTCAAGCTAGCGGCGTCGGCTAGAGCTGCGCGAATTGTGTGCGCTTAACCTCCTTTGTAAGAAATTCAAGCAATTGGTAAATGGCAGTTGGCAACTGGCTAAACCAACTTGCCTGTGTCATTAAACAACATAATATAATATGAAACATGTTGTCAAGTACTTTTCAATGTTTTTGGACAATTTTGATGTATGTTGATGAAAAGAAAGCGAATAAAGTTGTGGGATGGGCCCTTAGCCCTTAGCCTTTGGCCCTTGGGAACCAACAGAACTTGCAGCAACATCGAATCAGGCAACAGGCAATTGGCATCAGGCCATAGAAAGTCAGTCCAAAACAAAGACGCAGCCGAGGGCACCTCCACCCCACCACACGCAAAACAAAAATCGCGTGCGTTGGGTGCCCCGGCGGCTGCGCTCCAAACTTCCTGTGGACTCAATGGACGGAGTGGACGACATGGACGCGTTTGTTCAATTTCCACGCGAAAAAATGAAAAAGCGAGAAGCCAGGAGCTAGAAGCCAGCGGCTGTCGTCTGGAACCAATGTACAATCTGCTCTCAAGGAGTGTCACTCGATGAAAAGGGTCTCGATTCTGGTTTTTACCGGTGTTCTTATTAGTCTTCCATTATTGGCACAGCAGCGGGCGGATTCTACCGCGACGCAGCCGCAGGCGCAGGCAGCGCCGTTGCCTGCGGATGCGCCCAGCCGTGAAGAAGTCCTTCAGCTTTTTGATCTGCTGCAGATCAAGAAACTGACTGAAACAATGATGCAGGCGGCGAGAGCACAGGTCACTTCCATGGCCGAGCAGACGCTGCGGGAAGAGATGCCGAACCCCACTCCGGAACAGCAGAGGGACTTCGATGACGTATTGAAGGGCGTGACGGATGACGTCCTTTCGGGCTTTCCCCTGGACGAGATGTTGGATGTGATGGTTCCGGTCTACCAGCGTCATCTGAGCAAATCGGATTTGCAGGCGATCGTCGCCTTCTACTCGTCCGCCGTAGGACAGAAGTTATTGCATGAGCAGCCGCAGATGGTACAGGAAAGCATGGCGGCAATGGCGCCCATCCAGCAACGGATGATGGAAGAGATGATGCGCAAGATCAAGGAGCGCGTCGAGCGCAGCCTGACTCCGAAACCGCAGGAGAAACAGAAGGGAAGCAAGTCCTAGAGGTGGTGCATACTTGCACGAAGGTCCCACTGCACAAAATAGGCCAACAGAATAAGGATGGTAGCAAAAAAAATCACCCGCAAAGCAGACGAGCTATAACTGGGCCTTACTCCTGTGTTACCTGCCAATGTGTCTTGCACGGGGCGAGCGTTCGATGATCCATGCTCAAGCCGAAAAGCGAGTGCCAGCAACAAGGCCATACCGGTCTGCCATATCACGAACAGTGATGCGTTACCAATGACTTGTAACCATCGGTATGGTTGCTCAACAGAAAACCGCTCCATGACATAGCCAAGGGCGCCAAGAATCCCACCAACTAGTGACCAGCCGGCTGCTTTCAGGAGTACCCGCCAAGCCGCTTGTTGCGGAAGTAAAATCAGCAGTGCAGCGGCTAAGACCACAAACCCTCCAACCCAACCTGCTACGAAGAAGACCTCCGCTCCAGGCCCCCAGTTTCCCCACCTGAGAGAGTTAAGAGCAGGTACGTGCGAATCCCAGACGTTCGCCACAAGAACGGACAAATAATAGGCGACGGTACAGGAACAGATGAAAAGCGCTTGCTTCCCAATTGACTGCAGCCCGACATAGATCCAAAAGCAGATGGCTATGAAAAAGCCGAAGGTTATGCCAACCCAAGCAAATGGTGCGAGCCGGGGAATGCAGTGATGATCGTCGGCGATGATCAGCGCGGACGCGGAAATCAGGCCCGCAAGGCCAAAACCTGCAAAATACCAGACCGGTCTTTGTAATCGGTCCATTTCCATCTGCTTAAGCTATTAGTTTCTAGCTGACAATCTTAGTCGCGCGCGCTGCAAAATACAGTCAAAAGTTACTCATTCCTATTCGTCAAAGTGACTTTTGTCACCTCTTCTATACGTTGCTGCCGGTTCTACCTCCCAAATCAGGACGCGTAAACGATGAGTAATCATGAAGTTACGGAAGTACCGTTGCCTGTTAGTACAGGACACTAAAGAATGGGACGACTCAAGGCGGGCGCTTGTCCGCTGGTCATTACCCAACGACATCAATGAAGAGACAAGGAGAGATTTTGAAGATGAAGAAATATTTCACACTCGTTGTGGCCATTTTGCTTGTAGCCAGTGCGGCTTTTGCAGGCACACAGGCCACCAACACCAACACAGTTTCACCAACATTACAGGTTTCCATCAACATTCAGAAAGCCGTGCGGCTGACGCTGAGCACAGGCACAGCGGCAGTTACACATTGCGCGGTCGTAAACAACGGCGGGAATCCGGATTACACCATGAACTTCGGCACCGGAGACGCACTGGGTATCAATGCCGGAAACTGCAACCTGTTCGGGCCCACAAATCCCGGCGTGGACAGCGCGATCTACTGGTCAGACTACAACCTGACTCCGGTGTTCACCAACCAGAGCACAACCAACAACACGATTACCGCCCAAGTCACTACGAACTTCACCGCAGCGAATGCTTCGATCGTGCGTGACACCGCCAATTCCAGCACGGTTCCGGCCAACGCGGCGGCGTTTACTGCTATGGGCGTGGCATCAGCGGATACGATCGCCACCAATGCTGCGAATGCTACGGCACTCACCCGGTTCATCGGTGTTGCGATAGCTCCGACCAACGGTGCAGGAACCCTGACAGGCGCCCAGTCGGCGACAGTGACCTTTACCTTGACCGTGCAGTAATCGCGGTTCGGAATAGAGACGCCTGAGAGTTATTAGGAGAAGAGAGATGAAGAAACACCTCACAATCATTATGGCGGTGCTGGTCGGGGCGACCGTGGCCCATGCAGGAACACAGGCGACCAACGCCAGCACCGTCTCACCCACGTTGCAGGTTTCTGCCAACGTACAGAAGGCCGTCCAGTTGACCCTGAGCACGGGCACTGTGGCTGCGGCCCACTGCGCCGTGGCTGCGGGCAGCGGCACGGATTACAGCATGAACTTCGGCACGGTGGATGGGCTGGGCATTAATGCAGGAAACTGCAATAAGTTCTCGCCTACCACTCCGGGCTCAACCAATGCTGTGTATTGGTCGGACTACCAACTAACCCCGGTGTTCAGCAGCCAGAGCGTGAGCACCAACACGATTACCGCCCAGGTCACAACCACCTTTGGTGGCGTGGCCAACGGCACCAGCAACCTGATTATTGTCCGCGATACGCTCAATTCCAGCACGCTTCCGGTTAGCGCGGCATCGTTCAGCAATATGGGATCAGCGTCAGCAGATACCATTGCCACGAACGCGGCCAACGGGACGGCGATCACGCGCTACATCGGCATCGCGGTAACGCCGGCCAATGGAGCTTCGGTATTGACGGGTAATCAATCGGCGACGGTCACCTTTACGTTGACGGTCCAATAGGAGCGTCAACGATAACTCTCCTCCGTATCGTCATTGAGTCAATGAATTGGAATGATGAGAGCGAAGCAGAATGTAACTACTCGCGGCACAACTTATCCTCCCCAACAAGAGGGAAGAAATTTGTGTCTGCGCGTATCTGCTCTCATCATTCTGGTTCTTATCATCGTATCTGCGAAGACAGGCTGGGCGGTACCACAGAGCCTGGTGATTTCGCAAGCGACTGGCGGAATCTCCTTTAGCGGAACTGGTCCCTACCTGAGCCAGTTCGGGACCATGAACGCGCTCGGCCTTGGGACCCCGGCCACCGGAGTGAGCGTGATTCCTCTCACGACCGGGGCTTTGTACTTTACTCCCTACACGCTAACCGGCACAGCCAACGGCAACCATATCCTCACTATCACTGCAGTCATCAAGACTAATTTCACTCATTCTGCCGCATTACAGCTCGAGAGCTGTCCCAGCAACTCTGCCTGCAATACCGCGGGCGCTTTCGCGGCCATGTCAACTACCACGGCGGTCACGGTGATGCCGGGTACGGCAAACACCAACCAGGTGCCACTGACGGTCACGGCAGG
>DATDNH010000454.1:0-2614 GCA_036518395.1 Candidatus Angelobacter sp. | reverse complement strand
CATTGAGTTGGGCGCGAAGGCTTCGGCGACCGGCGCCGAAACCAATAATCACTTCCTTGGCTACGCTGCCTTTCTTGTATTCCAGAACACTGCCGTCTACGATCAGTGATCGGGAGGCATCCGCGGGGTCAACCACTTCATCCTGGGCCAGGATTTCCTCGAACAGGCCCGATTTTTTCAATTCGGTCTTCAATTCGGCATATAGGAAATCGCTGAACTGGGGTGAAAGCTCTACTCCCTCAACCTGCGTGAAATGTTTTACCTCGACTGACTTGAATTTTGGTTTGTCTTTGGCGATGACACAAACGGAGATTAACAAGACTATAACGACCAGCAGCACGCGTTTTACGGACATACGCAGTCTCCTTGGCACAGCAATGTGGAATGCTGCGCAGCATTATAGTTCGAAAATCCATAATCGTCGCCACTTTGCCGTTGTGATAGCATACACACGATTTCATCACTGATTCCGATGATCAGCATGCCATTTCCACCCGAAAAACCTGCCACAAGAGTGTTTATGAACAAGAGTCTTTTTGTGTGGTGCTCTCTGTGCCTGCTTGTTTGTTTCACCGCGACAGGTGCGGCCAGTACCGTCAAAATTCGCGGGTACGTCACCTCCATTCCTGATGCGAATTCCGTCGCCATTCTCGATGACGCGATCGCATACGCCCCGGGCACGCAGTTACAGAATTGTGCTGCCACCGGCGCGGATGGAATTGGACTGGTTGTGGGCACATTGATTGAAGCCGAAGGTCTCTGGACTGCCCCTCATCGTTTTTCCGCCGTCAAGATCAATTGCGATAACAGCCAGTTCACGCGCGAGATCAGCGAGAGCGCCTATCTTCAGGAAGAGCCTCTGGAGGCCGCAAAGAGCGCGCCGGGAACACAGGTGCGGCTGAAGGCCGATGGTGAATTGCTGCTTGTTGGCGAGTCCGCGCAAAAGGGCGCGGCCAGGTTTACTGAAGCCAGCACTGAAACGTCGACTCAGAATATGGTGGGTTCCCAGATTCATTATCGCGGAGTACGGAACAACGATGGTTCAATTCTGGCTTCCATGATCGAAGTTGGCTCACCGGCGCCCGGGGACGCTTATAAAAATCCGGGAGGCATCACCGTGGTTCCGGCCATCGAGCCAAAAAGCGGATTGAGAATTCTGGAGTTCCGCAAAGGCGACAAGGTTCATGGCCGCCTCAAATTGTTCCCTGTCACGGAAGTGCAGGACTATGTCAAGCAACTGGGGTTGTCTCTGCTCCCGCCTGCGGCTGCGGTGACAAAGCGGCCGGTTGAGTTCCGCTTCTTTGTGGTGGAAGATCCCAGCATTAATGCCGAAGCTTTGCCGGACGGCACGACATTCGTAAATACGGGATTGCTGGCCGCAGCCCAGAATGAGGCGCAACTCGCTTTCGTGATGAGTCATGAGATCGCCCACGTTCTGCAGGCACATCACTGGCGCGAAGTGAACGACACGCGGGCGAAGAGGGTTTTGATCACGATCGCCGCAATAGCGGGCTCCGGTTACATCGGGGATCTCAGCTTGTATCTCGGGCAGATTGGATTAGCCACGGTTGTAAATGGTTATTCCCGTCGTGTTGAAAATCAGGCAGACCGCCTGGGTCTGCAAAACACGATTGACCACGGCTACGATCCTCGTCCGGCGGTAGCCTTTTTCCGCATTATGGTAGAGCGGTATCGGCAACGGTCCACCAGCGCAATCTGGTCAAACCACGAATCCGCTCTGACGCGAGGAAGTTTCTTGACCGTTCAACTGGCCCGGCAGTATCCACAGGAACGCTTCTCATCCTCCAGGGTGGATACGCCTGCTTTCCAGGCAATGAAGGATGCTATGGGTCCGGTAAAAATCGAATAAGCCGGTTCGGATCTCGAACGTCTGGCTTTGGCCGGTAACAAAGAAGAAAACCCTAGCTCACCCGCAGACTATTCAACATTTTCTCGTATGTAGATCGAAGCTGGTTGAAGTCCTGTTCCGGTGCAACGAATACCAGGTACATCACGCCGCCCTGCGGCCGCGCAACGGTTACCAGCCAGTCCCGTTCTGGAACTGCCTCTCCATTTTTCTCGAGGGGAGAGCTGCCGCTCAGATACACCGAGCGCGCCTCCTGGCCGTTTACATCCATGCGGTTGAGATTGCCAGAAACTCGCAGCCCCGGATTCGATTGCTGAAGGTTCTGGATCAACTCCTGCATTACCTGGTCCATGGTTTGCGCGTTCGGGTCCTGGAAAGTTCCCACTTGCACACCATAGGCAATCGACCCTCCTGAAATTCCTGCCGGCGGACCAATCGTTATGTTGCCGTTGCCATTCACAGCCCGCCAGTTGTCGGGATAGGAAAGGCTGAACCCGTTGTCTTGCAGGCTGGTAAACCTGCTGCTCGGTTGCACTTGGCTGAAGGAAACGTTCATCGGCGTGGCGTCGCCGCCAGCGCCGGGGTTGCCGCCTTCGGCATTTCCGAGGGTCCGCGGGAGGGCCCCATTTTTCTGGTTCTGCTGTGCCCAGATTCCCTGCTTTGCGCCGGCAGAAATTTCTTGGGCAGTGTAAAGTCGCATACCCTGCGCCTGCCGTCTTGCCGAGGCAAAAGAGGGACTGTCAGTGA
>DATDNH010000453.1:0-6706 GCA_036518395.1 Candidatus Angelobacter sp. | reverse complement strand
ATCCGAAAAATTCGCGGATCGCCGCCATCACCGGCTTGGCGTTGACCAGGTCGTGCGGCATCGCCGTCGACATCTCCTGGTACACGCTCATCTTTTCCTTGATCGCGCGCTCCATGCGAACCAGGCCGATGCGGAACTGGTTTTCCATCAATTCGCCCACGGCCCGCACGCGGCGGTTGCCAAGATGATCGATGTCGTCCACCGCTCCGATGTTCTTGCGCAGCTTCAGCGCGTAACGGATGGTGGCGTAGAAGTCTTCGGGATCGAGCGTGCGCTTTTCCAAGTCAGTAGCATCAGACTTTTCATACAGCTTGATGTTGAACTTCAAGCGGCCCACGCGGCTGAAATCGTACTTGCGCGAGTCGAAGAACATGCTGCTGAACAGCGCAGTTGCAGTGTCCAGAGTCGGAGGATCGCCGGGACGCAGCTTGCGGTAAATTTCGATCAAGGCTTCCTGCGGCGTCTTGACGGAATCGCGCCGCAACGTGGCGCTGATCACGTTGCCGACGTCGTCGCGCTCAGGGAAAAAGACGTGGATCTCCTCCACGCCCGCATCCATGATTTTGGACAGCTTGTCAGCGGTAATTTCGGTGTTGGCTTCCACCAGCACTTCACCGGTGTTGGTGTCCACAATGTCACCGGCGGTGAAGGCGCCTTCAAGATCAGTGGTGTCAATATCGATCTCAGTGATCTTCGCCTTCTGGATTTCCTTGAGCACCGCAGGAGTAATCTTGCGGCCTGAATGGGCAACTTCATGCCCGCTCTTGTCTTTAATGCTGTGCGCCAGCTTGAGTCCTACCAGGTTGGTCGGACGCTCCACGCCCGGCTCCAGGATCCAGCGCAGCGTCTTGTCTTTCAGGCTGATGCGGTCAACGGTGTAGAACGTGCGGAGAATGTCCTCGTCCGAGCGCAGGCCCAGGGCGCGCAAAAAGATTGTGCCCAGGAACTTCCGCTTGCGGTCAATTCGCACGTAAAGGATGTTCTTCTGGTCATACTCAAATTCCACCCAGGAACCGCGGTAGGGAATGATCTTGCCCAGGAAGTAGGTGCGATTGTTGGCAGTCTCAAAGAAGACGCCGGGCGAACGGTGAAGCTGGCTGACAATCACGCGCTCGGTGCCGTTCACGATGAAGGTGCCGTTCTGCGTCATCAGCGGAATGTCGCCAAAGAAAACTTCCTGCTCTTTGATATCGCGAATGCTCTTATTGCCGGTCTCCGGGTCTTTGTCGTAAATGGTGAGGCGGATGGTGACCTTCAAAGGCGCAGAATAGGTCATGCCGCGCTCTTCGCATTCGGCCACGTCATATTTCAGCTGCAAGCCAACAGGGTCACCGCACTTGTTGCAGAAATCCGGCGTGTTGGCGTTGTAGGTGCCGCACTTGGAGCAGAGCACATCGCCGGGGTGAAACGGATCGGTAATCACAGTGTTGCCGCAATTACGGCAGGTGGTGCGCAGGTGGTGCAGCCCCTTCAGGTGTCCGCACTTGCACTCCCAGTTGCCGATGGCGTAGTCCACAAAGGCCAGCTCGGAAACGTTGCGAAAATCAGTAATCGGAAAAACGGACTGGAAAACCGCCTGCAAACCGCTGTCGTCACGCTCGCTCGGCAACTTGTCCATCTGCAGGAAGCGGTCGTATGAGCGCTTCTGCACTTCAATCAAATTCGGGATCTGAAGCGTTGCCGGAATCTTTGAAAAATCGAGACGATAGCGGGAGGCGCCATTCTTATTGGCCATGAATAACTCCTAAATCTTTGTGCGGCAGTGGTCAGTCTCGTCTAGAGATCCACTACCTCATGTGTTCATCGCTAAAGCGATGACGTCTGCCTAAAGGCCCGCGATTCGCACGCGAACCGCTAGACGCTGATACACGGTAGCGGCTCAGTTTCACTGAATGACCCGCCACCGGCGATTGGCTGCCGAAACCGGTTCCATTTCGGAAGCAAACCTGTTAACGTATTGCAGCTTCAACAAGCTGGTGCTTCAATTTCGCGCGGGTTGGGAACAAAAAGCAGATGGCCAACGAGAGACAAGAGTTCCCGTTGACGCCATCGAAGCGATTTTCAATAACTGAATTGTGTTTGTCCGCGCCCGTCTGAGTTAGACCGTTCTTTGGTCTGCCGTTAGGTCATTTTTAGAGGGCTCCGCAATCCCGCTCTGCGAGACTGGCTTCGCCCTCGCGCTTCGCTCGCGTTATACGGCGCTCACTCCGCGCTCACCTTCCACGATAGACCCGTTAAAAAGACAAAAAGGGCAGGGCAGGCCGATACCCCTGCTGTTTACTATCTTACGCCTAATTCAGGCAATTTGTCCTGCCCGTTAAAAGAAAATCTGAGGGAAAGGGACCCGCCGCCCTCATTATTAGATAACGGAGACCCTCTCCCGGATTCAAGTGAGCCCACCCGCCCGGAAAGCGACCTTCGCGTCCCGGGGCGCGGCGCTCCACAGCCGAATTCTTATTTCACTTCGACTGATGCGCCGGCTTCAGTGAACTTCTTCTTAATGGTCTCCGCCTCTTCCTTGGAGACGTTCTCTTTGATCGGCTTGGGAGCGCCGTCAACCAGGTCCTTGGCTTCTTTCAAGCCCAGGCTGGTGACCTCGCGGACAGCCTTAATCACGTTGATCTTATTGGCGCCTGCTGCCATCAAAATGATCGTAAATTCGGTCTTCTCCGGCTCTGGGCCGGCGCCCGCTGCTGCTGCGCCGCCACCGGCAACCATCACCGGTGCAGCCGCTGCGGCCGAGACGCCAAGCCGCTCTTCCAGCTTCTTGACGAGCTGAGCGGCATCGAGCAGGCTCAAGCCTACAATCTGATCTTCCAACTGCTGTAAATCTGCCATGTGTTTCTCCACTCTTTCGAATCAGGATTTGTGCTGATTTCGCCGCCCATCCTCAATCGTGTTCCAATGCGCCCAGACCGCGCCACGTGAGTCTTTTGGCAGCGAGAACTTCCTCTCTCCCGAGCAGCCGCACGCGCTGTACGGAGAGACTAAAACTAATCCGTAACCTGAGGATTCGCGGCGGTTGGCTCTGCCGCCGCGACTTCCGCTGCGGCTGCCGGCGCACCAGCACCTCCACCAGGTTCCTTGAACTTTTTCTTCTCCACACCCTGGTTCACCACCACAGCCAGGTTGCGTCCTACCGCGCTCATGGCGGTGACAAGCCGCTGGGCCGGAGCGTTGATCAGGAACAGGAGCTTGGAGTAAATCTCTTCCTTGGAGGGCATGGTAGCCAGCGTCTTGATCTCTTTGAGCGAGATCAGCCGGCCTTCCAGAACTCCAGCCTTGAAGGAAAACTCGGGGTTGTCCTCAACATATTTGCTTAGCGCCTTGGCCAGGGCGACCGGATCACCTTCTGTGTAGGCGATCGACGTCACGCCTTCGAGCGACTTCAGCGCGTCGGCAACTTTGGTTCCCTCTGATGCCAGGCGGGCCAGGGTGTTCTTGACTACCTGGTAGCGGCCGCCGGCAGTGCGCACAGTTTTGCGTAGCTCGAAATCTTTGGCTACCGTCAGCTTGGAAAACGTGCCCACAATCATGCTGTTGGCCTTTTCCAGCTCACTCTTGAGCTTCTGAATCTGTTCTGCTTTTTGTTGTTTCGTAACTGGCATATCTTAGATCCTTGATCCTTATCTGTTTGGCTTACGCCTTCGCGGCAGCCTCGACCGGCGCGGTATCTACGGCGATTCCCGGGCCCATAGTGGAGGAGATATATGCTCCCTTGATGTACTTGCCCTTGGCGGCCACAGGCTTGGCCTTAACCACGCTGCTGATAACGGCCGTGGCGTTATCCACCAGTTTGTCCGGGGTAAAGGAAATTTTTCCTACCGGAACGTGCACCAGGGCCGTCTTATCAGTGCGAAATTCCACCTTGCCGGCCTTGATTTCCTTGACGGCATTGGTGACGTCGAAGGTGACTGTCCCGGTTTTGGGATTCGGCATCAGGCCGCGCGGGCCAAGAATCTTGCCCAGCCTGCCGACGGACTTCATCATGTCTGGGGTAGCGATGACAGCGTCGTAATCACTCCAGTTTTCCTTCTGGATTTTTTCCACCATCTCCTCGCCACCCACGAAATCCGCGCCTGCGCTTTCCGCTTCCCTGACTTTCTCTCCGCTGGTGATGACCAGAACTTTTTTGGATTTGCCCAGACCGTGCGGCAGAACCACGGTGCCGCGCACCATCTGGTCCGCATGCTTGGGATCTACGCCCAGTCGCAGCGTTACCTCGACTGTCTCGTCAAACTTCGCGTATTTGACTTTTTGCAGAAGCGGCACCGCCTCATTGAGAAGGTACAGGCGCTTCTCAACTGCGGCGCGCGCTTTGGTAATGTTTTTTCCTGCTCTTCGACTCATGACTCTTCCTTATCTCCCACCGCTCGGAAGAAAAACTCCGGGCCGTAGTGCGTTCGATTCATAACTATGCGACCACGTCGATGCCCATGCTGCGGGCTGTGCCTTTCACGCTCTTGATGGCAGCGTCCAGCGAAGCAGCATTCAGGTCGGGCATCTTCTGCTTGGCGATGTCGGCTACTTGCTTTTCTGTGACCTTGCCGACTTTGTCTTTGTTGGGCGCGCCCGAACCTTTGGCAATCCCCGCCGCCCGCTTCAGCAGCACCGACGCAGGTGGAGTCTTGGTGATGAAGGTAAAAGAGCGGTCGCTGTAGACCGTAATCACGACCGGAATAATCAGTCCGGCCATTTCTTTGTTCGCGGTGCGGGCGTTGAACTGCTTACAGAAATCCATGATGTTGATCTGGGCCTGACCGAGCGCCGGACCAACCGGAGGCGCAGGTGTTGCCTTGCCCGCTTCAATCTGAAGTTTGACCGATGTTTGAACTTTTTTTGCTGCCATTGTCTAGTCCCTGATCCTTATCGTTCTTTCGCAACCGAGGGCGGCTGCGCTCCCAAGAATTGCGTTTACGCTACTTTCTCTACCTGGCCGAATTCCAGCTCTACCGGGGTTGCGCGGCCGAAGATGGTGACCATGACTTTCAAGGTCTCACGATCTTCATTGACCTCATCCACAGTGCCATTGAAATTGGCGAACGGGCCATCAATGATGCGCACAGTTTCACTCTTCTCGAACTTGATTGACGTTTTGGTCTCGCGCGGGCCTGTATGGACGCGATAGACAATCTGGTTGACCTCATCTTCCGACAATGGCGTGGGCTGCTGGCCGGTGCCCACAAAGCCGGTCACGCGCGGTGTGGACTTGACGACGTGCCAGACATGATCATCCATGTCCATTTGCACCAGCACGTATCCGGGATAAAACATGCGCTCGACGGTGTACTTCTTCCCGCCGCGGATTTCCGTCACCGGCTCCGTGGGAATCAGCACCTTGCCGATTTTTTCCTGCAAGCCAAAGGCCTGAATGCGCGATTCCAGAGACTCTTTCACTTTCTTTTCAAAACCCGAATACGTGTGGATGATGTACCACTTCATGTTCGGATTGCTGACGGGCTCAACCGGCCCGGTAATATTCTGTTCTTCTTCCATAACTAAGTTGGAACCTTTCAAAGCTTACTTGTGGTGAAATACCCACTTGTCCAGCGCCTGATTCAGGACCAGATCAATTCCCCAGAAATACAGCGCAAATACGAACACAGTGATAATGACCACGATCGTTGTGGCGCGCACTTCCTTGAAACTCGGAAATGTGACCTTGCGCATTTCATTGCGAACGTCAGAGAAAAACCCCTTGATTTTGGCCGGAGACTGCCTCAGCCTTCCCGTCATACTCTCCTCGTCGCGAACCGCTGTTGCTACTTTCGCCATTTAACTCCCCTTTAAAACCAGCCATTGGCCATTAGCCCTTAGCTTTCGTCTCGTTGATTCTGATATACCCACAAAACCCAAGAGCACAGCCAACGCCAACCCTCTTCAACAACTACCCTGCTCCAAAATCCTGGCAGGGGCGGAGGGATTCGAACCCCCAAGTCCGGTTTTGGAGACCGGCAGTTTAACCGTTGAGCTTACGCCCCTTTTATCTAAGCGCTCCGCAATCCCGCTCAGCGGGACTGACTTCGCCCTCACACTCCGCTCGCGCTATCCGGCGCTCGCTACGTGTTCACCCGAACTCAGCAATTGGCAATTTGGCAGTTAGCAATTAGCCTTTGTCTCATTCGTTCGACAATTGAGCTAACAGCCAAGAGCTAAAAGCCAAAAGCTGTCTTCACTTCACCTCTTTATGAGGCGTGTGCTTGCGGCAACGCTTGCAAAACTTGCTGAACTCCAGACGGCCAGTCGTCGTTTTCTTGTTCTTGGTCGTCGAGTAATTTCTTTCTTTGCACTCATTGCATTGCAATGTCACGATTTCACGCATTTAAATCAGCCCCTAGCTGCTAGCTACTAGCTTTTTGCACTGCTAAAACTTTTACTTTATCGGAGCGGCAGAACTGCGGGATGCTCTACCGCGCTTCAATTACCCAATTACGAAATTCCTCAATTACCCAATTCTTCTCACTGAATGATCTCGCTGATGGTTCCAGCGCCTACGGTCCGGCCGCCTTCGCGGATTGCGAACCGCAAGCCTTTCTCCATCGCCACCGGCGTGATCAGCTCAATGGTCAGCGCCACGTTGTCTCCCGGCATCACCATCTCCGTACCCGCCGGTAGCTCCGCTACTCCCGTCACGTCCGTCGTGCGGAAGTAGAACTGTGGACGGTATCCCTTGAAGAACGGCGTGTGCCGCCCGCCTTCCTCCTTC
>DATDNH010000452.1:0-17759 GCA_036518395.1 Candidatus Angelobacter sp. | reverse complement strand
CTTCCAGAAAGGCGGCCAGATCTTCTTCGGGAAGATGTCGCCGCGTTTTGCCGGAGCGTTTCGTCATCGTTGCCGTCAAGTCCCCAATTGGACGAAAGAAATAACTTCAGGCAACCGACCGGACGAGAATTTCCCTTCACCTGACCGTGCGGAGAACAGGCTCTATTAGTTTCTTGTCCGGCTATCGACCCATACTTAAGCCTCTTTCGCCAGGCCAGTGCCCGGGAGAGAGGGTTTGAGTGAAGCTGGATATTTCCGGGCGGGAGATCTGGGCAGACAGAACAGCGCAGAACTCCTCTCGGGGGACGGGCCCTCGATTGCTCTCACAAATTCCAGAATAGAGACTTCATGTCGCGGGTTCTCGACGATATCTTCAAGACATTCCTGGATTGCCGGGCGACTGAGACCATATTTGGTGGAAAGAACGGCAATGACGTCATCGCGCAATTTAGTTTGCATTTTTTCCAGTTGCCGCGTGACATTCGACTGATGGATACCCAGCAGCCGCGCAATCTGGCCCAGTTGCAGGCCATCCTGATAGCGCCACAGCAGCATGAGACGTTCGCGGGGCGTCAGCCCACGACAGGCAACGGACAGAGAATCTTGCAGCGCAGCCGCATAGCGTCGCGCTCGCATGCTTAGTTCAATCCGTTCGAGAGCAGGGCCGTCCGGCAATTCAGTTTTCAGATCAGTACTCTTGGCGGAGGCGCTACACCGTTGAGCATTGATGGCGCGATTACAGATCACAACGCGAAGCCAGGTGCCAAGCGAGCTTCGCCCGTCATACGACGCAATGCGGCTGTGTCCGGACCGGTCTGGTAAAAATAGATCGGCAACAACGTTGTCTGCCAGGTCCTGAGCGGCAAAGCTGGTGCGATAAAAGAACCGCACAAGATCACAAATGAGTCCTTTATAGGTAGCCTCAAGTGTTTTCCACGCAATGCCAACGCGCTCCGGCAATGCTCCAAATAGCTGCTCGCTGTTTGTTCCAACACTGCACTGCGCGCAGGCAGTCGCCAGGTACAGGTCACGCCCATGAAGTGCTCTTACAAAGTTCATGGCGTCGCTCGATAATGGAGATTTGCCCAAATGTTTGTGGAGAATGGAATCGATTCGGTCGGTATAAGTGGGCAAAGGCAGACCGAGGTCTCCAAAGCGCGACTGCCCTTCTGCATACGCGGCAGCAATGATCGGGTGTAGCTCTGTGTTCAGAATCATATTTCGTCCTGAAACAACACTGGTTTCTTACTGGTCTAAACGCAACGGCTCTTCCCCACCCTCAGTTTCCGGGCGATTTCTCCCGTAAGATTCGTGGGCGTTTACAAATTCTCCACTGGCAATGGCGGCGCCCATGGAAATTTCTCCCGCCAGCAACGTCGCTGCGGTGATCTCCGCCAACTTGAGAGCGCCGCCTTTGCCTGCCACTCCCATCATGTTCAGGCACTCCTGCGCTGTGCCCAAACCTGTGCCGCCCCCCACTGTGGCCACGGTCAACGATGGAAGTGTCACACTCACATAAACTTCATCATTCTTCGTGAGTTCGAAATTCGTGATACCGACTGCGGAATTCACGATGTTGGCCACATCCTGTCCGCAGGCAATAAACAGCGCCGCCAGTCCATTGGCAAAGTGCCCGTTGTAACCGATGGCATTAGCCTGCAAGTGGCCTAGAACTGTGTGGTGCCACATCTCCACCAGCTCAGCAGGAGAAGTGTGCAGATAATTCTTGACGAGCGCGGCAGGTAGCAGCGCTCCAGCCACCACCTTCTTTCCTTTGCCTCCGCTGAAGAGAGAGCCGCTGCCGCGCTTCTCTGAGCTGGATCCGCTGAAGACATAAAAATCCTTTGCTTCACTGTGGCGCATGATCCACTGGCAGGCGTGCTCCGTCGCTTTCACGATCATGTTCATGCCGTGCGCGTCGGCTGTGAAATAGCAGAAATTGACGATTACCTCACGCCCGACCACATGACATTCCAGTCGAAGCAGCTTTCCATGTCGCGTCGTGCTTTCTGCTTGTTCGCGGACTTTGTTGAAGTTTTCCTTTAACTGCGTGACGAACCTGGCCGCAGCGCCCACATCAGCAAACAGAAACACCGGTGAAACGCGGTTCTCGTCTGCGTAGACCCGCGTGGTGGCGCCGCCTGCTCTGGTTATCGTGGTCATCCCGCGTTCGTACGACCTAACCAGCGCGCCTTCTGAGGTGGCCAGTGGCACGTAGAACACGCCCTGCGCATAATCGCCATGAATCAAAAGCGGCCCGGCAACTCCCAAAGGGACCTGTACCGCTCCCAACGGGTTCTCGACTTTCCCGCGCATCTCTTTGCTGGAGATTGAATAGGAGCCAACATAAAAGAGCCGGGCGCCAGTCTTTTGCTCGATCCAATTGCGCCGGGCAGCGACCGAATCTTTGTCATAGCCCTGCTTTTCAAAACGCGGCACAAGCGTTGCTTGTTCTGACGAATGAATAAGAGGCATCGCCAGCTCCGGTGCTACCGCCATTCTTCCTCCAAAAAAAGAGTTCGGCCCTATGCCGATGGCGCTGAAATCAACAGCGAACAAACATTGCCATCGAATCCGATCGAGTTAATTAACCCCGCGCGCGCATTTATCTCTTGCTGTTCACGACAAAAATTAAGTTTGGGCAACTGGGAATCCTCGAGCTCCAGGCCTCGAATTCCCGGCAACACACCCGTTCGCATGGTTTCAATCAAATCGATTACCTGCAAAGAACCTGAAGCGCCTAGAGTTTCGCCCAACATGGATTTGATCGCAGTAATTGGGATTTTTGGTCCGCGGCCGTTGAATAGCGATTCAATCGCAATGGCTTCGTCTTTATCCGCTGCGATGCTTCCGTTTGCAGCGGCACTGATGCAATCAACTTCATCCGTGGATAATTCAGAATCCTTCAACGCTGCCCGCATTGCGCGGGCAATTACGGCTGCGCCTGCGCGCCGTTCATCACCGGAGGGATCATAGGCAGTGCCGTGCCCCCTTACTTCCGCCAGAATTCTTGCTCCTCGGTGCGTCGCAGCTTCCCATTCCTCCAGCATGAGCAGGCCTGCCGCCTCACCCACGACGAATCCAGTGCGGCTTGCGTGAAAGGGCACCGGAAATGCCTGTGTATCATCCGAAGAAAGCATTCCCGCGCGCTCGAATCCGCAGAATGACTCGAAGCAGAATTCATCAACACCACCGGCCAGCACCGCAGTCTGGCCGCCAAAACAAATCAGGTCGCAGGCATAGCCCAGCGCGGCCAGGCCGGAGGTTGATCCGCTCGCGATGGTCGAGTTGATCCCACGCAGGTTGTGCCAGATTGCAGTCTGGCCGGCCGCCGCATTGATCACGGTATTGGCAAAATCCATGGGACTGGCGCATGCGGGTCCCTGTTCGAGCGCGTGCTGGTCAAACTTCGCGATCGTGTGCACGCTGCCGAACATCGTCCCCACTACCAGGCCTGCATCGTGCTGGCGCAGCCGTTCCGGTGTCCACCCGCTATCTTCCAGCGCAAGTTTTGCTGCTGCCACCACCAATTGTCCGGTGCGGTCCAGCGGACGAAGGTTTTTGCCCTTCAGATAAGAATCGGGCTGGAATTCGGCGATCTTGCCACTGCGCTGCCCGCGGCAGCCATTGAGACTGGGTTCATCAAGACGATAACTGCTAACGTGCCCTTTGCCCAGGGCGGAATGCAGAGTGCCAGGTGAATCTCCCAACGACGAGATAACGCCCATGCCGGTAATTGCAACTCTGTTCCTCATTCTGTGAAACCGGTCCTCGGAAAAATCAAGCTGCATGTGCCCTGAAAATCAGGGATGAATTGTTTCCACCGAAGGCATACGCATTGTTCATCGCAATCCTGACCTTGTGCTGCCGGGCCACGTTGGGCACATAATCGAGATCGCATTCAGGGTCCTGTTCTTTCCAATTCACCGTAGGCGGAATCCGGCCTTCAGTGATGGCCAAGGCGCAGACCGCGGCTTCAATCGCAGAAGCCGCTCCCATGGTGTGCCCAAGCATGGATTTGATTGAACTGATGGGAATGCTGTAAGCCTGCTTGCCAAACGTCTTTTTCACCGCGATGGTTTCCAGCCGATCGTTGGTTGGCGTTCCAGTACCGTGGGCGCTGATGTAATCGACTTCCTCCGCCGCGATGCCACTCTTCTCCAGCGCCCTTTGCATCGCCCGGGCTGCTCCTTCACCCTGCGGATGGGCCGCGGTCATGTGGTGGGCGTCGCAGGAAAGACCATAGCCGGCAACCTCGCAGTAAATGCGGGCACCTCGCGCGATTGCATTCTGCTCCAGTTCAAGCAAAAGCATGGCCGCCCCCTCTCCCGGCACCATGCCTTTGCGATTGCGATCAAATGGCTGGCAAACTTCGGGAGCAATCGCCCCCAGGCGGGCAAATCCGGTGTAGGTTATCCGCGAGAATGAGTCTGCGCCGCCGGCCAGCATGATACTGGCCTTGCCTGCGCGAAGCAGATCGCTGGCGTGGGCAATGGCGTAATTGCCGGCTGCGCAGGCCGTCGGGATCATCATGGTTTCCCCGGCAAATCCAAGTTCCCTGGCCACGTGCCCGGGTACTACGTGACAAGGATATTGAGTGATGAATTCCCGTCCCACCCTGAACAACTCGCCCTGCACATAATGATCATCAAAGCGCTCGATGAAGTGTGGCTCTCCCGAAGTGGTTCCGGCACAAACGCCGGCACATTCTAGATCAACCATTGTCAGGTCGAGAGCTGCATCGGCCAACGCCAGCCGCGCCGCAGCGATGGCTAATTGTGAAGAGCGCCCAATGGAATTTACGTCCAGATTGCGGACGTACTCTTCAGGCTTGAAATCATGAATCTCCGCGCCCAAATGAACGCTGTACTTGCTGGTGTCAAAACTCCTGACCGGCCCAACTCCACAGCGGCCTGCCAGCAGAGCGTTCCAGACCTCCTCGCGTCCGGGGCCGACGGAGGTGACCATACCAATACCGGTAATAACTACCCTGGGTGCGGTTGTCATGCTACTTCCACATAGGCTCGCCGTCGAACAAGCTCGACGGTGTTTTCTACTGTGCGGATGGCAGCGAGTTCATCGTCCGTAGCGTGAAATTTAAAGTGCTCTTCAACATTCACGGCGATTTCGAGGATGGAAAGAGAATCCAGACCCAGGTCATCAACGTATGCGGCTGAATCAGAAATTGCGGCCACTTCTATGCCGGTTACCTGGCTGATTGATTGCTTGACCCTGCCTCTGATGGCTTCCACATCCATCGTCGTATGCTCCGGTGATCACCTGGATAAAGGTTGCTAACTGACGCCGGGACGTGGGATGAGGTTGTGAGGCTGATCCCCATTGTCGGCGGTTTGTTAATGTCAATCCAGAGACAAAGTGGCGGTCAAAATTTGCGTGCGGAAACACTACTTTATTTCGCCGCAAAGTGAAAGTTAATCTGCAGATTTTTTGTGGAATGCCCAATCCGCGGTGCAGGATTCGTGTTTATTCACGTCAATGCGGGAGGTCAAGGCCGCAATTGGCTGAGATCATCCACCGCCTGCCGCGTATTGAACTCTTTCTGGTAACGCAGATGGATTTCATCGTCCGGAAAATGCTGTGAAGAAGGATACGGGTAGCTCTCCATTCCATGAAACGGCAGCGGTTCTACCGACCTCGAAAAAGCCGTGTTGGAGTCAGCATCCTTGGCCCAGCCATCCACCAGCAGCAGAAAATCGCGTCTCCATCCAGAGGCCAGGAACGGCACTGCCCTGGCATCGAACAGCAGGCGCAATTCGTCGCCTGACCCCATAATCACCATGCGATCATCCATGCTGGCCAGCAGCGCCCGCACATCGCCATACCGCGTGTAGAGTCCTGGTGTTGGGTTCCATCCTGTGGTGGAAAACCATTGCTCATAATCGAAGCCTTCAGGCTGCGTGCGTGCCGGGTGAATAGTTGGTTTGGAGAACCCGCGATATCGCAGGCTCGCCATCGCGGGCGAAACTCGAGTCATCCTCACATGCGGCGTAATCGCTTCGCTCAAAAAGATTTCGTCCCAGTAGACGCAGAGGTTGGTAACAATTCTCACCTCACGTGATGCGGAAAGAAATTTTCCGATCAGGTCAACCACAATGCTCTTTGGCTTGCCCGAAGGAATGCCCATGTCTTCGACAACGGTCTGCCAGTGGCCCGAGGCGTCTTTGACCTGAAGATACGGAAAGATCAGGCCCTCTTTGCTGGCATGCGCCGCTGCCATAAAAGTGCTGCCGTCTGCCCAGTCAACCCAGCCATTCAGAACCAGCACTGCCCGGTTTGCAGCGGTGGCTTTACCAAAATCTAGTTCAAGATAGTGCAGCTCAGCCACACCGGACGAATCGCGATGAAAGCTGTCAACATAAATTCCATCGCGTCTGGCCAGCCTCGCCAGCACGTCAACGCCGTTCTGGTCCACGGCCTTGAAGGGATACGTCCTGCGAGTTACGCCGTAAAGCCGGAACTCAGGAAATGGTGGGCCTTTAAATTTGTCATTGATAAACACTTCTTCGCCGGCTGGGTGGTCCACAGCGATGAGTTGCACTTGATCGAGATAAGAGACCTCGCGCAGCTCTTCCGTAATCCTGATCTCATAACGGCCATCCTGCGCCTTGAGACTGCTTGCCGGAATCTGTATGTTTTCACGATGGTTTACGGGAAAATATTGTCCATCGCCGCTGCTTGCCCCGAGCGGCGCCACGCCCAGCACGTCAGTAATGAATTGGAAGTGCTTGCCATTCCAGGCGAAGATCATGGGGCACGAGCCGGAGAGCCGTGCTTTTTCCTTAAATGCAAGCTGCTGTCCCACTGGCTGTCGGGTCTCGTTCTGTATCAGACCGTTGGGCCAGGTGATGCGGACTGTATCCGCTTCCGAATAATCGCGCAGGCCGAACAGCAACGGCGCGCCCTCATACATTCTTTTTTGATACCATGCGCCGGCCTTCACCTCCACAATGGCAGCCATCGGTATCTTCAGGTTCTTTACTCCCTCCAGCCGAACCCGCATTGCATGATTCGTTGTGGGCGTCTCGTTGGTCAGCATTTCAAGCGAGCCATCCTGAGCCACAACCACCAGATCTACGCGGTCGTCCTCATTAAAGTCTGCCTGCGCCATGGCCGCGCTTTTCGGAAGCCTTGCCGCTGCTGGTTCGAACTTTCCCTGCCCCATGTTGCGGTACACGGAATCATTTACCACAAGGTCGGCAAGGGAGCGGTTGGCAAGATCAGCCAGCAGCAGAGGACCTTTGCTTGCGGGGATTGAGGGACCCTCCTGCAGCTTGCCATGGTCGTTAACCAGAACATGAACGGCGGTCGATCCCGCAGCGATCAGATCGGTCCACCCATCATTATTAATGTCGAGTGCGTGAAGAGTGCTGCCCCCCGGCACTTTGAACGGCAATGGTTGCGCGGCATAATTCCCCAGCAACTGATCGTGATAAACAACCAGCGAGCCATCGTCATACAGAGCCGCCAGGTCGGTTTCATTATTGTTAGGGACAAGATCGAACACCGTCGCATCCACAACCCGCCCTGGAGCAAAAGGAAGATGCGCCGTCTGGTCACTGAATCCTGCCGTTCCATCGTTGCGCAGCAGCACGGACTTGCTGCCCAGCAGAAAGAGATCGAGAGTATAGTCGTGATCGTAATCCACCCACACTGCTTTGGTGAACGAACCCGAGGGCAGCTTTGCGGCGTAGGACTCAAATTTTCCATCATGATTCACGTACAGCGATGCGCCTGAGTGCGTGAGCACGGCCAGATCAGGAAGACCGTCGTTATTGAAATCTCCGGGAGCAATTGAGACCACGCCTTTCAGACTCTCCAGTCCAGAATTTGCGACTGGCGTAGAGCCGTTCTTCAGCAACAGCACTCCGTTTTCCGACCACACAATCAGATCGGGTTTACCATCCCCATCGAAATCCAGCACTGCCATGCCCGCAGTTGCAGCATCTATGCCGGAAGCAATTTTTTTGACTTGGAACTTGAACGGCGGCGCCGACGCGGTATCGAACTCCTGGTCCAATTCCACCACGTCATAGATCTCAGAGTAGTAGCTCCATTCCGGATCTTCCGGGATGGCGGCGCCTGCCTTGCGTTTCTTGATTTCGTTGAACAAATCCAGTTCGCGGCCGGCATCTTCCTTGCGTCCGAGCTGGCGATAGGCGTTGTAAAGCTGGAAATGCGGCGCAGCGAAATTTGGATTCAACTCCGCCGCCTTCATGAATTGCTGCAGCGCCATCTCCGGCTTGTCAACAAGTTTGTATTCAACTCCAAGGTTGTAGTGGGTCACCGGCTCATTGGGCACCAGCTTGAGCATTCCCTCAAATTGCTCGATCGCCTTGCGGGGCTCCGCTTGCTTTTTGTAGACAATTCCCAGATTGAACCACGTGTGTGGAATCGAAGGATCCTGCTTTTGCGCTTTGGTGAGCTCGGCAATCGCCTCCTCCGTCTTGCCGACGCGGAGCAGCGCCAGCCCATAATTCACGCGGTCTCGCGTGGAATTCGGCGCCAGCGCCAGCGCCTGCTTGAATTCCTCAACCGCCTTTATCTGGTTCACGGGGTTTTCGTAATAGGCCTTGCCCAGATTGCGATGGCGCGAGAGCTGCTCGCGTACGCTGGTTTGAGGGGAAGAAGAAAAAATAAACAGGAAAGCTGCAAAGCAAATCAACATCAGCCGGATTACGGCCATCATCGCGGAATGACTCCGCGGCCTTCTTCTATATAGCTGACGCGATTGAGGGGCACAGTAACGGTTTCGGTTAGGCCACTGGGCCATTTTATCTGAATGCTGTTAATCGTAGTCGCGCTTCCCAGACCGAAGTGGATGCGCCGCGTGCTTTCGCCGGCGTATCCATTGCCGCCGTCGACCTCTCGAATCTGGACGAGTCCACCTGCCTCCACGCGCACTCGCGCGCCAATGGCATCACGGTTTGACTTTGTTCCAATCAGCTTAAGTTCGATCCAGTTTCCTCGCTTTGCGGTGATGTTGCGATAGAGGAGCAGAGGCTGATCGGCATTGGTCTGCACCAGGTCAAGTCTTCCGTCGTTGTCGAAGTCCGCCACTCCGATGCCACGTCCATCCAGGTCATTGTCCACGCCGGCCTCAGGCGCAATGTCTTTGAAGGACCCATTGCCCAGATTGCGGAACAATTTTTTCTTCTGATAGCCGCTCCAGGTACGATTTCCGATGTCCGGCCAGTTATTCAAATCCCGAATGTCTAATCCCGGAGTAGTAATGACAGGAAGCAGCAGCGGCACATAATTTTCAGGGCCCGCGGAACGCAGCCCGTTCACTACGAACAGGTCCTGCCATCCATCATTGTCCAGGTCTGCGAACTTTGCGGCCCATCCCCAGCCGGTCTCGCAAGTTCCGGTTTCCTTTGAGACATCTGTGAACGTTCCGTCGCCATTGTTGTGCCACAACATGTTGCATTCCTTCATGTACTCGTCAGTAATATTGGTGACGTAAACGTCCAGCCATCCATCGTTATCGTAATCAGCCACGTCAACGTTCATGCCTTTCTTGGTATCCCAGCCCGTGGCCTTCTCTGTCACTTCGCGAAAGGTGCCGTTTCCCTTGTTGATGAACAGATGATCTGTCCCGTAATCGCACGCTATATAAATGTCCTGGAGTCCGTCGTTATTAAAGTCGCCGTGGCCCACGTCGAGCACCCAGCCGGTGACCTTCCCCAGTCCTGCCTTGTCTGTAACTTCCTCAAAAGTGCCATGACCCGTGTTGTGCCAGAGCGTGACACCGCCGCCGTTGGTTGCATTGTCCAGATCGTTAGGGAGGATACGAGGGTCTTTCAGGTCCAGCAAATTGACCGGCTGAAAATAATTTCCGAAGAGCAGGTCAAGATAGCCGTCATTGTCGTAATCAAGGGCAATCACCGCAATGGTATTTCCAAACTTGTTGAGACCAGATGCGGCGGTCACGTCTTTGAACTTACCGTTGCCCTCATTGTGATAAAGGATCGGTGTGCCGAAACGCGCGACCAGCAGGTCCAGTTTTCCGTCATTGTCATAATCGAACCACAACGCATCAGAGACGATGGAAAGCGGATCATTTCCTCCGGCCACGCCGGCTTTTTCCGCCACATCGGTAAATGTCATATCGCCGTTGTTGTGAAACAGATGATTGGGTTTCCCGATTTCCGAATCGGTTACGAAAATATCTTCAAATCCATCATTATCGTAGTCGCCTACCGCCACTGCGGCGCCACCGGAAGTAAACATGCGCAGGACATCGGCGTTCTTGCCGTGAAAAGTCCGCGTGTGGTGCTGAACGCGCACCCCGGCTTTGGCGCCGATCTCCTCAAAGCGAATGCCTGTTGGCCCGCCCGCGACGGCCACATTCGAAGCAATGCACAGAAGCAAACAGCAGAATCCCGATTTCAGTTTTGGGAATTTGCCCATAGCTCCTTCAGATCAGTGTTCACACGCTTGCCGGGATCAAAACCTGCTTCGATGGTGGCCTTGAGCTCGTCACCCTTTTGGGCCAGGCGCGCCTTCAGCTCGGGATTGTCCGGAAACTGCTTCAGTCCTTCCTTCCAGATGGCCCGCGCTCTCTTCAGATCGTCAGTCTTCCAATAACCATCGCCCAGACCGACGTACGTCTTCACGTAATAAGATCGACGCAGTCCAGGTTTCTGTATTTGCAGTGCCTTCTCGAGGTCAGCCACGCCGAAAGGAGCCCGGTTGAAAACTTTGGGCCAGAACAGATAGCTCATCCCCCGCGTGTAGTAGTTGATCCAGTTGGGCTGTAACTCAACGGCCTTGGTGAATTCCTTGAGCGCATTATTGGCGAGAATGACCTGGGTGATGGAGCCTGCCGCCGGAATTTTGTCTACGTACGCGAATCCGAAGTTCAGGTGAACGTTCGCGGAATTTGGTTTCTCGGACGCCAGCTTCTCAAAAAACTGCACTGAACGATCGAAGTCCCTGGCCTGAATCGCTGCCTGCCGGTATTCGCTGGCGTAACGAACGTTGTCAGGATCATCGCTGATCGCAGACTCCAGGTAGCGCAGCGCAGTTGTATAGTCTCTGGCTCCCAGCGCCTTTACTGCTTTATCGTAGTCCGCATTGGAAGCGCTCAGGCGCACGCACATTGTGCTGATAATGAAAGCAGTCGCAACTAACCGTGAACAGAAGTTCCTCGTCATCGTCTTGGCTCCAAAACTTGAATGCTGCTTGCGGGTTCATTCTCAATAAACTTGTACCAATGGTCTACAGCCGGCGGAGGCAATGTCTGCTTCAGCCCTGATGGCCAGCGTATTTCCACTGCATCGATCCGCGTGGCTTTGCCAAGCCCAAAATGCACTCGCGTGGTGGACTGGCTCGCGAATCCGTTTCCACCATTCACGTAGCGCAGGTAGGTCTGGCCGTTGGCGGTAAGCCGCACTTGCGCTCCGATGGCCGCTGCGTTCGACTTGGTTCCCTGAAGTAGAAATCCCACCCAGTGCGCTCCTGTCGGCAGAACGTTGCGGTAGAGATACGGCTCATCATCGGCATTGGTCACAAACAGATCCAGGCGGCCATCATTGTCGAAATCGGCCACTGCAATCCCGCGGCCGTCTTTGATCGAATCCAGCCCCTGACGCGCGGCTTCATCCTTGAACATGTGGCCGTTTTCGTTGTGAAACAGGCGCTTCTTCTGGTAACCGCTCAAAGATTTGTTTCCGATGGGAGGCCAGTTGCGCGCATCGGAAAAATCCACACCCGGCTTGGTGATCATCTCGAAAATGTCCGGCACATAGCTTTCCTTGCCGCCAGACACCCAACCATTCACTACATAGAGATCGAGCCAGCCATCGTTGTCATAGTCAAAAAACTTGCCGGCCCATCCCCAACCCGTGTCATAAGTGCCGGTTTCGCGCGAGACGTCAGTGAAGGTCAGATTCCCGTTGTTGTGCCACAGGAAGTTTCCTTCGCGCATGTAATCATCTGTAATGTTGGTCACGTAGATATCGAGCAGGCCATCGTTGTCAAAGTCTCCCCAATCCGCATTCATTCCCTTTTTCGTATCAAAGCCGATGGCGGATTCGGTTTTGTCGGTGAAGGTGCCGTTGCCGTTATTCACGTAAAAACGATCTGTGCCGAAATCATTGGCCACATAGAGGTCTTCAAAACCGTCATTGTTTGCATCGCCGTGGCCCAGGTCCAGGGTCCAGCCCGTGGTATGAATGCCCACGCGCTCCGTCACATCAGTGAATGTGCCGTCCTTGTTGTTGTGAAATACAATCACACCCCCGCCATTGTTGGCATTCTCAAAGCTCTCAGGAAAAAACCTGGGCGTGCTCGGATGGAAGATGTTGATGGGCTGGAAATAGCAACCGAAGAAGAGATCAACATAGCCGTCATTGTCATAGTCAAATGCAATGGCCTTGATGGCGTTCATGTAGCGGTCGAGCCCCGAAGCTTTTGTCACGTTGCGAAACTTGCCGTTTCCCAGATTCTGGTAAAGAATCGGGTGGCCGAAGCGCACTACCAGCAGGTCCGGAAAGCCATCGTTGTTGAAGTCAAACCAGAGCGCGCCTGCCGAAGCGTTTTCTTCGTCATTTCCGTCAGCCACGCCCGCCTGTTCCGCAACATCAGCGAAAGTGAAGTTGCCATTGTTGTGATACAGATGGTTCTTGCAGGTGGAGCATGAGTCGGTAACGAAGATGTCTTCAAATCCATCACGGTCGTAATCACCCACAGCCGCCGCGGCTCCCAGCTTGGTATAGCCCTGCATGATCTCCGCGTAGGGATTGTTAAAGCGGCGCGTGTGATGCCGATAATGAATGCCCGCTTTGTGAGTGACATCTTCAAACCAGCGCTGGTCCTGTTGATTTTGCTGATGTGTGCCGGCAAAAGAGATCACACTTGCGCCGGTGATCGCCAGCACGATCAAAAGCGGCCATGCCGGTCTGTACCGCGCTCTCATACACCCTGGATGACGAATGCTGACTGCTGAATGGTTGAGTAGTCCTTTACAACCAAGTCATCGTCGCCTTCGGTGATTTGAATGATGCGGTTTGCAGGAATATCCGCGAAGTTCTGAACAATGCCGGAGCGCGGCCAGCGCACGTTCAATTCCTCAACTCTTTTGCATTCGTTCAGCCCAAAATGCAGGCGCAGCGAATTTTGCGAGCCATAACCATCGCCCAGAACCACTTCCCGCGCTTGCAGCGCGCCCCCGGCACGAATGCTGACGCGCGCGCCCACTGCATCACGGTTTGATTGCGTGCCAACCAATTCCACTTGCAGCCACTGGCGTCCCACTCCGATCTCGTTCTTCAGCAGAGCATGGCGGTCTGTGGATGCAGCCACAGCAATGTCCATTACTCCGCGATTCCAAAAATCGGCCACGGCAACTCCACGGCTGTTAAGCAGCAGGTCGGTCCCCGTGGCATTCCCGGCTTCAAGAAATGTGCCATCGCCATTGTTGCGGAGATAGCGATTTCGCTCCCAGCCATGCCACGATGAACGTCCAAAATTCTTCGGATCAAAAAAGGCACCAGTCTTGTACTTTTTCGGGTTGGTTATGACGTTGTAGAGAAAATCGAGTTCAAGGTCCGTGCCCTTATCGTTGTAAACCCAGCCATTCGCCGCGTAGGCGTCCTGCCATCCATCATTATCAAAATCGGCGAATGCCGCGCCCCAGAACCATCCCGGTGGATTGGCATGCGCTTTCGCGGTTACATCTTCGAATGTTCCGTCTCCTTTGTTGCGCAACAACGTGTTCCCTGAGGCCATTTGCTTGAACACCGATACAAACCCCAGCCCTGACTGGCGCATGATTTCGAGATACAACGGCATATCGCTCTTCCACGTTCCCTGCGTGAAAGAGCGCAACATGTAGCGACGCACAGTGGGCGCCTCCGCAAGCCAGGCATGGTCGGAGCGGATGTGCGTGACATAAAAGTCGAACTTGCCGTCATTGTCGTAATCCACCAATGAAGCGCTCATGCCTGCGCCATAGGCCAGCGTGTTGCTTGGGACGGTGATGTCCTTGAATGTGCCGTCACCGTTGTTGCGGTAAAGGGTCTTCCTGCCAAAATCGTTGACTACGTACAGATCAGGAAAACCATCATCATTGAAGTCCCCCCACACTGCGCCCAGACACAGGCCCCTGTCGTCCACTCCAGCGCGCTCTGTCACATTTGTGAATGTGCCGTCACCGTTGTTGTGGTAGAGCTGGTTGGGCTCTCCATTACGCGCGTAAATGGTCGTGGGAATGTCTTTTCGTGGGTCGATGTAGCGGCCCACATAGAGATCGAGATAACCATCATTGTCGTAGTCGGCCCACGCGGCCACCGTTGTGCAGCAGTCGGCGCCCAGGCCCGATTGCTGGGTCACATCAGTGAACGTGCCATCGCCATTGTTGTGAAAGAGTTGATTGGGCCTGAAGGTGCGGCTCACAAAAAGATCTTTGTAGCCATCATTGTCATAGTCGGCGAACAGCGCCACGCTCACGCCATCCAGGCCGGCCAGTCCCGCCTGCCGGGTCACATCTGCAAACGTTCCGTCGCCCCGGTTGCGATAGAGTTTCGATTCAACGCCATCAGGAATGAAAAGGTCGTAAAGTCCGTTGTTGTCGTAGTCGACGGCGGTGATTCCGGCCGGGCCATAGCGAATCATCGCGAACTTGAGCGGCTCAGTAAGGAAATCCGGATAGTACTGATTGTGAAAATCAATTCCGGCCTCATGAGCAACATTGACGAAGTGCGGCCTGTCAGAAAAAACACGATCGCCCTCAATCAGCTTCTGCTCGGTGATCTGTAGAAACTCTCCGCTGCGCTCCCACACCATGCGGAAGCGGGCCCGGTCAATGCACGTTCGCGCGGCTCCGTGGGTTTTGCCAATATGCTCAAAACGCACGGTCGCCACCACCGGGCCGGATGCCTGCCATTTCTCCAGCCGGTCCAGATGCAGCGAGAGTTCCTCAATCTCCTGAAAAGACTCAATGTATCGGCGCCATTCTGAAAGCGCCCCGCTACGGTGTACCCGGCGGCTGTCAGTCCGGAATTTGTACTCGAAAATTCCCTCGCGTTCCGACTTCAGGTCGAGGCGATTAAGGCCAAGTTCCTCGCCGGAAAATCCTGAAGCATAAAATTCTTGTACCTCGCGCCATTGGGCCTGACGCAGGGAAGACGCCAGCCGCTGCAACGTTTGCACAATGAGGCGGCCCGTCTGAAAAAACGCCTCTCCATCCTGTTCAATAAAGTTGGGTACCGTTGCCCGTACCAGGGTTTCGCTGCGCTTGAGCGGATGCCATCGACGTCCAGTCTTGGCTGGAGATTTCAGGGTACTCATTCAGGAGACTCACGCTGATCGGCGTACGCCTAGAGAGACAATTGCGCGCCGGCTTTTTTGCGCATTTCCAACCATTTCCATCGCAATTCTTTGGCGCTTCTTTGTCTGTAGACAGTGAGAAGGAGGTGTCCATGCGTAAACTGAGCCTGATTTTTGTCATGGCGGTGTTGTGCAGTGGATTGATATTTGCCAAAGGGGAGAAAAACAAGGGTTCAGAAGAGAAGAACAAGGAAACTGCTCGGAAAGTGTTCGATGACCTTTTCACGGGAGGCCATTATGAGCAGATCAACTCGATGTACGAGCCCAATGCGGTTGTACATCTGGGTGGCCGCACCATCAGCCTGTCCGAAGCCGTTTCCGAAGGAAAAGGGTGGAAGTCAGCTTTTCCCGATGCAGTCATGAGGGCCCACCGGATCACGGGCAACGGAGACAATGTCGAAGTCCACTGGAGCGTTGAAGGCACGAACAAAGGAACGGCAGAAGGACTGCCGGGAAAAGGGAAAAAAGGAAAAGCCCAGGGAAGCAGCAGATTCAGATTTACCAACGGCAAGATTGCCGAGGTATGGGTCGATTGGGACGAGCAAAACCTGCGCAGGCAAGTCGGCGGCAAGTAACGAGGCAGGCCATAGGCAACAGGCAATGGCAAGTGCAGAGGCAACACCGAAGCAACAGAGTCAGGTTACAGGGAACCGGTAACCGGTGGCGGCGAAAAGCCAAATTGCTGATTGAGAATTCTGGCGACTGCGAGCACTTCGTCTTCTTTGTAAGGCCGGCCAATAATCTGGACGCCGATTGGCAATCCTTCTGAGGTACGCGTCACCGGAACCACGGCAGCGGGATTGCCCAGCAGGTTGTAATGCTGGCAATAGGTCATGGTTTGCACGTAGTCGGCGGGATGTGCGGCGCCCCAGCCCGCATCCTGGTGACGGAATGCGGGAATGGAGCAGACCGGGGCAAGCAGGATTGGGAATTGTTCCATCTCAGCCAACAGGCGTGAGCGCAGGGCGTCGCGCTCCAATAAGGTATTCAGCAGGCGATCGCCGGTAAGCGGCGGTTGTTCGGCCGCGAAGGCGAGGAACTCTTTGGTGTTGTCGGTGATTTCGTCTTCCTGCCCTTTCACCATGGGACGCAACACGGCAGCAATCGCTTCCACAAAAATGACAAACCATAGTTCGCGGGCGCGATCGAGGCCATCAGGACGAAACGGCTCTACCTGAAATCCATTTTCCGCCAGAGATTGCGCAGCTCTGCGCACAGCAGCGCGAATTTCGGGCACGGGCGTAGTGAATCCATCTTCCTCGTAGAAACCGATGCCCGGCTTGCTTGCCTGGAATTGCTTTGGCCGCGGCGGATCGAGAGGCACAGAGACAGGATCGCCCGCATCATAGCCGCTGGTTACTTCAAGCAGCAGTTGCAAATCTTCTACCGTCCGCGCCATCGGTCCTACGACCCCAATTAAGGAGAATGGCCCTCCGCAGGGTGGATAATGACCCGTGGCAGGAATTCTTCCAGGTGTGGGTTTAAGTCCACAGATGCCGCAAAAATGTGCGGGGACGCGGATGGAGCCTCCGCCATCACTGCCGATCCCAGCAGCCGACATGCCACAACTGATCGCCGCGGCCTCTCCACCACTCGATCCCCCGGCCGTGCGCGTGGGGTTCCATGGATTGCTGGTGCGGCCATGGATTTTGTTTTCCGTGTTATACGCCATCAGGAATTCAGGAGTGTTCGTATTGCCGATGACAATCGCTCCCGCCCTTTTGAGGCGAGCCACGAGCGGCGCATCATCTGAAGCCACGTAATCAGCACGAAGCCGGCTGCCCGCTTCACAGCGCATGCCTTTTACATCAATACAGGACTTGATTGTGACGGGAACGCCAAGCAGCGGCTTTGCACTATCGCCTGCCATCACGGCCGCTTCCATGCGTCGCGCCTCGGCCATGGCCTGTTCTGCATTCACCCAAGCAAACGCATTGATGGCTGGATTGAATTTCTCAATTAGCTGGAGATGTGCTTCCACCAACTCGACAGGAGAGATTTGTTTTTCGCGAACCAGGCGCGCGAGTTCCGAAGCAGAAAGGCTGGTGAGCTCAGAGGATGGTAATTGGGTCATTGCGAATCGGGGATAAAACGAAACGTCATTGTATAGCTTCTGACGGGAAAGTCAGGATCCTGCGCTCCACGCATAAACCAAAAGGGCCTGCCTTACGGCAGGCCCCTTCGTTTAGGCACGTCCCCACGAAACTAAATGTCGTAATACAAAGCGAACTGTAGTAGTGGACGTAAAATCCGTAACTTACAGATTCTCCGAACATCATAAATATCACAAATCGCATGAATCGCGGTACTTTTGTACACGGCTGGTACACGGATTGCCATTTTTGTGCTTAACAAGCGTTTTGAACATGACACGGTAGTCGCCATTTCAGCAGCAATAGAATGTTCAT
>DATDNH010000451.1:0-24119 GCA_036518395.1 Candidatus Angelobacter sp. | reverse complement strand
CTCCGCGGGTGGCGGCGCGTCTTCCGGAGGGGAAGCACCCAGCCACGCCATACCCAGATAGATTCGCCGACGTGCCTTAGTAATTTGAGCAGGCGAAAGTGCCTGCTCAATTTTTTCGTTTCTTTTATACTCCCGTTTGTGGACGACGAGTCTATCCTCACCCGCAAGCCTCCCATTGCGGACCGGCGAATCAGCTACGGCTCTGATCCGAATCAGTTCATTGATGTACGCGTTCCTCAGGGCAAAGGGCCACATCCAGTGGTCTTTTTCATTCATGGTGGATACTGGCGGGCGAAGTATGACCTGGCGTATGCCGGACATCTCTGCGCGGCGCTGACCAAAACCGGGACTGCAACCTGGAACATCGAATACCGGCGTATCGGTAATCCCGGCGGTGGATGGCCAGGAACGTTTGAAGATGTCCGCACGGCCTACCAGTTCCTGCACGCCCATCCTGCTGAAGCGGATTTGGAGAAGGTTTGCGTTGCAGGACATTCAGCAGGCGGCCATCTTGCCCTCTGCCTGACCTCATTTGAAAAAAGTGTTACTCGTGTTTTTTCATTGGCGGGGGTGCTCGATCTGCGGCGGGCATGGGAGTTGCACTTGAGCAATGATGCAGTCCGTGAATTTCTGGGCGGCTCGCCCACTGAAGTTCCGGATCATTACCGTGAGGCCTCACCTGCCGAGCGTGCCATTCCTCAGGCCGCGCAGAAACTCATTCACGGAACGGCGGATACTTCTGTGCCTTACGAAATCAGCCAACGCTATGCCGACGTAAAGAAAAAAGCCGGTGAAAACGTGGGGCTGATTACGTTAGCGGATGTGGGCCATTTTGAAATTGTTGATCCGAGCTCGGCGGTTTGGCCGAAGATTGAAGCGACATTTCAATCGCTGCTCGCCTGACGCAAGAAATAACTCGTTGCACGTTCAACCATTATGCGAAGGCTTGTGCTGCTGGTTATTACGACATCGATTTGTCTGGGATGTTACGACCAGATGAAGCACACCAAGGAGGCTGTATTACGCGACGAGTTATTCACGTTGAGACAGACGATTGATCAATTCACTCAGGACCAGCAACACGCTCCGGAGAGCCTTGGGGATCTGGTTGCTCATGGATATATGAGAACAGTTCCCAAGGATCCCTTTACAGAGTCAGAACTGACCTGGCAGGTGATTTACGGTGAATTTACGCCCGCTCCAGAAGATACTCCGGCCGTCCCTCCACACGACATACAGAACCTGCGGGGAATCATTGACGTGCATAGTGGATCCGACCGGATTGCAACAGATGGAACGCGCTATAGAGACTGGTAATAGTTCCGCGAATCTGATGCCATCAGCGCTCTTCAGCGTTGATTATTGGCTCGGTGTCGTTCAACATGGCGCACCCTAGCTGAGACTATGGCTACCCGCAATGGTGCGCGCATTCTCTCTGACGTTGAGACCCGCAGAGCAGATTCCTCGGCCCTACTCGCGCGCTGAAGAATACGCGCGCGAGCTTAACGGGCCTTCGGAATGACTCGAGTTAAAGTGGTTGCTCACGTTCACCGTAACGATACAACTAACCACCAATTGCTATTTGCCATTTGCTTTGTTAAATGCGTCTGAAACTGTCTTCAGTGAAGCTTCCAGGTGCTGAGCTACGAATTGCCAGTTGTGCGCGCCCGGGTAGATATGTGATTCGTGTGGGACATGACGCTCGGTGAGAAGTTTGTCCAGCAGCCGAGTGCCGGCATCAAATCCGAAATCATCCTGGTCGCCGCAATCGAAATAGATTTTCACGCCGTGCAGATTCGCGGTATGGGCAGAAACAAAAGGAGTGTTGGCATTCCAGTACGCTTCGTTGAGCGGGCGTCCGAATGCCGGTCCCAGGTAAGGAGTCAAACCCGCCTCGCTGGAGCCGCGTGGCAACTGCTCCAGGAGCGCCGGCATGTGTGCCACTAATGCGGCGAACATCTGCGGGTATTTGAAAGCAAACCGCAGAGCGCCATAGCCTCCCATGGAGACACCGCCAATAGCGCGTCCGGAGCGGGTCCCGAGCAGTCGAAAATGTTTTTCCATCTGCGGGATGAAGTCGCGAATAAAAAAGTTCTCGTACTTTACCCTGCCATCTTTGGAATTGATGTAGAAACTGCTGTCCGCCTGTGGAGTGATGACCACAAATTCTGAGATCTTTTTTTGTTCCTGCGCGTCTTCAATAATGTTCCAGCCACCGCTGGTAACCAGAAAACTCTGGTCGCCGCCCAGGCCATGGAGAAAATACAAAACCGGAAACTTTCGGGCCGGCTGCGCGTCATAACTTGGCGGCAGGAGCGCGCAGTATGCCACCGGTCGCGGCATGTAGCGGCTATTTACTGACCCGCACTCCACACGCCCGGCAGCAAAGGCACTGGCAGCGGAAAACAGCAATAGAAAGAAAAGACGGGATCTTCGGATGAATGGTGTGAGTGGGGGTAAAACTGCTTTAAAGAGTCTGTAGAGTCCAAGTGCAGTCACTCTTCCATCATACTTTGAGCGCGCAGTACTGTTTACTCACGAACCCTCGGAGTGGCTCTTGCTCCAGAAAACGCAGTCTCCCATTGAAGTTAACTTCTGTGGAGTTTGTGAGCTTCACGTCGACAATGCGCATACCAAGGCCGGACAGCAGTTCCCGGATGTGTCGTTCGGGCAAACAGTACATCTCCATGTGGGGAGTTTTTCTGCGCAACAGCCAGTTGATTTTCCGTCGAAGACCGACAACGTGTCTGACTTTTTGGATTAACGGCGCAAGGTTGCGGTCCGGTATCTGAAACACCAGTACGCCTGCGGGCTTCAGCAGCCGCACCAGCTCACAAAGATAATTGCGCGCCAGGCTGTTCTTCATGTGCTGCAGCACGATGCTGCTATAAATGAATCCGAAGGAAGCATCCCCAAAGTTCCGCAGGTCGTCTCGGTCATTCAACACGAATCTGCATCGGCGATTCTCTTTATGAAAGTGATTCGCCAGCTGGATCATGGTGGGCGAAATATCCACACCCACACATTCAACAAAATGTTCGGACAGAGCGGCGGTGAGGCGTCCCACACCACAGCCAAAGTCCAGCGCCGGCGATGTTTGGTCAACAGAGATTCCCAATGATCGCAGGTATTCGAAGACCGTGTGCACCTCCTGTCGTCCAGTCTCGAAGAACTCGTCGTGCGTCCACCTGCCGCGCTCCTTCTGGGGATCAGTGCAGATGGCCGCGAGCGGATCGCGCTGAGCAAGTCCGTCCCAGTTTTTCTGCAGGGCGCGCAGAGAGCTCATGCTTCCCTCTTCGCTGGTGGCGGGATTTCTGTTGTTTTTCTGGTTTGTTCGAAAGCCGCCAGGCCCAACGCCATAACCAGCCAGAACAGCGCTCCAAACTGCGGGCTTACGTTAAACAGGTAATCCACCATGCCATGAATCAAAGTCGCGGCCAGAGCCCCGCCCACTGCTATGCCCAGTAGACGAAACAGTGGATCGTCATTGCGAACCAGCTTCAATGCCATTCGGGCGAAAGACCATGCCAGCAAACAGAAGATCGCAAACCCGATGATTCCGGTTTCCGCAAGCAACTGCAAATAAAGATTGTGGGCATCGAGTTGATTGGGCGTCAGGGCAGGCAGGTAATCGCTGTACAGTCCGCGATAGTTCCCATAGCCAACACCAAGAACCGGATGTTCAATGAACATGGATCCGGCAGCCCCCCACAACGCCAAGCGGCTAACGACAGTGAACTCGTCGGCTTCCTTCACGCGGGTCGTGGGTTCGCGTGACAGCGCGAAAACAATGGCGAAGGCCAGAGTGCTCGCGAGGAGAATCTTCGACACTGCCATTCGTCTGGGCTTAATAAAGAAGAGGGCCAGCAGCAACATTGCAGCATAAGCAATCAATCCACCGCGGCTGCCGGTGAAATACAGTGCTGCGAGCGCCGTGCTGTGGCAAATCAGAGCAAGATTTTTCAGCGCGCGATCCTTGGCCATCACCATGCAGGCAAACGAGAACGGCAGCACCAGGTTCAGATAACCGGCCAGTGAATTGAAGTGGAAAAGGAAAGAAACGATTCGTCCGCTCCATTCCTCGAGATCTTCCTGGAAGGCATACAGCCGGAAGTAAAAATCGGTGTAACCCTGCGCCACCACCTGACAAAAACCAAACAAAGCCACGCCAATCGTGGACCACAGAAGGACCTTGATGATTTTCTCAATCTGTTCCTGGGTCTCAATCCAGCCGGCCAGCGCAAAAAAGACCGCCACATAAGACAACAGTTGCTCCAACGATCTGATTGAATCCTTATTGGGACCGAGAGCTGAACTCAGCAGTGACAGGCTCGCGACGGCGGCAAAGATGAGCACGCCTTTCCTGGTCCTGCTGCCCAAAATCCATTGCCTGGCTGACAGGCCTTTTCGCCCGCGAACAATCCATACACCAGCGAGCAAAAGAAAGTGCATGACCAGGGAGATGTCTCGCGGGTGAATGTTCATGCCCAGTAACGGATACCAGGGCAGAAAAAAGACTTGACCGTACACAAACCATTCAAAACGCAAAACGGCGACGAGCAGAAGGCCGAGACCGAGCGCCACCAGCAGGAACATGGAATCGGAAACGGCCAACGCGACGCAGACTACCGCAACGGCTGCAATCAGCAATGCCATCACCGGCCCTTCAGCCCAAACCGGCTTCGCTATCGCGTTATCACTGATCATCATGAGAAGTCGAATCTTATTTGCTGCCGTTTTGCATCAGCACATCAATTGTCTGCTGGGCACAGCGCTGCCAATCGAAAAAGGCAGCCCGCTTTTTGCCGTCCTGAACCAGCTTTCGCCTCAACTCCTGATCCTCCAGCACCTGCTCCATGCAGCAGGCCATTTCCTCAACAGAATGCGGATCGAAATATTGGAGCACGCCACCTGAAACCTCCGGCAAGCATGATGTGCTGGCAGCAATCACAGGCACGCCGCACGCCATGGCTTCAACCATAGGCAGGCAGAAACCTTCGTAGAGTGAGGGCATGACCACCAGATCTGCTCCTTTTAGCAGAAGCGCGAGTTCATCGTCATTCAAAGGCCCAGGAAATATCACTCTACCGGCGCTGCCGCCATTGTTATTTGCGGCGGCCAGAACATCCTCGTATTCCCATCCCCAACTTCCTGCCAGGACCAGGTCGAACTGCAAATTGCGATTTTTGGATAAGAGCAGGCGGTAAGCATCAATGAGGCGCTTGAGATTTTTTCGCGGCTGAATGGTTCCGTGATGCAGGATATAGGGTCTCTCAAGGTTGAGGCTTGCGAGCAGTCTTTTCTGTGCATCGCGATCTGGAGGCAAGTCGTTGAAGACAGTTTTGTCGTATCCGTTATAGATGACGAACACCCTGGACTCTGGAATCCTGTAGATCTGAATCAGATCACGTTTGGAGCATTCTGAAACAGTGATGATGGAGCGCGCCCGCTTGCTCGAAACTCGCAGCCACAGACGAAGCCTTGCCATCATCGATCTGGAATGGAAAGGCATGGTGACCGGCGTCACGTCGTGAATGGTGCAGACCACTGGAACGATTCCGAGCGGCAACACGACGCCGGAAGGAGAGAAGATCAGGTCGGCACGCGCACCTGCCGCAGCCAGGGTGGCGCCGCCCATTCTCCAAAGGCGATCATGGCCAAGCCACCGCGTCCGAGCCAGATCGAAGCCTGCGGCAGGTTGAAACAGGGCTGCATCATTGGAATTGCGGGGTGAGGTGAAAAGGCAAAACTCCAGATCAGGCCGGAGGGCGGCCATCTTCCTGAACTCACGGATCAAGTTCTGCGCGTAGACATACGTACCGTGATAGCGAAACCGGCTCGCCAGAACCCATGAATCAAAAGCAATTCTCAAGCGCGCTCCATTACTTTCTGTTCCTGCTCAAAGTCTCTCAGTATTTCTGGGAGTCACGAGGAAAACGCGTTCTTCGCGGTTGAGCACCAGGAACCATGCCGTCAGGACAAACCCCGTCAGGATCAATCCGAGAAAAGTCAGTTTCATCGTCAGAGTGGCGGGCAGTGTTGCCAGACCAAGAAGCAACAGTCCGCCGCCGGCCACCGCTCCGATTTTCAATAAAGATTTTTTGTGCGGCCAAAGTACGCGGTCAATCACAAATGCAATGAGAAGAGTATCCAGAGTGAGCCGTCCAGCCCAGGCAATTGCCGTGCCTTCAATGCCCATGGTCCTGGTGAGCGCCCAGACTGCGACCAAATACAAAGGAAGTTCCAGCAGGTGCAGTTTCGCCGTAATGTCCGGCCGGCCTGCGCTCTGCACCAGGGCAAACGGTATATGCGCCAGCGAATTCACGAAGACGCCTGCGGCAAGCCATCGCAAAACCGGAGTGCTCTTTTCTGTGAATGATGCGCCCAGCCACAGTTGCAACCCTTCAGGCGCCAATGTGACAGCAATCAGCGCAACAGGAAAAGCGCTGAGGACAATATATTTCAGGCTGCGACTGAACAAGACTTCTGCCCGATAAGGATCCTGGGCCAGCCTGAAGGCAAAGGCGGGAAACAGCACACCTGCAATTGCGCCGGGAATAACGAGGAGCCGAACAACCACGTCGAAAGGCACAGTGTAGAAGGCGGTGAGGGTGACGGAAACCATAGCCCCCACCACAAATCGATCGGCATAGACCAAAATGGGATTGATTACATTGCTGACCGTCATCCATCCGCCAAATATGACTACCGGCCGAACCAGCCGCGGCTCAAGGGCCAGACGCCCGCGCAGTCCTGGCCATGCCCGCAAGCATGCCCACAGATAAATCAGACAACCAACGGCACGACTGAGCGCGAGAACGGCCACCACCCAAACCAGGCTGCGCGAAAAAGGCAGCACCAGCAGGGCGCCCGCATAAGAAAAAATGCTCATCGGAATGCGGATCAAATTCGCGGCGCGGAAGCGTTGCAGCCCTTCCAGAATGCCGCGCAGACCGGAGGTGAGAGTTACCGACGGAACGGACAAAGACATGAGATAAAAGGCGCGCAGAGTTTCATCCTGAAGCGAAGGTGGAACTTTCAGAACTCGATGCACCAGCCAGGGAGAGAGCGCCAGCACGCCCAGACCACCGAGGGCGCCCAGGAGCAACATAAGAAACAGCGATGTCCAGACCAATGGTACTGTTTCCGTCTCTCGGCGAGCACCCACATGGTCAGCCACCATTTTGGTCAGCGCGCTGCCAATTCCCAGATCAAGCAGGCCGAAGTAGCCGATAACCACCAAGATCAGGGAAAGCACGCCAAAACGCGGAACACTCAGACCACTCACCAGTGGAGGAACGGCCACCAGTGCGGCTGCCATAGGCAAGAGCTGGCCCAGCAAGTTCCAGACCGTATTGCCCGCAAGCGACCGGGCGGCGATCAGTTTCGGACCTGGCTGCGCCGCGCTCATTTCGGCTTCCACTCTCTACATTGCATAAAAACTTATGTTTTCCCGATTGCCTCAATTGGCCAACTGCTGCTTCAGAACTGCCAATGTTTCCTGCGCGCATCGGCGCCAATCGAAGCGCCTGGCGCGAGCGATTCCCTTTTCAGACAACTCCGCTCTCAACTGAGTGTCTTCCAGGACTTCTTCCATGCACGTGGCCATTTCCTCGACCGATTCAGGATTGAAATAGCGGAGCACGCCGCCGGAAACTTCCGGCAAGCAGGAAGCGTTGGAAACAATTGTGGGCACACCGCAGGCCATGGTTTCGATCATGGGAAGGCAGAAACCTTCGTATAAAGAAGGAATCACGGCCAAGGTTGCTCCCTTGACCAGTACGCCTAAATCCTGCTCGCTGAGAGTTCCTGCCAGAACGACTTGTGGATTCCCTCTGATTTCCGCAAGAACGTCTTCATACTCAAAACCGAGGGGCCCTGCCAAAACCAGATCAAGTTCGAGATTTTTGTTTCTCTCGCGCAGCAGGCGAAAAGCCTGGATCAGCCGCCTCAGATTTTTGCTCGGCTTGATGACCCCGTGATGAAGAATGTAGGGCCGAGTGATTCCCAGTTTTGCCTGCAATCGCCGCAACAATTCAGGAGCCAGTGGAATGCGATTGAAGATGTTTTTGTCGTAAGCGTAATAGACGACTGAAACCTTTGATTCCGGAATGCCATAGATCTCGAGCAAATCGTTTTTTGTATGCTGAGAGCCGGTAATGATGGCGCGCGCAAACTTTGCCGCCGACCACAGGAAAAATCGCGCTAGTCCATTCACACGCCGCGAGGACAATGGCGTGCGGATGGGAATGAGATCATGAATCGTGATCACGGCCGGCGCCAGGGTTGCGATGTAGGTGCTCATACAGTGAGGACTGAAAACCAGATCAACTTTCTGCATTGCAGCGAGCGCACACGCTCCGCCGAGCCGCCATGCCCGATTGAATTTCAGCAATCGTGTGTGTCGAGGATGGAATCCGGGACCCGCAGGAAAACTGTTGGCATCATTCTCGACAGCTACGCATACGTAGGGCACAATCTCAATCTGCTCTGCAACGGCCAGCTCCCGGAAGTGGCTCAGCAGGTTGCGTGCATAGGCATGGATTCCGTGATTGCGGGCATAACCACCGAGCGCCCAGGTATCAAAAGCGATAGTGGGCAGGGACGTTGTCTTGTTTGGGGCGAGCTGCGGACGTTCCACGGCTGTACTCATGCGTAAACAGCCTTTCCCGCAACTCCATACACGGCCTGTTCGTAAACAGCCAGCGTCTGCGCTGCGGTTTTCGTCCAACTAAAGCGACAGCAGTTCTCAAGGCCTCTTGCAGTCAGATTTGCGCGCAGTGCGCCATCCTCAAAAACCCGCGCGAGCGCCGCAGCAAATTTTTCCGGATCACGCGCATCAGCGAACAGCGCACCATCTCCGGCGACCTCCGGCAACGAGGTTTCCGTTGAGCAGACGACCGGAGCCCCACAAGCCTGCGCCTCCAGCACGGTAAAACCGAACCCTTCGTATAAGGACGGGCAGGCATAGACGCGCGCGGCGGAATAGAGTGCCGCGAGATCGCTGTCTTCTATTAACCCGGTAAAAACAATTTCTTTCTCAATCTCTAATTCAGCCGCCAGTTTCTTCAGATTGCTCTCGCCTTCACTCAGTGGTCCAGCGATCACCAACTGCGCTGAAACACCGGTTGCCAACACTTTTTGAAAAGCGCGCAACAAGACAGCGTGGTTCTTGCGAGGCTTGTAGATTCCGGCATAAAGAATGAAGTCCGTTTCTATCCCATATTTGCTGCGAAGAGTGTCAATACGGGACACATCTGTAACTCGCTGAAATACTGCATCGATGCCGGAATGAACAGCCTCTATCCTGGCGGGGTCCAGCTTGAGCCAGCGAATTATTTCCTGCTTCGAGAACTGTGAGACCGTGATGATGCGGTCAGCCATGCGCCCTGAGGCCGCCATCATGCCCCGGTAATACAGACGGCCGGGCAATGACGGCAGATCTTCCCTGCATGCCAGGTAGATAACATCGTGGATTGTCACTGCCGTCGTGCAGGGACGTCGCAACGGCAAGACAAAGTGTGGGGAGTGCAGGAGATCAGTTTTGTACCGGCGAAGGATGCGAGGCAAGTCGATCTGCTCTCGGAAAGAGTAATAGGGCGAGGCACAGCAAACCTTCTCCGCGCGCCGTCCGGCAGTTGAGATCACCTCCTGCGCATCCGGTGGCAGCAGCAACAGAAACTCATGCTCCGTTTGCAGGGTCAGCAGGGCTTCCGTCAAACATTTCATGTACCGGCCGATGCCGGGATTTTTGATTCGCCGGAGATCGAGTGCAATTCGCATGAATGGACAGGCATCAGTCGTCTGCGGCGCCGGCTGAGGCCGCCATGGCTTTGGGCGGCACTTGCAGTACGGCACGGACAGCGGTGAGGATAGAATGTGCAATCGCGTGATGCAGGTCTTCGACTACCTGGATGTCATCAGAAGGAACCACGGCGCAAATGTCGCAGAGTTCTTTCATCCGTCCGCCCTGATAGCCGGCCATGCCAAGACTAATAGCGCCTGACTCCCGCGCTGTCTTCAGGCCTTCCAGGACGCTCGCAGAATTGCCGCTGCCACTGATGGCCAGGACCACGTCGCCGGGCTGGACAAAAGTCTTGAGCTGCTCGGAAAAGACGTGCTCGTAACCGGCATCGTTGGCCCAGGCCGTAAGCAGCGGCACATTATCAGTGAACGCTATGACTTTGAGCCGACGCTCGTTACCCGCGGTACCCTTGCTGAGATCGCACATCATGTGCGAAGCCGTAGCTGCGCTTCCGCCGTTGCCAAATACAAAGAGAGTGCGTCCCTGCTCACAGGCGCGCAGGATTACAGCGATGATCTGCTGGATGCTGGAATATGGAAGCTGCGGAATTGTCCGCGCGACGGCCTGAAAATACGCTTGTACCGAAAACTCCACCGGGCCTGCCAGCTTTACGCCTTCATTCTCGGTTCGCCGATCCATCATTGTCCTTTCGAAGAACTCACCACGGAGTCACGGAGACACGGAATCATTTCAAAGAACTCTGCGAGTAATACCCTGCATAAGTACAGGCACATTGAAATTGATGAGTAAACCCAAGGGTTTCTTCAGCACCGATTTATTTGTTCTGTAAGTTGCGGGTGAATCAGCTTCGTCCCTGATCCAGTTCCTTCGCCGGAAATACTCATTTGGGGACCTCTCTCTCTACATTTTTTGTTTTCTCCGTGTCTCCGCGTCTCCGTGGTGAATTTTTGTTTCTTGTGTAGTTCCCTAACATCATTCTCAAGTCTGAAGTTACTTCTGCAAACAACAAACGGCGGGGATGATGTGCCGGGAGCCGGTTCCATTTTTCTACTTCCACAACCCACCAAGAAGCCAGGATCATGGCCACAAGCACGCTGAAAACTACAATCAGGCTGCGGACCGGGCTGATTTTCTTTTCGGGAACGTTGGGCTGGTCCATGACGCGAACCACAGGCAGTTCTTTCGCCTCCTCCACTCGTGCCAGTTCGTATTGCTGGTTCAGAAATTCGAAGATGCCTTCCTGAATCCTGGCCTGGCGGTATAGGTCCTGGTATCGATATCCCAGCGCAGGCAAGGTGCGGATGGAAGGATAGTCACTGCCGGTTTGACTCTCGGCGTCAACGCCAGGAGGAGTGTAGTTGCCCAGCATTTTCTTCAACTGCGACTGCAGCTCGCCTACGCGGGCCCGCAGCGAGCGCACACGCACATTATCTTCAGAATAAATCTGCTCCAGCCCGCGAAGTTCGGACTGGCTGGCAATGAGTTCGCCCTGCAACCTGGCGGCAGCATCCATCATGGTCCGGCTCTGCTGCTGAAGATCCATCATGGCGTGTTTGCTGGAAAATTCGCTCAACTGCCGGGAAGTCTGATCCAAATCCTGCCGGGCGGACTTGAGCCGCTCTTCCAGAAATTCCCTCTCGCGATGGGCGGCCGAGGTATTCAGATCGGCCGCTACGTGATTCATTTCTTCAATGTAGTTGCGCGCCAGCATGGCCGCGAATTTCGGGTCCCAATCGGTGACAGACAAGGTGATGATGTTACTTTTCTTGTCCTCTTCAATCTCAGTATTCCGAACCAGAGCTTTGCGCGCATCCTGGTAATACTTTTTGCCGTAATGGTTACGCAGATCGAATTTTTGGACCAGCGAGTCCTGCACGGTCCGACTCTCCAGTACCGCTGTGTAAAAGGCTCCGGGAGTCTTCAACCCCATCAGGCTGGCGGGATCCAGACCGAGCGTGGAGGCAGCGCCAGTCTTGCTGAGGAGATTGCTCATCAAGGAAGCGCTCGAATTTTCCGGAGCGACGAGTTTGGCAGTCGATTTGAATTTTTTGGGGAGCAGCAGGGCCACTCCGGCTGACAAGAGCGCGGTAATCCAAAAAACACGCCACAAGAACTTTCTATGCCGCCACCAGAGCGATAATCTGGACGAGAGTCCGCTGCGCACCGGCGGATCTGAACCAAGCTCCGGCGGGAATGACGGTTCGTAAATCGGCGCTACGGACATGGGAAACCAGTAATTAGTTAGTAATTAGCAGTGAGCAAAACCGCGACCAAGAACAGCGCGTCAGTTGGTTTTGCTAAGTACTAAATACTAAGTACTAACTTACTGCTTTTCTAAAAACTGATGGCTACTCTTGCTGCCACTGCCAATCCCGAAAGCACCTGCGCGCTTTCAGAGAACAATTTCAGCTTGTCATTCGCTAAAACTTTTTCGGGCACATAGACGGTGTCGCCGGGCTGGAGAAGCGAGCTCAACACATCTCCGGACCACCAAGTACCGGAATTCCTTCCGATGACTGAACCGTTGGCCCGCACGACGAAGATTTCTTTCTTGTTCCCCAGGGTTGTCGGCCCGCCTGCCTGCCGCAGATACCAACCTGCATGTTTGCCCGCAGCATAGGTGATGGCTGTGGGGTTATAGACCTGGCCGGCTACGAGAACAAAATTGGGTTTGCGCGGAATGATCAGCGTATCGCCTGCGCGCACCTCAACGTCGACCGGCGTGTTCTCCCACTTTTCAACCTGCGAGGTGATGTGGATCACCATGCGTCCGCTGGGCTGAATCTGTTTGAGTTTTTCGATAAGCTGCTGGCGCTGACGCACTGCCGCAGCAGGTTCCGGCCTTCCGGTCCCGTCGCCGGAAACGGCCTGGGTTTGGAGTTTCTGGATCAGCTCGTCGCGGTTCTTGACCGAAAGCTGACGCACCTGGTCGCGCTCCAGGACTGCACCATAAGGATAGGCTTCGCCGAGGAAGCCGCCCGCGCGTTTCAAAATGGAACTCAGCCGTTCGCCTTCCTGGATGCCATAGCGCCCCGGGTGAAGCACTTCTCCGCTGACGGTAATCGCGCCGCCGATATTGTTCCAGCCGCCCAGTTGGCGGATGGTGAGCACATCCCCCGGCTTGAGACGGACATCCGTGTCAGGTTCACCGGTGAGAGCGCGGGCGATCGGGACTTCACGGTGCTCAAGTTCGACGTGGTCACCGTTGACGATGGCATAGCTGGAAAGATCGGCGGATTCGGTATACGCGCTTCGTTTGAAACCGCCGGCCAGGCGCAACAGATCGGCGGCCGTCATGCGCTCTGAAAGCGGGTATTCACCTGCGCGCAGAACCTCGCCATAGATCGAGACCTTGGGAGCATCGGCTTCGTAGCGGCCGAAGACACGCAGAGTGTCAAAGGGCTGAAGGCCTGGCGCTTCTGACCGTTTTTCCAGCACTTCGCGAAGATTAAAGCCGATTACGGCCGGGCGATAGTCAGGAGGCCGCAAGCGAACAATTTCGGCGCGGTCTGCCGGTTCGGGCAGCAAATCATCGAACGAGCTGATGATGTCCGTAACTCTGATGCCCTCTTTGAAGGGATATTTTCCCGGGCGAAATACGTGGCCCTGGAGATAAACGGTCTGGTCGCTGTACGGAAGAATGGGAGCGATGGTGATGATGTCGCCATCTTTAATGGAGAATTTGCTGAAGGCGTCTCTCATAGAGAGAAGCGCGCCGTCGCCGCCGGAACTGCCGGGAAGATTCACATTCAGCATGACTTTGCGTTCGTGCGCCTGAATGCGTTCAACCTTGATCTTGCCCAGTTCCCCCGAAACCAGGACGCCGCCGGCAAGTTCCAATGCCTGATCAAGCGTCTGCTCATTGCGCAGTTCGTAGATGGCTGGACGCCGCACCATTCCGGCCACAGTGACCTGGGGTCCGGTTGTCGGCACCAGAATGCTGTCACCGGACTCAATGCGTCCCTGGCTCGTGCTGACGCCTCTGAGCATCAGGTCATAGAGATCAACTTCTTCTACGAGTTTTTTTCCGCGATAGTGTTTGACTGTCCGCAGCGACCCCGTATCTGTGGGTCCACCGGCAGCGATGATCGCGCTCAAGCAACTCGAAAGCGAGCTCATGTCGTAAGCGCCCGGATTCTTTACGTCGCCAACAACATAAGCGCGAACGGTTTTGAGACGTCCAAGCGAAACAGAGACGGAAACGTCGCGAAACTGGCGCGCCAGAGCGTTCTGTATCAAATCGTGGGTCTCAGCCAGAGTGTGCCCGGCAACCAGGATTGCGCCGGCTTCGGGCAGGACGATGCGACCTTCGCGATCAACCACAGATTGCAGCTTCTGTGAAGAGCTGCCCCAATATTCGATGACCAGTTGATCTCCGGGGCCAAGGACATAGTCGGAGGCCACCACCGGAACGTCCAAAGCATTTTTGTCGGTCGTGGTGCTGTTGCGGAAGAGAGCGGCCCCGAATCGCTCCAGTTTGGCGGGATCGGCAACGGCTTGGGTGTAAAGGTCTTTCAGCACCGGCAGATTGCGATAAGGATAATGACTTTGCGAAGGCGCAGCGCTCTTCCTGTTCGCTTCTTCGGCTGAAGCGGGTTTGGCAGGCTGAGTTGCAGGACTTGACGCAGGGGCAGTTTTCGGCGGCGTTGCTACGATTGGAAGCTCTTGCTCTTCGGCGGTCTCGGCGCCAAAGCCTCGACGCTTGAGCTCATCGCTGACGAGGGTGCGCGCTCGATCGTCGGACCGAATTTCCGAGAACAGACGATCGTCAGTGATATCGGACTGAGTTACGGCGTAACCGCGATCGCGCAGCGTGCTGACGATTTGTGTTTTGGCTTCCGCGAGGAGGTCAGGATTCTGCTGCAGGATTTGGATGATTTCTTCTGCGGCCATGGCAGAGCTATCCTGCTGTGCTCGGGCCATGCCGCCGAACAAAAAACAGGAAATAACAAAAAGACAAAAAAAGATGACAAAAGGCCGCGCGATGGCAAGCCGCACACGAATAGACGCCGGGAACCCTGAGAATCTCGACATAACTGAAGATGGTTGACGCGCCAGCCCGCCTGCGAGTGTCAGAACATCCGCAGGTGCTTGGGAGGCCCGCTAATTGTAAACCGAAGCTGGATTTAAATACTTAGTATTTACTACTTACTTACAATCCGCTCCGAAATCCTTTCTTGTAAGCTGTTGCGGGTAATTTAGTTAACGGATTTGAAAAGAAAATCTCTCATCTTACGGGTGCGGGAATTTCCCCTTCGTCGCGTCAGCAGAGCGGCATGGTATGCAGCTTTGCAGTCGCAGAAAATGTTTCGTCACATCAGACCGCAACCAGAATCGCGCCTTCGGTGGGATGAATTCAGGAACAAGTTGCGCGCTTTTCTGGCCTTTGAATACGCGGATTTGCGTCTGAGAATTCACCGTGGGCAAAAAGATTTCAAACAACTTATAAGGGACGCCCAGGTTGTGTCGCCTGAACTTGCGCCTTTTGCCGTGGAAGGAATCGGATATCACTGCATGAAAGCTCATCTCGGCAGGAATGGTTTTCCGGAGCGCTTTCAATTTCTCGAGGCGCCGTCCGACATCACCAATGGCGACCTGTTACTGCTGCATTCCGGTTCCGGACTTGCTTTAGCCGAATTCTGGCTTAGAAAAATTTGTACGGATGAACTCGACGAAAAGGCGACGCAGGAATTCATTGAGATTTGCCGCCGAAATTCGCTCTCTGGTTATGCAGGAATTACTTTTGAGGCGCTAGGCCTGGTTGCGCGGACACTCCATCGGGATTTGATCGGATCGATTGACGGCAGTCTATCGTCGAACGAGGATTCTCTCGCCTGTTTCTGGCACGGGGTGGGACGTGGCGCATATTTCGCCTCTGATAATGCTTCTCCCTTCCGCAGCGCACCGTGGCAGGTACTCAAGCTGTGTTTGTCTGGAGCACCTCATCAGCTCGCAAAACAGAATGCTTTGGCTGGACTGAGCTGGGCCTTGACCATCATTAATATTGGGCAGCCGGAAATTATGGCCAACTTTCTCAAGCACCACGCCGCCGGGCTAACCGAAGAAGGCGCTTTTATTCATGGTGTGCAATCCGCAGCCTTAATCTGGAAATATGTAGCGCCCCGAGACTCCCGCATTGGATCGTTTCCCCAATACAAACCGGAGTATCGCAATTTGATTTCACACGACGTATGGGAGCGATTCGTGGAATCTCCATTTGCTGAAGCATGCAGGGTTGGCGACCGGCTGATGCAAAAGCCGGAGCAGCTGTTCAGGTATCGCAGCCCTTAGTAATCGCAGGGGCTGAGGCGTGCGCCTATCGGCGCAGAGACGGTGCTCTACCCCATCATGCGCAAAACCAAAACCGCGCATGCCGGGGACCCCGGCTGAGCACCCTCGGTACCACCTTTCTGTGTCTCGCGAATCAAAATTCACTCGGTGATCGGGCCCTTCTCTCGGCTTAAAACCCATTCGGTCTTTCATCGGCCACGTTGAAGCTGCGCTCCAGTGCCAGTCCGGCGCGGGCAAGTATGCCTTCTTCGAACAAACGGCCAATCAATGTCACACCATGCGGCACGCGGCGCGGGGGTGAAAATTTGGGGAGCGGATGTGCGGGATCGGGGGCCCAGTCGCTACGAGCTTCCGATACCTCAACAAATCCTGCACGGAAGGTAAGCGATGGATGTCCCGTGAAGTTCGTGATCGTCAGCATCTCGTCGCGCAATGACGGAACCAGCAGCAGATCCGCTTGCGAAAACACACGCGCCATTTCATTTGCCACCTTGCGCCGCATGCGATCACATTGCACAAAGTCGACGGCGGAAAGGAATCGTGACTGGCGGAAGGTGTTGGGCCATGCGTCAGGAACCTGGACCTTCAGCAGATCGATTTTGCGGCTCAGCGTGAGTTCTTCGAATGCCGCTGCGGCCTCAGCGAAGAGAATCACATCGAGCGAGTCATACGACCAATCAGGAATTGAGACCTCCACTGGAACCATGCCTACTTTCTTCACCGTCTCAAGGGCAGCGCGGTCAACATCAGTGGCGGGATTCTCTTTCATCCACGCGGGAAAATAGCCGACGCGCAGACCTTTGACCGGCGCAGCAGAATCGTAATCAAGCTTGCTGGGAACGCTGGAGAGATCGCCAGGATCAGGGCCGGAGATGGCGTGCAAAACGAAAATGGCATCTTCCACGTACCGCGTCATGGGGCCAAGCTTGTCGAGCGACCAGCAGAGCGTCATGGCGCCAGTGCGAGCGACGCGGCCGTAGGTCGGACGCAATCCTGTGATGCCGCAACGCATGCTTGGGCCCACGATGCTGCCGCCGGTTTCGCTTCCGATGGCGAAAGCGACCAGTCCCGCCGAGGCAGCCGCGCCCGGGCCCGCGCTCGAGCCGGATGATCCCTCTTCCAGCAGCCAGGGATTCATAGTCTGCCCACCAAACCAGATGTCGTTGAGCGCTAAAGCACCGAGACTCAATTTGGCGACGAGCACGGCGCCCGCGTCGTGCAGGCGCTTCACAACGGCGGCATCGGCAGCGGGCACACGATCTTTGTAAGGTTCAGCGCCGTAGGTGGTAGGGATTCCTGCGGTATCCAGCAGATCTTTGGCGCCCCAGGGAATTCCATGCAACGGCCCACGATATTTTCCGGCAGCAATCTCCTGATCCGCCTTGCGCGCCTGAGACAACGCGAGTTCTTCGGTCAAGGTAATGACGCAGCGCAATTTCGGATCAAATTTTTTCAGGCGTGCGAGATAGAGCTGCGTGAGCCGCTCTGAGGTGAGCTGGCGTTTTTCAATCCATCGCGCCAGTCGAGTAACTGAGGCGAACGCAATGTCCTCTTCGCGCGATGGTAACGGGCCAGGATCAGTTTTGCTCCAGATGAACCGATTGCTCTGCGGCCCTGAGCTTTCTCCCGGCAATACTGGATTCCAAAGTGAATAAGGAGCGAGCGTAGGCTCAAGCTCAACTTTTTTGGGTCCAGTGCGGCGTTCATAAACCGGCGCCATGGCGCTGCGCCAGTTGCCGGCGGCCTGTGCGCGTTCGGGAGGAGTCATGTCAACGCGCACGAGTCTTTCGGCGTTTGCGAAGGTGGCGCTCTCGACTTCCGGGCCAACCGGCGGCGCCGTACCAAAAGCAGGAGGCGCTCCGGGCGGGGGTTCCTTCGTCTGCTGGGCTTCAGCACCAGAGGCCGCAGCGGCGGCACCGAGAAGAGTGAGAGAGGCGTGAGTTAAGAATTCCCTGCGTGATTTGGACATTGAGTCTTCCTTAAGAAAGTTGTCGTGGACGCCAAAATTGTAATTGGTTGTGAATGATTGCGTATTCATAAGCTCCCTTGGCATTGGCCTTTGGCCCTTGGCTGGCGCTGGACCGAATCCCAATTGAGGATGCAGCATCAAATCTTTCTACATTTGCATCTCTCTCTCCTTGACAACTTAGGAGAGAGTGACTTAGACTCCTAATCATCTTAGGAGGACTTCTATGGGCGAAGACCACCTTGTTCCGGAGAGCCTCAGAAAACTGCTTTCCTCTATCCGTTCGCTTGGCGCCACAATCTTTCACCGTTCGCGCATAGAAGCCGACATGGATGATGAGCTGCGCACGCACTTACAGCATCGCGCTGATGATCTGGAACGCTCGGGCCTTTCCCGCGGTGAAGCGGAACGGCGCGCGCACATTGAATTCGGGGGATACGAGGGATCCAAGGAAGAAATTCGCCGCACACTTGGCACGCACTTTCTGGAAACACTAATTCAAGACGCGCGTTTCGGCCTGCGCGTTTTACGCAAGTCACCGGGTTTTACGGCTGTTGCCGTTCTCACGCTTGCGCTGGGCATCGGGGCCAACAGTGCGATCTTCAGCGTGATTGACGGAGTCGTTTTGCATCCATTGCCTTTTCCCAAGCCCGATCAACTCATTTGGCTCAATGGAAAATTTCCTGGAGGCGATCTGGCGGCCGTTTCAGCGCCGGATTTCATCGACTACCGCGCAGAGAACCACGGCTTCGATCACATATTTGCCATGGGGTTCCGCGGAAGTCCAAGCAATCTCTCGGGCGACAAACCCGAGCAGGTGCTCTCGACTTTTGCCACCGCGGACTTTTTGCACACGCTTGGCATCCAGCCGCTGCTTGGCCGTGATTTCCTGCCTTCCGACGAACAAGCTTCAACGCCGCAGGTAGCCATATTGGGCTATGGACTGTGGCGGCGAAATTTCGGCGCTGATCCAGACATTATTGGCCACCACATCACACTGGACGGGAGCAGTCTCACGGTGGTCGGCGTCCTTCCACATGATCTTCCTCTAATCTCCGCCGCGGAAATCTGGGTCCCGGCGCCAATGCTTGCACCGGGTATGAAGATGCGGCTGGCGCATTTTCTTATGGTGATCGGACGACTCAAAAGTGGAGTAAGTCTGGCACAGTCTCAGGCAGACCTGGATTCCATTGCCGCGCGTCTGGCGCAGCAGTACCCAGACACAGACAAAGGATGGTCATTACGGCAGCGCCAGTTGAGTGAAGTGCTGATTGGTCCAGTGCGTCCGGCGCTATTGTTGATGCTCGCGGCAGTGGCTTTGCTCCTGCTGATAGCGTGCGCCAATGTTGCCAATCTGTTGCTGGCCCGCTGCATGGCGCGACAGCGAGAATTTATTGTGCGTACCGCACTGGGCGCTCGTCCTGGACGAGTCCTTCGCCAGACCTTAACTGAGAGCATGATCCTGGCGCTGCTCGGCGGAGCTGTGGGTGTGTTTCTGGCGTTGTGGGGAATTAACCTCTTGCGCGCCGTGGGGCCAGCCGACCTTCCGCGCCTGGCGGAAGTTCACATCAACCCCGCCGTGCTTGCCTTCACTGTGGGCATCTCTCTGCTCACCGGCATGATCTTTGGATTGATTCCCGCAGTCGAAGTTTCCCGGCTCAAATCCGTGACAGGTCTCACCGATTTTGGACGGGCCTCTGCGTCCGGATCACGGTCGCGGCTCGGCGGTTTCTTGATGATCGGGGAGCTCGCAGTGTCTTTGACTCTTCTCGTTGGCGCAGGACTTCTGCTTAACAGCTTCTGGCGATTGATTCACGTGAATCCAGGCTTTCAGACCGAGCACGTTATGACTGCTCATATCAGTTTGGGCGGACCGAGCTATCGTGATCCGCAGCGCCGTGCTGCCTTCTGGCAGGAATTCGAGCGGCGCGTCGCTTCGCTGCCGGGAGTTCAGGCTGTGGGGGCAACGTCTGAAATTCCTCTCGGCGGCGAACACAGCGATTGTCCTTTCTACATGGAGGGTAAGAGCTACGGGCCAAGCGAATTCGACGATGCCAATTGCCGCCAGGTTACTCCCGGATATCTCTCCACCATGGGTATTCCACTGCGTGCCGGGAGACGGTTGGTTGATCACGATACGGCCACCGCGCCAGGGGTGATGCTCGTGAACCAGGCATTTGTCGCGCGCTATTTTCCGAACCAGGAGGCAATCGGTAAACGGCTTCAGGTGATGGAGGGTCATGCTGTGCCACGAGTCATCGTCGGCATCGTGGGAAACATCAGCCAGAGCGCGCTGAGCGATCCTCAGCAGCCGGAGATGTATGTCTCGTATGCCCAGTCTTCTCCTCCCACAATGAATCTCGTAGTGCGGACGGCTGCCGAACCGGGCACATTGCCCGCATCGCTGCGTGACGCCATAAGCGCAGTGGACAAAGATGTAGCGCTTTCGCTGGTGCGCTCCCTGGACGATGTGCGCAACGCATCGGTTGCCCAGCCGCGATTTTCTTCACAGTTGGTTGGCCTGTTTGCCGCGCTGGCGTTACTGCTGTCTGCCGTAGGGCTTTATGGGCTGATGGCGTATTCAGTTTCGCAGCGGACGAAGGAGATCGGGATTCGTATGGCGCTCGGCGCAGCACGCGGAAATATTTTGCGCATGACCCTTGCTCGCGGACTGCGATTGGCCCTATGGGGTACATGCCTTGGACTGGCAGGCGCATTTGCGTTTACCCGCCTGCTGCAAGGAGTGCTGTACGGCGTGAGCGCAACCGATCCACTCACTTATGCCGCCGTATCACTGCTCCTGACCGTGGTTGCTCTGCTCGCGTGTTACCTTCCCGCGAGACGCGCGATGCGAACTGATCCCATGGTGGCGTTGCGCTATGAATGAGGTCTATGTAGGAGATTACAGCACGCACAGCAGACCCATTGCAGCGCAAACTTCGTCCACCAATGGAAAAAAGGTAATCGGGTAATTTGGTAATTGGGTAAATAAACCTCAAGAAAAAGTACTTCTGACTGTTTATCGCATTTTGCGACGAGCTCTCGTTGCACGCGGAGACTTCTTTCCCGATTTGGCATTCTTATCGACCCGCAGCTTCCATGCGGTATGCAATGCGCCGGTGAGTACATCTTCACTCGCTTTGGCGAGGCGAATGTGGGTCATCCCCATGCGTCCCCAGCCACCCGGAATGGGCAGAAAAACCTCGGGCAATTCTTCGACGAATGCTGCCTGTTGTTCCAGCGTCAACCTTAAATTTCCGTATCCCTGGTTTTGCGACGCGAGCGTGGCGAAAATCCGGCCACCCACGCGAAAATCAGGCGCTCCCATGTGCGAACTCTCTTCCGCCCCGGGAAAGCTCAGCGCAATCCGGCAAAAATCGTCTGCGTTCACGGGTGGCCTCCATTGCCCGTTCCGTATGCAACATTTTGGAATGTTCGGCGAAATTGCGCCAGGGAAACCGGAGGCAGATAAACGTCAATCAATTCCCTTTTCCACCAGGCGCCGCTCTCACGCTTTTCAGAAAAATTGGTATATCGATAGTGATAAAAGAGCGCGCGAACAAATCTCGGCGCATCAGCGTTGAATGGATTGTGCCGCAACAGTTTGAGTGTCGGACGATCATTTTCCAGCAGTCGCTGAATCAGACGGAGAAACCAGAGTTCATAGCCGGGAACATAGATGGCGCTTGGGCCCACCGTGACAGGGAAAGGCAAGAACCACATCAACCAATCCAGCCGCAAGTGATAAGGCGCTATTTGCGGTGGAATTCGTCGCGGATCACCGGGTTTGCCCTTGAATTCATATTCCCTCCAACGCGTTTGCTCGCTCAGATAAGGGTCTCTTGTCCCTTCGATCACGATTTCGTACCTCTCGCGGGTAACGCTCCCGAACGCGCCATAAGTATTTATCAGATGGAAACGATTGTAGGTGTAATTCATGAGTTGATTGCGCGAGAGCAAGTTCAGCACCGGCTGAATGCTGAGCAGGACCACGGCTACAGCAAGCACGTACAACAATCCCTCTATAAATGCCGAAGGAGCAGCAGTTTGCGGGATTCTGAAACGTAATACTGGAAGCAGGAAAGAATCGCTGAATGCAGTCACGCCGAGCGCAACAGTGAGCCAGTTCAGCCATGAATAGTTGCCGCTGATGATCAGCCAGAGCTGATGAAAAATGATCAGGGCGCCCGCGATCGAGGCATAGGGCTGCGGAGCAAACAAACCAAACGGAACAATGACCTGCACAAAATGACTGAACAGAACGGCGAAGCGGTGCATAATTCGCGGCAGCCGGTGAAAATGCCAACTCAGCGGGTTCGGCAGTGGCTGGGTTTCATAGTGATAATAAAGGCAGGTAAGCTCCCGCCAGCAGCTGTCGTGGCGCAATTTAATCAGCCCGGCGCCAACTTCGGTGCGGAACAGCATCCAGCGAAGAATCAAAACGGGAATCAATGGGGCCTTCATCCAATAAGGGCACATAAATGCGGCGAAGAACCCCGCCTCCAGCAGCATGGATTCCCAGCCAAAGCCATAGAACTTCTGTCCTACATTCACGACGGAGAGATAGAGAAACCAAAGCAGGAACCAGACGGCCAGCGAAAGCCAGAAGGGGCCACGTTCTGAAAATCCGGCCAGACCTACGACTGAGAGCGCGATGCCGGTCCATGCAACAGCATCGAGAAGCTTGTCTGAGTAGCGCCAGCACAAGAGACTTGGAGCGTCACGAAAAGATACACGCCTGGTAAAAGCAGGAACTGGGAGAAGACCATGCTCTCCGAGTAGCGGCTTGAACTGGAACAGCACGACCAGAAAAGCGATGAGATAAAAAGCCGCTAGCGCACGCTGAACAATGAGGCGCACCAACCAGACTTCGCCGAAGTAGGATTGCATCGCGTTCGGCGCCATGAAAGCACAATAGCACCACGGAGACAAGGAGGCACGGAGTTTTCAAGTGGAAACACAGATCAGGGAAAAGAAAAACCAAAAGGCCCCCCTCACAAACGAGAACGACGTCCGAGAGAAGCTGGTGCGCAGCTGACCCATCTTGTGCGCGGATCGTGGCATCCCACTATTTAAGTGGAAGAATGCCTTAACGAAGAACGCCTTAACAACAAGGAGAGCCATGGCTAAGTATTTATTTGTTCTGCTTCTCACAATGGGAGTAGCAGTGGCACAGACAGCCGGTAGTGGAACCGGGACCTCAGGAACAAGTGGAACATCCGGCACGACCACAGGAACCACAAGCACCACAGGTCCACAGACAGGAACGCAAGCCACACCGAGTCAAACTACGCCCAGCACCACAACACCAGCAACCACCACTACTCCGGGAACAATGACGACTACTCCGGGGACAACAACCACGACCACTCCAGCCGGATCGACCCCGGGTGTAAGTTCTGGGACGCCGGCTATCACCCAGGGAACGCCAGGCATCAGCGGAACGACGACTCAGACCGCCCCGTCCGGCACGATGAGCAACCCTTGCGTGACTAGCAACACTACGACGACTACCGGCACGAGCGGAACCAGCACGACGACATCCCAGCCTGGAAGCCAGGTGGGTAGTGGCAGCAGCCAGGTGGGCACAGGAAGCACTCAGGTGGGATCAGGCAGCAGTCAAGTTGGGACAGGCAGTTCGAGCAACACAACATCGTCCACAACATCTCCCACCATGTCAGGCACGAATCCTATGACCGGAACCAGCGCGTCAACAACAAATCCTTGTCCTCCAGGAACGTCGCCCACAGTTTCCACTCCGCCAAGCACAACTGCTTCTCCAACTACGACGACTACACCGAGCACAACTACTCCGCCCAGCGGCAGCAAACCGCCAGAGTAGGCAATACCCGCAAGACGAGAATGTAAAGCGGCTGCTGAATGCAGCCGCTTTTATTTTGTAGCCAGCGCGGTTTCAGCGGCGAAGTAGCCGCACATCCCATGAGCGCCGCCGCCTGGCGGAGTGGAAGAGGAACAGAGATACACGTTCTTGATCGGCGTTCGGTAGAGAGTAGCCGTAGGACGAAAAAAAACCTGTCCTATTGTCATTGCTCCGCCGTTGATGTCGCCGCCGACCAGATTTGGATTGCGTTTTTC
>DATDNH010000450.1:0-19163 GCA_036518395.1 Candidatus Angelobacter sp. | reverse complement strand
AGATCGAAACGCGTCGAAACTATCTGCTATGTTGTAATTCGCGTTCATTCGCGTTTATTCGCGGCTAATGTTCTGATCTGCGCACATCTGCGAAATCAGCGGCTAAAAACGAACCGCGCCCCAGGTCGTGAGGCGCGGTTGATGGTAAACACCGAAAACCTATTTTTCCGCTTCGCCTTCTCCTCCTGCTTCAGGGGCTGCTTCCTCGTCGGCTGCTGCCTGCTTCTGCTCTTCTTCCATCTGCTTGCGGATTTCTTCTTTGCGCTTGGCGCGAATTTCGGCGCGCTTTGCCCGTTTGGCTTCGATGACTTTTTCGCTGCCGACGAGTTCGATGAAGACCGTTGGCGCGTTGTCGCCTTTGCGGAAGCCCTTGTGCAGGATGCGCAGGTAGCCGCCATTACGGTCACCCATGCGCGGCGCGATGTCGTCAAACAGCCGGTCCACTGACTCGCGCGTTAGCAGATAGGCGTGTGCGAGCCGGCGCGCAGCCAGGTCGCCGCGCTTGCCCAGGGTGATCATTTTTTCGACGTGCGGACGCATGGCTTTGGCCTTGGCCGGCGTGGTTTCAATGCGCTCTTCGATCATGAGCGATGTCACCAGATTGCGCAGCAGGGCGCGCCGGTGGCTGGTGTTCCGTCCGAGTTTTTTGGTTGCTCTTAAATGGCGCATGGATCGTGATTCCTTAATCTTCTAATTGGTGAAGAGCTACTAGCTCCTAGCTGCTAGCTTCTAGCGAAAAGCAACTGGCAATTGGCAAATAGCAATTGGCTAAACCAAAAGCAGATTCCTCTCCCGCCCGTTTTCAAAAATCTCCAAACTCCGTCAGGTCAAAACAACGGGCGGGATCGGAATGACAAAGTGCGTCGGATCACCATCGTTTCCGATGACCGGAGGACCCGATGATCCGACGACCCGATTACTAGAATTCCTGTCCGTCGCCGCCGATACCGCCGCCGCCTACTGGAGCTGGGGGCAGAATGGCCGACGGCAACTGGCTGGTTGGGCCAGGCACCGCGTTGCCTTGCTCGTCAATCTTCATGCCGAGAGAGAGTCCCATCGAGGCCAGGATTTCCTTGATCTCGTTGAGCGACTTGCGGCCGAAGTTCTTGGTCTTCAGCATTTCCGCCTCAGTCTTCTGCACCAGCTCGCCGATGGTCTGGATGTTGGCATTCTTCAGGCAGTTATAGCTGCGCACAGAAAGCTCCAACTCTTCCACCGAGCGGTTCAGGTTCTCGTTGCGAATCTGCGGCCCTTTCTCCTCTCTGGCCTCGGTTTCCAGCTCCTCTTCAAAGTTGATGAAGATGGTCATGTGGTCCTTGAGCAGCTTGGCGGCAAGGCCAAGCGCGTCGGCCGGAGCCACGGAACCGTTGGTCCAGATTTCGATATCGAGCTTGTCGTAATCGGTGATCTGGCCCAGACGCGCAGCTTCCACGGTGTAATTGACTTTGCGCACCGGGGAGTGGACTGAATCGATGGGAATGAATCCCAGTCCCAGGTCTTCGTCGAAATTCTTGTCGGCGGAAACGTAGCCGCGTCCGCGCTTCAGGCGCATCTCCATCTCCAGCTTGCCGCCTTCGGAGACGGTGGCAATGTAGACGTTCTTATCAAGAACTTCCACGTCGGCATCGGCCTCGATCATGCCGGAAGTCACGACGCCAGGCTGCTCGGCCTTGAGATAGATGGCCTTGGGACCATCGCCATTCAGCTTGAATGGCACCTGCTTCACGTTGAGGATGATGTCGGTCGCGTCCTCGACCACGCCAGGGATGGATTGGAATTCGTGCAACACGCCTTCAATCTTGACGGCGGTGACGGCCGCGCCCTCAATCGAGGACAGCAGCACGCGCCGGAGGGCGTTGCCGATGGTGGTGCCGAATCCACGTTCAAACGGCTGCGCATAAAAGCGGCCGTATTTATCAGTTAATGTCTCGGTATCGGTCGCGAGACGCTTGGGTTTTTGAAAACCTCTCCAAAGAGCCATGTTTCTTTTTTCCTTTCAATTCCGCTCCGTTTGGCGCAAGAGCTCCGTAGCCCAGGGCTGGTTTGGGGCGGTGATTGTTTACAACAGCAATTGGCAATTAGCAGTTAGCAATTGGCAACTGCAAAATCAAAAGCAGATTCCTCTCCCGCTTCGCGGGATCGGAATGACAAACTATTTCGAATACAGTTCCACGATGAGTTGCTCATTCAACGGCGCGTTGATGTCTTCGCGCTTGGGCAAAGCGAGCACGCGGCCCTTGAAGTTGTCGCGGTCCACCTCCAGCCAGTTGACAACCGGCTGATGGCTGGAATATTCACGCGCGCCTTCCACGGCGGTGAATTTGCGCGCCTTCTCCCGCACCTGGATTTCATCGCCGGCATTGACTTCGAACGATGGAATGTTTACGCGGCGTCCGTTCACGTCGACGTGGCCATGGCGAACCAGCTGCCGGGCCTGGCGGCGTGAAATAGCGAATCCCAGCCGGTAAACCACGTTGTCCAGACGGCGCTCGAGTTGCTGCAACAGCAATTCGCCGGTGACGCCCGGCTTGCGCACGGCCTTTTCAAAGTAGTTGCGGAACTGGTTTTCCAGGGTGAAGTAGATGCGTTTGGCCTTCTGCTTTTCGCGCAGTTGCAGGCCATATCCCACGACCTTGGCCTTGCGGTCCTTGCCATGCTGGCCAGGGGCAAAGTTGCGCTTCTCGATCGGGCACTTGTCGCTAAAGCACTTGGGCCCTTTCAAAAATAGTTTCATGCCTTCGCGTCGGCAAAGGCGGCATACTGGTCCGGTGTATCTTGCCAATTTTTCTCTCCTATTCTTCTGGTGACGATTGGTTTACAAGCTTGGCGGCTCTTCTTCCCAATCCATTGTTTGTCAGGGCTCGGCAACAACTTTGCCTGCCGCCCCCTCGCGCTTTGCTCGTGCTATTCCGCGCTCGCTCCGCGCTCACCCATTGCTAATCCGCGTGCGCGATAAACAGGGACCACCCGTCCGGGTCTTCCAGCCTGAACTCGCCGCGCGGCGAATAAAACGGATACTGCATTGGACCGACCGCGAGACCTATGGCCTTCAGTTGCTCGCGATACTGCTCAACATTTTCTGCGTACAGGTAAAACAGCATGTCCTGCGCGCCCGGATTCATCGGCCTGGCTGAATTCGCCAGCATCAGTTGCGAGTGACCGTTCTCAGTCCTAAGCTCGGCCCACACAAGCCTGCCCTTATCTTGATGTGTGCCCCCAACCGTGAATCCCAACTGTTTGTAAAACTCAATGGAGCGGGCGACGTCGGATACATAAATCATCGCCAGTACTCCGCGCAACTTCACGTTTCGCTCGTCTTTCGTCGAAATCGCATTCGGCTGCATTGTCTACACTCTGCGTCGCTTCGGCGGACGGCAACCGTTGTGGGGAATGGGAGTCACGTCCTTGATGGACTTGACTTCAATTCCGGCGGCGGCCAGCGCCCGGATGGCCGATTCACGTCCCGATCCGGGACCGTTCACGCGCACTTCCAAACTGCGCATGCCGTGCTCGCGCGCCTGGTTGGCGGCATTCATGGCCGCCTGCTGCGCGGCAAACGGGGTGCCTTTGCGCGATCCGCGAAAGCCCAGCGAGCCCGCGCTCTTCCACGCCACCGTGCGGCCCTCGCCATCGGCGATGGTCACAATGGTGTTATTGAAGGAGGCCTGAATGTAAGCAATCCCATGCGGGACGTTCTTGCGCTCCTTCTTCTTAAAAACTTTTTTCTTGCCTTTGGCCGGCGCTGCCGGTGTTCCTGCGGCGCCTGCCGCTGGTGCTGCTTTTTCTTTGGCCATGTCTTCTCTTCTAGGGCTCCGCAACGCTTCGCTTCTCCGCCCTCGTGCTCCGTTCGCACGGGACAGTGTTCACTGCGCACTCACCCTATCCTTCATGTCCCACCGCTTACGCGGTGGGCTCAGTAATTGCGCCCTTTTCAGGGCTGGATTAAGTCTTAGCCGTTGATTTCTTCTTTTGCGCGACAGTGCCTTTGCGCGGACCTTTGCGGGTGCGCGCGTTGGTATGGGTGCGCTGGCCTCGCACCGGCAGGTTGCGGCGATGCCGGAACCCGCGATACGACCCAATTTCAATCAACCGCTTGATGTGCATGGAAGTGTCTTTGCGCAGATCGCCTTCCACGTTGCCTTCACTCTCAATGACCTGGCGGATGCGGTTCACTTCCTCTTCGTTCAGGTCCTGCACCTTCTTCATGGCTTCAACTTTCGCGCTGGAAAGAATCCGCCGCGAGCGCGAGTTGCCAATGCCGTAAATGTAAGTCAGCGCGATGTCCACGTGCTTGTTACGCGGAAGATCAACGCCAGCGATACGTGCCATTATTTAGTCTCCTACCCTTGTCTCTGTTTATGTTTCGAGTTCTCGCAGATTACGCGCACTACGCCCTTGCGGTGCACGATCTTGCACTTGTCGCAAATTTTTTTTACTGATGCCCTGACTTTCATGATTTCCTCAGCCGCTGGCCGCTAGCTGCCAGCTTCTAGTAAAAGCTCCAAAAACTATTTATAGCGATAAACGATTCTTCCGCGGGTCAGATCGTACGGTGAAAGTTCCACCGCGACCTTGTCGCCAGGAAGAATGCGGATAAAATTCTTGCGCATTCTGCCGGAAACGTGCGCCAGCACCTGATGCTTGTTTTCCAGTTCTACCCGGAACATGGCATTGGGGAGCGGCTCAATCACCGTCGCCATTACCTCTATCGCGTCTTCCTTGCTCAAATAGCTCCTAAATATGATCCCGGTTGGTGGCCAGGATATTTCAATCGCGTAAATGGGACAGTGCGGAGCACCGTCTCTACCAAAAAATTATTCCGTCAAAACCACGGGACCGTTTCGGGTTACGGCAACGCAATGCTCAAAATGAGCGCTGTAGCTGCCGTCCACGGTGACTGCCGTCCACTTATCGTTCAGCACCCGCGCATCGGGTTTGCCAATGTTGACCATCGGCTCAATGGCCAGCACCATGCCTTCACGCAACCGTGTGCCGTGGCCGCGAACGCCAAAATTCGGCACCTGCGGATCTTCATGCAGCTTGGTGCCGATGCCGTGGCCCACAAATTCACGCACCACGCTGAAGCCGTTGGCTTCCACGTATTCCTGCACTGCCGCGCCGATGTCGCCCAGCGTCTTGCCCAGCCGGACTTCCTGAATGGCTTTCTTCAGCGAAGTTTCCGTGACATCCAGCAGCTTCTTCAGCTCCGGATCCAGAGTGCCACCCACAGGAACGGTGATAGCGGCATCGCCATAATAACCATCCAGCACCACTCCGCAGTCAATGGAAACGATGTCGCCTTCCTTCAGCGCCCGCTTTTCCGACGGGATGCCGTGGATGATTTCGTTGTTCACCGACGTGCAAAGAACGCAGGGATAATCGTAATATCCCTTGAACGCGGGCTTGGCGCCGAGTTCTTTGATCTTTTCTTCCGCGGCGCGCTCCAGATCCATAGTGGAGACGCCGGGCGCAACCATGGCGCGCACCGTTTCCAGCACCTGGCGCACAATGCGGCCGCTGCGCCGCATCTTGTCCAGTTCCGACTGTGACTTGCAGTTAATCATTGCTTTCCCGCTGCTTTTCAATCAAGGCCAGCACGTCTGCAGTCACTTCTTCCACGGGAAGCTCGCCATGCACTTCAAACAAACGGCCTTGCCGGCGGTAGTAGTCCACCAGAGGCAAAGTCTGCCGCTCATAAGCTTTCAAACGTTCAGAAATGACCTCTTCCGAGTCATCTTTACGTTGGATGAGCGGGGTACCATCTTCGTCGCAAACACCTTCGCGACGCGGGGGCTGAAAGTAGACGTTGTAAATTCGACCACAGGTGGGACAAGAACGCCTGCCGGTAAGCCGTTGCAGTAATTGATTATATCCGACCTGAATGTTGATCACAATGGGCGGAAGCTGCCGTCCCCCAAAAGTGCGGGACGCGAGAAATCTGTCCAGCCATTCCGCCTGGACGATGGTCCGGGGGTAGCCATCCAGAATGAACCCGCGCTCGCAATCGCTGCGCGCCAGACGCTCGCTGACCATTTCGTTGACCAGATCGTCGGGAACCAGTTCCCCGCGCTCCATGATGGCCTTGGCTTTCTTACCCAGGTCAGTTGCGCGTGACACATTGTCACGGAGAATGTCGCCCGTCGAGATGTGGGCTATGCCGTAATTTTGAGCGATGCACTTGGCCTGGGTGCCCTTGCCGGCTCCCGGCGCTCCCAACATGATGACGGGACCAACGGCAACTGCTTTTCCGGCCATAGTGTCAGTGGCGCTCTGGGTGGACACAGCTTACCAGATCCTCCGGCCGCGGATACGTCCGCTGCGCGGCGTAAAGCCTTCATAGTGGCGCATGATCAACTGCGATTCGATCTGGTTGACCGTATCCATGGCCACGCCAACCACAATCAGCAGCGAAGTGCCGCCGAAGTAAAAGGTCACGTTCAAGCCGTTCAAGACCCAGTTCGGCATCTTGTCGAAGAAATTTCCTCCCAACCACCAGGGCAGGTGATTGAGGTGCAGACCGGCGATCATCCATTCCGGAATCAGCGAGATCAGAATCAGGTACAGACCGCCCACGAAAGTGATCCGCGTAAGGACGGTATTGATGTAATCGCGGGTGCGATGTCCTGGCCGGATGCCGGGAATGAATCCACCGTACTTGCGCATGTTGTCCGCTACGTCAGACGGATTGAACACGATGGAAACGTAGAAGTAGGCAAAGAAGATGATGCCCACAGCATAAAGCAGGGTGTAGAGCGGTTCGCCCCACCTGAGCTGGTTCAGCAAGCCGCCAAAATAACGATGAACGAATCCCGTCTGCGATGCGCCGACGGTCAGCATGGCAGGAATACTAAGCAGCGACGAAGCAAAGATCACCGGCATGACGCCGCCTGAGTTCACGCGCAATGGGAGGTGCGTGGACTGACCGCCCATAATGCGCCGGCCTACGACGCGTTTGGCGTACTGAACCGGGATGCGCCGCTCACCGCGCTCCATAAACACGATGAAGCCAACTACAACAATCATCAGGGCTACGAGGAATGCGATTGCCATGGGCGTAAACGGACCCCAGCTTCCGCTCTTGACCTTGCCCCAGAGTTCGGCGATTCCTCGCGGCAACCCGGCAACAATGCCGGCAAAGATCAGCAACGACATTCCATTGCCAACGCCGCGTTCGGTGATCTGCTCGCCCAGCCACATAATGAAGACGCTGCCCGTGGTGAGCGTGATGATCGTCATAAGAATGAACGACCAGCCGGGATTGAGCACGAAGCCCTGGCTCTGCAGAGTGTAGGCAATACCCAGCGACTGCAGCGAGGAAAGAATGAACGTGAGATAGCGCGTCCATTGGGTGATCTTCCTGCGTCCCAGCTCACCTTCTTTTTGCAGGCGCGCCAGCGGCTCATAAACCACCGTAAGCAACTGCAGAATGATGGATGCAGTGATATACGGCATGATGCCGAGGGCAAAGACCGTCAGACGGCGCAGATTGCCGCCGCTGAACAGGTCGTAAAAGCCCAGCAGGCCGCCTGACTGTCCGGCAAACGCCTGCGCCAGGCGCGCGGTATCAATTCCCGGAGTGGGAATGTGAGCGCCCAGGCGGTAGACCGCCAGCATGGCCAGCGTGAACAACACACGCTTGCGCAGGTCTGGCACGCGGAAGATATTGGCAAATTTTTCAAACATCGGTTACTTCTTCTGCTTTTTCTTGTCCTGCTTGCCTTCGGTTTTGCCTGGAGCCTTGTTTTCGGGTGCAGCTTTGGCTTCAGGCGCTTTGGCCTCAACTTTTGGTTTCGGTTGCGGCTTCGGGACAGGCTCGCCCCCAATCCATTCAGCCTTGCCGCCTGCGTTGGTGATCTTTTCCTTCGCCGATTTGGAAAACCTGTGTGCCTGAACCGTCAACGCAGACTTGAGATCGCCGTCGCCCAGAACTTTGATCAGATCATTCTTGCTCGCCAGGCCTTTTTCCACAAGCAATTCCGGAGTGATGTTCGTCTCGCCCAGTTCGGCCAGGCGTTCCAGATTGATAATCCGGTATTCAGTGCGAAAGATATTGGTAAAGCCGCGCTTGGGCAGGCGGCGGTGCAAAGGCATCTGACCGCCTTCAAAGCCGCGCAGCAGGCGCGAGCCGGAGCGCGAGCCCTGACCTTTGTGGCCGCGGGTGGAAGTCTTGCCCATGCCGCTGCCCATACCCCGGCCAACGCGCTTGCGGTTCGCAGTAGCGCCCTTGGGAGGCCTCAGTGTCGATAAATTTACTGGCACGTTATATCCCTTCTTTTTTACTCCACGACCTGGACCAGGTGGGGAATCTTGGCAATCATTCCACGGATCGAGGGGGTATCCTCACGCTCGATCACCTGGTACAACCGGGTGAAGCCCAGCCCTTTGACCACCAGCTTATGCTTTTGCGGCGTGGCGATCTTGGAGCGGACATACTTGATGCGAATTTTTTTCTTTTCTGCGGTCATGTTCTACAGCTCCTGCGAGGTCTTGCCACGCATGGTGGCAACCTCTTCGCGGTCACGCAGCTTCTTCAAGGCGTCAAATGTGGCCTTGATCACGTTGTGCGGATTGGGCGTGCCGATGGATTTGGTCAGCACGTTCTGAACGCCCGCCGAAGTCATGACCGCACGCACCGCTCCCCCGGCAATCACGCCTGTGCCTTCCGGCGCCGGCTTGAGCAGTACCATGCCGGAGCCATAACGTCCGAGCACCGCATGGGGTATGGAGTTCTGCGTGAGATTCACCTTCATCAGGTTCTTCTTGGCAGCCTCAATGCCTTTACGGATGGCCTGCGGCACTTCCTTGGCCTTTCCGGAACCATAGCCGACCACTCCCGCAGTGGGATCGCCGACCACGACCAGCGCAGCGAACGACATGTTCTTGCCGCCCTTCACCACCTTGGTCACACGATTGATGGCAACCACCTGATCTTTTATCTGGTAGCTGCCGGCGTCTAATTTCTTCTTGCTGATTGTTGCTGTTGGCATTAGAACTCCAGACCTGCTTCGCGGGCCGCGTCAGCCAGCGCTTTAATGCGTCCGTGATAAAGATATCCGCCGCGATCAAACACAACCTTCTTGATGCCCTTTTGCATTGCCTGCTGGGCAATCTGCTTGCCGACTTCCTTCGCGCTGGCAAGGTTGCCGCCGGTCCGCTTCGCGCCCTTCTCGCCGGCCTTCGCGGTGCTGGCAGAAGTGATGGTCACGCCATCGGAATCATCAATCAACTGCACGTAAATGTGGTTGAGCGAGCGATAAACGTTCAAGCGCGGCCGCTCCTTTGAGCCCGCAACTTTCTCGCGAATGCGGCTGTGAATCCGCTTGCGGATCTTATTTTTCGAAATCTCAGGAATCATGTCGTTGCCTTTGCTTCGTAGTGCTCTATTAGCTCCACGATCAAAAAATTAGTGCCTCTTCATTTCAGAATTGGGTGATTTTGTAATTGCGTAATTGAATAATTGAAACTCAAAAACGTTCTTCAATTACCCAATTACCGACTTACTCAATTACCCAATTTTAGAGATCCTTCGGACTGCGTCCTCAGGATGACCGCAGCAGGCTCCCGCTTCGCTCACGCCTGCTTAACGCGGTCACTTAGCTCCTGTCTTGCCTACCTTCTTCTTCAATCTCTCGCCTGCGTAGCGGACGCCCTTTTGTTTGTAAGGGTCCGGAGGACGCAAGCCACGCATGTCCGCCGCGACTTGTCCGACCTTCTGGCGGTCAATGCCATTGACCGTCAGCTTGGTCTGCTTCGGATCGATAGCAACCGTTACGCCGGCGGGCAGCGGGAACTCGATCGGATGCGAGTAGCCGAGTGTGAACACTACAGTGTTCTTGCCCTTCAGCTCGGCGCGATAGCCGATGCCGATGATTTCCAGTTCCTTCGTCCAGCCTTTGGTTACACCGTTGACGGCGTTGTTCACAAGGGCGCGGACCAACCCGTGAACAGGAGCACGGTCATCGTTCTCACGCGTGACCTGGATGTGTCCGTCCACCGGCTGCAGCTTCACTCCATTGGGCAGATGGGTCTCCACCTGGCCCTTTGGGCCCTGCACGACGACGGTGTTGCCCTTAACTTCAAATTTCACTCCCTGCGGGAGCGGGATCGGTTTATTTCCGATACGAGACATATTCGTGAATTCCTTCTTAATCGCTTTCCCACCGCTTGCGCGATGGGCTCGTCTTTATTTTTAAGGGCTCCACAACGCTTCGCTGTTTCGCCCTCGCGCTATGCTCGCGCTAGTCTGGCGCTCGCTCCGCGCTCACCCGTCCACGCGCCTTCGGCGCTACCATACTTCGCACAGTAGCTCGCCGCCCAGGCCCTGCTTGCGCGCCTGGCGCCCTGTCATCACTCCCTTGGGAGTGGTGAGGATGTTGATTCCCAATCCACCAAGCACACGGGGAATCTGGTTGCGGCGCACGTAGACGCGGCAGCCCGGTCGGGAGATGCGCTGCAAATTGGAGATGGCGGCATTGTTATCCGGACCATACTTCAGATAAATGCGCAGGACTCTTCTGCCCTCTTCTTCCGCCGCTTTGAAATTGGCGATGTATCCTTCTTCCTTCAAAATGCGCGCGATCTCCAGCTTCAACTTGGAAGCCGGGACATCGAGCTTCTGGTGACGCGCATGGATTGAGTTGCGAATGCGCGCCAGCAAATCTGCGACCGGATCGGTCAAACTCATTTACTTTCTCCTAATTATCGTCACGCGTTTGTCCCGCATTGCTGGGGAAACCAGCCGTGACGTACTGCGTTAGCCATTGGCTTTTGGCTCTTAGCTCTTGGCTCGTTCTTCGTGGGTTTGGAATCTTCAGTCAAGCCAGACAACTAACTGAATCGAATCTGTTGGAACTCCCAAACCCAAGCCAAAGGCCCAATAGCCAAGAGCCAATAGCTCCTCTACCACGACGACTTGGAAACCCCGGGGATCTCGCCCTTCAACGCGAGGCCGCGGAAGCACAGGCGGCACAGTCCGAACTTGCGCAGGTAGCCGCGCGGACGTCCGCAGATGCTGCAACGGTTGCGGTGCTGGGTGGAGAACTTGGGTTTCTTGTTCGTCTTGGCAATCTTTGCTGTTGTAGCCATATCTTCTTTTCCAGGGCTCGGCAACGGCTTCGCCTGCCGCGCCCTCGCGCTCTGCTCGCGCTGTTACGGCGCTCGCTCCGCGCTCACCCTAAGCAATTGGCAATTAGCAATTGGCAATTAGCTTGACTCTCTTCGTATCCGTCACGCTTCACATCGCCAATTCCCTATTGCGTTTTTGCTTCTTCAAACCTTTCATCAATCAAAATTTCTTCAGTCGATCTATGCCAAACTTGTCTTCCATGCTGAATTGCAAATTGCTATTTGCTAACTGCTTCTCTAAACGGCATCCCCATGTGCTTGAGCAGGGCGCGCGCCTGGTTATCGTCGCGGGCCGTGGTCACAATGGTCACGTTCATGCCCTTGAGCTTGTCCACCTTGGCGTAATCAATTTCCGGAAAAATCAACTGGTCGCGCAGGCCGAGCGTGTAATTTCCGCGTCCATCGAACGACTTGGTTGAGACGCCGCGGAAGTCGCGCACGCGCGGCAGGGCAACATTGATCAGCCGGTCGAGAAACTCGTACATGCGATCACCGCGCAGGGTGACCATGGCGCCAATCGCCATGCCGCTGCGAACCTTGAAGGCGGCAATTGATTTCTTGGCCCGCGTAATCACCGGCTTCTGCCCGGCGATCTGCGCCAGATCATTGGCCAGAGGATCAAGAACCTTGCTGTTCTGCGTGGCCTCCCCCACGCCCATGTTCACCACGATCTTGTGCAGCCGCGGAACAGCCATGGGGTTATTCAGCCCCAATTCCTTCATCAGCGCGGGAGCGATCTCTTTGCTGAATCGTTCCCGCAGCCTTGCGTGTGTTTTTGCAGTTGCCATGTACCTTTGTTCTACCTTTCTCACGGTTTCCGGTTTCACGGGTTCGTGAGGTAATCAATTTCTACAAGAGCCTTCAGCCCTTGGCCTTTGGCCCTTAGCTAAAACCTATTTATCCAGCGGACCTTTGCACCTTCTGCAGATGCGCACGTGCCTTTCGCCGCGCACCTCATGTCCAATGCGCGACGGGCCGCATGTGGGGCAGACGATCATCACGTTCGAAATCGAGACCGGTGATTCCTGCTCGGCAATTCCGCCCTTGATGTTGCGCTGCGGATTCGGCCGCACGCTCTTCTTCACCATCATTACGTGCTCGACCAGCACTTTAGCCTCGTCGGGAAAAACGCGCAGAACGCGCCCCTGCTTGCCTTTATCGCGACCGGTGATCACTTTCACCGTGTCATTGCGCTTGATGTCAACTCGTGTATGCATAGACTCTTAACTCTGTTCCTCAATGTTTCAAAGCACTTCCGGCGCGAGCGAAACAATCTTCAAAAATTTCTTTTCGCGCAATTCGCGCGCCACCGGGCCGAACACGCGGGTGCCGATCGGCTCGCCCGCTTCATTGATGAGCACAGCGGCATTCTGGTCGAAGCGAATGTAGGTTCCATCTTTGCGGCGATGTTCTTTGCGCTGCCGCACGATGACGCATTTGACCACTGTGCCTTTCTTCGCAGTGCCATCGGGAGCGGCTTCCTTCACCGCAGCTGTGACTACGTCGCCCAGACCGGCGCTCAGGCCCGTATGCCCGCCCAGCGGCAGGATCATCTGCAAGCGCCGTGCGCCGCTGTTATCGGCCACGTCGAGAATCGTTCTCATCATGACTGCCATGGTGGTTTCTCCTTCTTGCGCTTATGCTTCGGGCTGCTGTGTCTCTTCGGCGCCGACCAGCTTGGCCTTCTGGATAACGTTCTTCAATTTCCAGCGCTTCAGACGGGACAGTGGCCGCGTTTCTTCGATTTCCACGAAGTCACCAACGCGCGCGGTGTTGTTCTCATCGTGGGCGTAGAATTTCTTGCTCTTGGCAATCACGCGCCGATAAAGCCCGTGTGACTTGCGCATGCTCACTTCCACCACGATCGTTTTGCTCATCTTGGTGGAAACCACTTGGCCGATCTTGGTGCTGCGGCGGCTCTCCTTCTGCGTTGTTGTTGCAGTCTCTGCCATTTACTTCTTCCTCGCTTTGCCTTTTCCGGCTTCACTGGCCGCGGCCAATTCTTTTTCCCGCATGATGGTCTTCACGCGCGCCACGTCCTTGCGCAGCCCGCGAATTTTCTTCAGGCTTTCCGTCTGCCCCATCTTGAGCTGGAATTTCAAACGGAAGAGCTGATCGTTGAGATCGCGCTCCTGGTGCCTGAGCTCGGCATCGGTCAAATTTCGAATTTTTTCTGCATCCATAGTGTTCAATCTGTCTTGGGAGCCTGCTTCGCAGGGCGAAGCTTGTTCCCCCATGGTTTTCAATTACCCACTTACGAACTTATCCAATTACCAAATCTCTAATGCGTTGTGGCTCGAGATATAAACTTCGTTCTCAGCCCCAATTTGTGCGAAGCCAGGCGCATGGCTTCCTGAGCTTCTGTCACAGTGACGCCTTCCATCTCAAACAACACCCTGCCGGGCTTCACCACGGCAACCCAGTGGTCCGGCGCGCCTTTGCCTTTGCCCATACGGGTTTCAGCAGGTTTCTTGGTTACAGGCTTGTCCGGGAAAAGACGCACCCAGATTTTTCCGCCGCGCTTCACAAAACGCGTCATGGCCACGCGGCTGGCTTCAATCTGGCGGTCAGTAATCCAGCCCGGCTCCATGACCTTGAGTCCGTAGTTCCCGAAAGCCAGCTCGCCGCCGCGCCAGGACTTGCCGCGCATGCGTCCGCGCTGCTGCTTGCGGTATTTAACTTTTTTCGGCATTAACATTGTTCAAAATCCTTGTAGTGCCAGCTCTGTTTTCTTAGCTGCTAGCTGCTAGCTAAAAGCTGCTTGCTGCTAGCTAAAAGCCCTTGGCCTTTGGCCCTTAGCCTTTGGCAAAACCTTCAACCCTTCAGAACGCTCCTGCGGTCACCTGATCGCCGGCGCGTTTCTTTTGCGGCAGGATGTCGCCGCGATAGATCCACGTCTTGACGCCGATGATTCCGTAAGTTGTCCTGGCTTCAGAAAAGCCGTATTCAATGTCCGCGCGCAACGTGTGCAGCGGCAGGCGCCCTTGCAGGTACCACTCGGAGCGGGCGATTTCATTGCCATTCAGCCGGCCCGAGACGCGGACCTTAATGCCTTTGCATCCGAAGCGCAGGGCTGAATCCACACTCTTGCGCATGGCGCGGCGGAAGCCAACCCGTTTTTCAAGCTGCAACGCGATGGACTCGGAAACGAGCTGGGCATCAAGCTCCGGCTTGTGCACTTCCTGGATGTCGATAAAGACATCGCGCGAAGTGCGCTTCTGCAGGTCCTGCTTGAGCTTGTCAATTTCCGCGCCCTTGCGTCCGATGATGATTCCCGGACGCGCGGTGCGGATGATGATGCGCAGCTTGTTGCCGGGCCGCTCAATTTCAATCGAGCTGACGCCCGCGGACTTGAGCTTTTCCTTCAGCTCGTCCTTCAGCTTCACATCTTCCAGAAGCAGCTTGTTGTAATCGCGCTCCACAAACCAACGCGACCGCCAGGGCTTGGTGTAGCCGAGGCGAAATCCGTATGGATGAACTTTTTGTCCCATAAATCCTCGTTTCTTCAAGGGCTCCACAACGCTTCGCTGTTGCGCCCTCGCGTGCTCCCGCTATTCCGGCGGTCGCTCCGCGCTCACCTTTACCTCGATGCAACCGTCTTCTTGCGGCGGCCTGCCGATTTTTTCTTTGCGCTCGCAGCCTTCTTCTTTGGAGCTGCCGCCGCGGCAGCTTCCTGCTCTTCACCGACTACTGTGGCCAAATCTTCCTGATCTTTCGCGCCTTTTTCCGCCAGCACGATTTCCAAATGAGCAATGCGCCGCTGGTAGCGATATGCGCGTCCCATTGGCGCCGGACGAATGCGCTTCATGCGCGGGCCATCGTTCGCGATAGCGCTCTTGACGTAGAGATTGTCAACGTCCACATCAAGGCCTTTTTCTCCGCTCAGGTAGTCCGCATTCTGTACCGCGGAACGCACCAGCGCGGCGATGTCCGGAGCAATGCGCTTGCGGGCAAACATGAGCGCGCCGAGAGCCTCTTCCACCCGCTTGCCTTTGATCAGGTCCAGCACCAGCCGCGCCTTCTGCGGCGAGACTCGCACGAACCGTGCTTTTGCTTTAAATTCCATAAAAATTTCGACCTTTATTCAGTCTTATTTCTTCTCACAACGCCGCTATTTCGTCGGCGCTGCGGGTGCCGCTCCCGGCGCAGGTGTTGCCGGCGCCTGCGGAGTGATCTGTCCCGGCATCGCCGGCCTGGCCGTGGTCTCAGTGACTACGGCCCGTACGCCGTGCGATTTGAACTGACGAGTGAATGAAAACTCACCCAGCTTGTGTCCCACCATGTTCTCAGTGACGTACACCGGAATAAACTTCTTCCCGTTATGAACACCGATGGTATGTCCCACCATTTCCGGAGAGATGGTGGAGCGGCGTGACCAGGTGCGAATGACTTTTTTGTCATTCTTCTGGTTCATGTCTTCAATTCTTTTGAGCAAGTGGCCGTCAATGAACGGCCCCTTTTTCAGCGAACGCGCCATTATTTCTGTCTCCTGCTGACAATGAAGTCGTCTGTGCGCTTGTTATTGCGCGTTTTGTAGCCGCGTGTCGGTTGGCCCCACGGAGTCACCGGGTGACGTCCACCGGATGTTTTCCCTTCGCCGCCGCCATGCGGATGGTCCACCGGATTCATGGCCACGCCGCGATTCACCGGGCGTCGTCCCATCCAGCGCTTGCGTCCGGCCTTGCCGATGGAGATGTTTTCATGGTCTACATTGCCGATCTGTCCCACAGTTGCCATGCAGTCAATGAGCACTTTGCGGGTTTCGCCCGAAGGCAGCTTGATCAGCGCGTACTCATCTTCCTTGGCCACAAGCTGCGCCGCGCCACCGGCGGAACGCACCATCTGCGCGCCTTTTCCGGGGCGCAGTTCGATGTTGTGGATCGTGGTGCCGGCGGGAATGTTGCGCAGCGGCAAAGCATTGCCCACCAGGATGTCGGCTTCCGGGCCGCTGACGATCTTCTGTCCTACCTGCAGCCCCACGGGATGCAGGATGTAACGCTTGTCACCATCCGCGTAAGAAATCAGCGCAATGCGCGCCGAGCGGTTAGGATCGTATTCGATCGAGACAACCGTGCCAGGCACAGCAGCTTTATCGCGCTTGAAGTCAATGGCGCGGAGCTTGCGCTTGTGTCCGCCACCGCGATGCCAGATGGTGATGTCGCCCGCATTCCGGCGTCCACCGGTGCGCTGCTTGATCCGGGTCAACGGCTTGTGCGGTTTGTCGGCGGTCAGTTCCTCGTTGGTCAACGTGGTCTGAAACCGCAACGACGGTGTCATCGGTCTGTAAGTTTTGATAGGCATATTAAAACCAGCCTTTGGCTTTTGGCCCTTGGCCCTTAGCTTGTGTCTTCCTGCGCTAAGCGCGAACCAAAGCCGGGCAATTTCCTTTGTTCAAATCACAAATCAAAAATCAAAAATCACGAATCACAAATTCTGTGCGTACTCCGGCATTTTTTCGCCTTCCTTCAGCCGCACGTACGCTTTCTTCCAGTCGGGACGATAGCCGGCGAACTTTCCTCTCCGACGCTCCTTGCCCTGAAAAGTGGCGGTGCGCACGGAGTCAACCTTTACCTTGAAAATCTTCTGCACAGCTTCTTTCACTTCCGTCTTGGTGGCCTTGCCGGCAACCTCAAACACCAGCGTGCCTTCGCGTTCTTTCACGCCCAGGCCTTTTTCCGTGATTACCGGGCGGCGGATGATCTGATATGCAGACTTCATTACGCCACCTCCGCTTTCCGTTTGGGCGCCGCGGCTTTCAGCGAGTCCTGCAGCTTCTCCAGCGCAGGCTGGGCAAAGATCACGGTTTCATAGCGCAGCAGGTGATACGGATGTACCTGATTGCCGGAAACCAGTTCCACTCCGGGAATATTGCGCGAGCTGAGCCGCAGATTGTTGTTTTCCTTGGCGCCATCCACCAGCAGCGCGCCTTTTTCGGCGCCTAATGTGTCGAGGGTTTTGCGAAACGTGCTGGTTTTGGGCTCATCCAGTTCGAAGTTTTCGACTACGGTAAGCTTGCCGTCGGCAAATTTCGCGGCCAGCGCCGAGCGCAAAGCGCCCAGCAGTTTTTTCCGCGGGAATTGATAGTCATACGACCGGGGTTGCGGTCCGTGAATGGTTCCACCATGCCGCCACAGAGGCGACCGGATGGAGCCCACGCGAGCGCGTCCGGTTCCTTTTTGCCGCCACAGCTTTTTCCCTGAACCGGAAACAAGCTTTCGGTTTTTTGTGGCATGGGTTCCGGCGCGCAGTGAAGCACGATAATGCTTGACTGCTTCCCAAAGCAGATCTTCGTTCACCGCGCCGAAGACTTCGTCTGCCAGTTCCAGCGTGCCGACTTTTTTGCCTTCTAAGTTGATTACATCAATCGTCGCCATGTTTAGCTCTTGGCTATTGGCCCTTGGCCTTTAGCTCTTGTTTCGTTGTCCTTACTGTCTATTCCCTATCCGGTTTGCTGTTGCCTGTAGCCTATTGCCTGTTGCCTATTTTTTGCCCTTGCCGGCTGCTGCTTTCTTGGCTGCCTTCAACGGGTCAATCGTGGTTGCTCCGGCGAAGCCGCGACGCTCTCTGGGCGGCTTCTTGGCCTTCAGGATCACCACGTATCCGTTCTTCGGGCCCGGCACTGCACCTTCGACCAGCAGCAGATTGTCATCGTTATCGATTCCGCGAATCTTCAGGTTCCGAACCGTCACCTGGTCCGTGCCCATGTGACCGGACATGCGCTGTCCCGGGAAAGTACGCGACGGAAACGATGACGCTCCAATAGAGCCCTGCACCTGGAACATGTGCCCGTGGGCCGCGGGGCCGCCGCCGAAGTGATGACGCCGCACCACGCCGGCAAAGCCGCGTCCTTTACTTACGCCAATCACGTCGACATACTTCTCGCTGCTGAAAATATCCACCAGCACTTTCGATCCAACTTTCAATCCATTGCTCGACTGTGTGTCTGCGCCCTCGGCCGGCTGCTCGGCTGATTGTTCCGCCGATGCAACCGCCGCTCCCGGCGTATCTTCCACCGCGACCTCGCGCATGAACTTGACCGGAGGCAGGTCGTGCTTGCTGAAATGTCCCTGCATGGGCCTGGTCACGTTCTTGCCTTTGACAAATTCCACCAGGCCAATCTGCGCTGCCTCATACCCATCTTTGTTGGCGCGCTTGATTTGCGTGACTACGCATGGGCCAGCTTGCAGCACCGTGACCGGATGAATGTTGCCCTGGTCATCGAAGACCTGGGTCATGCCGATCTTTTTTCCTAAAATTCCGTTAACCATTGTTTCTTCTCCTCATCATTCCTGTAAGCAGCGACTTGCAGGAACTGTAGGTTTTCGCTTTTGGCTTTTAGCTTTTGGCCTTTAGCTCACGCCTCCAGCTTCTTCGAGACAAAGCCAAAAGCCAATAGCTTATTTATGCTCTTTCCCGAACGCCTTGATCTCCACATCCACGCCCGCGGGAAGATCGAGCTTCATCAGCGCGTCTACCGTGTTCTGCGTCGGCTCCAGGATGTCGATCAGGCGCTTGTGCGTGCGAATTTCGAAAGCTTCGCGTGATTTTTTGTCCACGTGCGGTGACCGCAGCACGCAATACTTGTTCTTGACCGTAGGCAACGGGATTGGGCCAGCAATCTGCGCTCCAGTGCGCTTGGCCGTATCCACAATCTCACCCGTGGACTGATCCAGGATGCGATAGTCGTAAGCCTTCAGTCGTATGCGAATTCTCTCTTTTCCTATCAAGGTCGTTTCCTCAAAGATCTTTGCGGTGCGCTTTTAACTTAAGTCGCTAACCGCTGATTGTTCTCTTACTGAATAATTTCTGAAATGGTTCCAGCGCCTACGGTCCGGCCGCCTTCGCGGATGGCGAACCGCAAGCCTTTCTCCATCGCCACCGGCGTGATCAGCTCAATCGTCAGCGCCACGTTGTCTCCCGGCATCACCATCTCCGTACCCGCCGGTAGCTCCGCTACTCCCGTCACGTCCGTCGTGCGGAAGTAGAACTGTGGACGGTATCCCTTGAAGAACGGCGTGTGCCGCCCGCCTTCCTCCTTC